>CAKTXN010000104.1 GCA_934630905.1 uncultured Eggerthellaceae bacterium
ACCAGTATTCGTAATCGTTTTCTGCCATGTCGCGCGCGATAACATCGTAGGATAGAAAGCGCTCAATCATGTAACTCGTTTGGTCTTGCCCGATGATTGCCGGCCAGTATTCGTTCCAAATGGCGCCAGCCATATTAGCCAGCTCACGTGTTTGCTCTTCTGTTTCAACGGGTGCAAAATATGTGGTCATGAGCGTATCCTTCTTCTTATTATAGGGGGATGAAGAGCGCGAAAGGCGTGCGTTAACGATGCGCTGTTCGTGCGGACGTCGGTCAGAAGAAGCGCATTTGTGTGTGCGTTATTCTTGTTAGGGCGTCGCCCGCATCAATTATAGTTGATTGCAACGGGCGGCGGCTGTGGTACCCTGTTCGCGTAGTGGTTTTTCGAGGAAAGGAACTCGTATGCGTCAGGGAAGCGCGCCGAATTTTTGTCCGCCCATCGAAGAGGGTATGGTGTATACCTTTGAGGATGAAAAGGGCGATTTAGTCGATTTGGAGTTTCTTGGATTGATTCTGCACGGCGGGCGCCGTTACGGTTTCTTTTTCCCGGTAAGCGATGATGAGCCGGTTGGTTCGTCGGGCGAGTTGGTTATTATGGAAGTGACCGCGGTTGATGAAGAAGATCAGCCGGAAGCATTCGAATTCGTTGACGACGAGGGCATTGCGCAAGAAGTCTACGAAGATTTCCGTCAGGCCACCCAAGCGCTGTACGACTTCGAATAAACCTGCTCCCACCCGCATTGTTGACAAATTACCCCACCTTTTGTCAACAATTTCGTCCCTATTCGCCTACCATCCCATAACTTTGCAAACAATGGCGGCTGCAAGAAGCAGCAGCGTTATGGCGCTTGCAACGACGTCGCGCGCATGGAACGCGTGCTCGTGCAGGTGAGTGCGCCCTGCGCCGCCGTGGTAGCAGCGAGCATCCATTCCCGCCGCCAATGTGTCGGCATGGCGAAAAACACTGGCGAACAGCGGCACGAACAGCGCGCTGAAGGCATGGGCGCGCTCTTTCAAGGAACCTTCCGAAAACGAAGCACCCCTGCTTATCTGGGAGTTGCGCGTGCTTACGAATTCGGTAGCGAACTGGGGCAAAAAGCGCAGCGCAATACCGGCGATCATGGCAAGTTCGTGGGCGGGAAGCCCAAAGCGCGCAAAAGGCGCCAACATGCTTTCGAAGGCATCGGTGATGTCAAGCGCGGTGGTGGTCATGGTAACTAAACACGCGCCGAACAACAGGATGGTCAAGCGAAACGACATGAGAATTGCCTGGTACAGGCCGTTTTCAGTGATGGCAAGCGGTCCTGCGCTCCAAAGTGTTTCGCCGCCTTGCATGAAAAACAGGTTCGCGATGGCGGTGAAAACGACAATGATCAAAAGCGGTCCCACGCACGTGAAGGCGGTGCGCGCCGAGATGCGTGCGGCGCAATAGGCGGCTACAACGAACGCCGCGCATAGAACCACGGCAACCGGCGTGGTGGTAATGACGTTCGCGGCGATGAACACCAGCAAAAGCGTGAGTTTGCAACGTGCGTCCAGGGCGTGTACCACGCTGGTTCCGGGGACGTATCGTCCGAATATCAGGGCGGTGGGGGAGCTCATGACTGCGGCGCCTCCTGCTGTGTGGCGGCGGCTTGCGGGTGGTGCGGTGCGTCAGCAGTTTGCGAGCCCTGCTTATACAGCGCTGCGCATGCGTTTGCCAAATCCTGCGCGTCAAAGAAGAGCCTTGAGGGAAGGCCCACGCCGCGCGCCCGCAAGTTGTTCGCCAGGTGCTGCGCGGTGGGGATATCAAGCCCTATGGCATGCAGCTCTTCTTCGTGGGAAAACACCTGTTCAGGCGTTCCTTCTAGAACAAGCTGGCCTTGGTTCAGCACAATGATGCGGTTGCAGAAACGTGCCAAGTCGTCCATGTTGTGCGACACCATGACCACCGTCATGCCTTGGGCGTGCAGCGTGTCGATAAGCTGTAGAAACATTGCTTTCGCTTCGGGATCAAGGCCGGCAGTGGGCTCGTCAAGCACCAGAACCTGGGGATTCATGGCCAAAACGCCTGCGAAGGCCACGCGACGCTGTTGGCCGCCTGACAGCTCGAACGGGCTTGCGTTGCCTATCTCATCGCACGAAAGTCCCACGGACTCCAGCGATGCGCGAACGCGGCGGTCCACCTCGGCATCGTCAAGCTTCAAGTTGCGCGGACCGAAAGCAACATCGTCGTACACGGTGGCGGCGAACAGCTGGCGCTCGGGGTATTGGAACACCACGCCCACAGCAGCGCGGCATTGCTTACGCGTAGCTTTGTCGGCCAGGTTGGCGCCATCGAGCGTTATGCGTCCGCGCGTGGGGTCAAGCAGGCCATTCATGTGCTGCAGCAGCGTGGATTTTCCGCTGCCGGTGTGCCCAGCAATGCCCAGAAAATCACCTTCGTTCACGGTGAAGCTGATGTTTTGCAGCGCCCACCGGTTGTCGGGGTTATTGCCCCAGTCGGCATACGCGGTGGGGGAAAGCGTGGCGTCTGCGGCTTCCGCAACGCCGGCAATGCTGGCATGGGCGCAGGCTCCGGCAGCTTCGGCGTTCGCATTGTTTGCCTCACCGCTTCGCTTCGCTGCCTTCTTTGCACGCTTCTTCTCCGTACGCTCCAGCGAGGCATCGTAGGTGAAACTTACCTGGTCAAAAGCAAGTTGCATAGTTCGTCCTCCAATGTTTGCGCGTCAAGGGTGGTGGTAACGGGAAGGCCCTCGTCTTGGCAGGCAAGCGAAAAGCGTACAGAAAATGGCACATCCAGGTGCAAATGGCGCAGCTCGTCGGCGCGTCTGAGCACCTCGTTCGGTGTGCCCTCCATGCAAATACGGCCGGCTTCCATAACCAGAATGCGCTGGGCTGCGGCCGCTTCTTCCATGAAGTGGGTGATCATGATAATAGTGAAGCCTTTGCTGTTCAGCTCGCGCACGATGCGCATCAGCCCTGTTCGACCGCGGGGGTCGATCATGGCCGATGCTTCATCGAGAATCAGGACGCGCGGCTTCATGGCAAGCACGCCGGCAATGGCAACGCGTTGCTTTTGACCGCCGGAAAGCGCGGTTGTTTCGGCCTCCTCAAAGCCCGAAAGGCCTACTGCCTTCAGCGAAGCCGTTATGCGTTCGCGCAGCTCATCGGTGGGAACGCCCAGGTTTTCGGGGCCGAACGCCACATCGTTTTCCACAAGCGTTGCTACAATCTGGTCGTCGGGGTTTTGGAACACCATGCCAGCTGTGCTGCGAATAAGGTAGCGCGCGTCTTCGTCGGCGGTGCTCCATTCGCCCACACGCACTTCGCCTTCATCGGGAATGAGCAGCGCGTTGATATGCTTGGCAAGCGTTGATTTTCCACTGCCGTTTCCACCCAGGATGCACACGAATTCGCCTGGCTGGATGCTTGTCGTTACGCCGTTTATTGCCCAGTTGGCGCCATCGTAAGTAAACCGAACGTCCTTGAATTCAATCATAGGGAGCTTTCCTTCGCGTTATTTTTTGCCTACAACCTGGTTTTTCTTCGGCGTGATCAAGTTGGAGATTGCTTTGTAAATAGCCAGGGTGATAACTGCATTCAGCGCAGCCTTCATGGTGTTGAACGGCAAAAGGATGGGCACGATCATTGCGGCTACGGCTTCAACGGGCATGCCGGCGTAGATGGGCGTAACGAGCAGATTGCCCACAATGGCAAGGATAACAGCGCAAATGAAGCTCACGATCAGGCCAATGATGGCGCCTTTCCACGTGCGCATGCGTTTGTAGATAAGCGCCGAAGGAATAACGTAGCCGCATACCACCAGCGCATTCATCACAGCGCCCCAGAAGTTGCCGGACATTAGGCCGTGCAGCACAACGGCAATCAGGCCCACCGCGGTGCCCGGGCCCGCACCATACGCGAACCCGCAGATCATGGCGGGAACGAATGAGGCGTCGTATTTCAGCCATGCGGCGGCGGGGAAGATGGCGAACTCCACGAACGAGAGCAACACGCTCAAAGCGCACATAAGCGCCATGACTACCAGCTGACGCGTGTCCCAGCGGTTCGTGTTCTTGATGTTCGCGGCGGAGTTGGCGGCCGCGTCCGTTTTCTTTTCTGCTTCCATGGGGGGACTCCTTTCTTTTCAGCGAGCAGGCGCGCGTTGCTTCTTGTGATGCGCTCCACTTTTCCGGTAAGTCAGGCACGTTTTCCCGCTGAAAAGAAAACGAACCCGCATGAATTCCTCATTGCAGGCTCGTAGGACAATGCAAAGATTTCATCTGCAAGCGTGCTGCGTTGCGGCATTGCGTGCGGCGTGGCACGCTACCGAAAAGTATGGCGCACATGCAGAAAAAATGCGTTGTCGAATATCCGCCTCTTTCATCCGGACTGTGACCGTTGGCTCCCGATTTTCACGGAATCAGCCTTGCCAGTTTTTGCTGCGCAAGGGTCGCGGGCTTTTGTGTTCGCGGGTGCTTCTTGCGAAGAATCCGCGCCGTTCAATTACCGCCAGTGAGGATTTTCACCTCGCCCTGAAACAGAATTCAATGGTGCTATTGTAGGGCGGCGTAGGGGCAAGGGCAAGAAAAAATGTGAGTATTTGTGACTTTCCGCATCGTTATTTTTACGTGATTCGGTTGTCTGGTGGTGAATTTTGGCGTGATTTTGGGGCGTGGGGCCAGACGGGTGCGATCCGGTCTGGTCGTGTTTTTTCGTGGGGCCGATTTGCTTGCGCGCGGCTTTGAAATTGCTTTCTGATTGCTCTTCGGGGTAGTTGGCGAAGGCGGCGGGCAGGCGTAGGCCGCGCGAGGGCGCTGGCGGAAAGGCTCTTTGGGGTGGTGCGCGAAGCCAGCGGGCGGGCCCGTTATTCTTCTTTGGCAGCCGTTTGCGCTTGTGCTTTTTCAAGGGCCTCGTAAGCGTAGTCGCAAATTGCCTGCGCAGTTTTAAGCGACACTTTATCGGTGTTGCCCGCCAAGTACGCGTAGACGTTTCCGGGGTTCAAGCCAAGGTCGGTGCAAACGCGATAGCGCGTGATGTGAGCCGTTTCCAAGGCAGCAACGGTGCGCTGGCGAAGGCGCTCGATGTCTTTTCCTTCCGCTTTTTTCTGTGCGGCAAGCTTCGTGGGGTAGTGCAGAAAATCGGTATAGATGCGGCGATAACTTACCGGCGTGCGCTTGGATTGCAGGAATGCTTCCAGGGAGCCTTCTTCGCCCAGTACGCGCAGCGCGGCACGGTATTCGGGCTCAAGCGGCGTGTTCCAAACCTGGCTCATAAGGTGATACTTTTTATTACGTTGAATGGCAAAGATGAAGACCAATTCCATGATGTCGTTGTTGGAGAGCGCAAGGGAAACCAAGCGTTGTATGCTTGCCGTTTTGACTCCCGTTTTTTCTTCCAGGCAGTGCTTTACGTAGCCCTTGAACGTTAGATTCATGGAATTTCGCCTCGCTTTCCGATGCTTTGTAGTATACGCGAAGTGCCTGGAAAAGTATTATTAATCAAAAGAAATAATAAATATTCATCAAAAATAGCAGGCGATGAAGGTCGTTTCGTTGCAAGGTCTTGGATACATGCGGCTGCGCCTCGCGCGGGAAGCATTCGTCCCCAGCGAGGCGAGGCACCCTTTGCTTCCGGGCTGCGCCCCGCGCGGGAGGATGCCGGCCTCATGGCTTCACCTGGATGATGCTTCTTCATGTTGGGGCTTGCTCAATTCATCCAGGCTCAGCAGTTCGGTTCAACCCTTCCGTCCGGAGCTCAGTTGCATGTTGCAATCGTGGGGATTTCACATGTATTGCCCTTGTCTGCCGTTCTTGTTGGATACAAGGAACGCGTAGGCATGGCTGGCGGTCTGCCGTTGAAGTTCGGGTTTGCTCGTTGCCGAAAATGGAACGAGAG
>CAKTXN010000105.1 GCA_934630905.1 uncultured Eggerthellaceae bacterium
AACCCGATTCACGCAGGTCAGAAAGCATTGGGCGCTTTTTGCCGCCGCGCTGCTCAATACTACGCGACAACTGGGACAACGCCAAAACCGGCATGTTCATTTCTTTGCCCAGAACTTTCAAGCCACGGGAAATCTCGCCAACTTCCACGGCGCGGTTGCCATCGCGACGAGCCGTTGCCGGCTGCATAAGCTGCAAGTAGTCAACAACAATCAGGCCTTTTTCCTTATTACGCAGCTCGCGGCGGGCTTTCGCACGCAGTTCCAAAATAGAAAGCGCCGGCGTATCGTCAATCACAATATCAAGCTTCGACAGCGCCTTGGCAGCTTCACGCAGCGCGGTAAATTCCGCTTTTCCAATGTGGCCGCTGCGCACTTTCGACAAGCTCAAACGAGCTTCAGAGCACAGAATTCTTTGCACCAACTGCGATGCACTCATTTCCAAGGAAAGGAAGGCCACCGAAACGCCTGCCTTTGCGGCATTGACCGCCAGGTTCAAAGCGAAAGATGTTTTACCAACACCAGGACGTGCCGCAAGAATTACCAGGTCACCGCCACGGAAGCCGTGGAACAGATTATCCACGTCCACAAAGCCCGTGGGCACACCAGCCATTTCGCCTTGCTGCTCTTTAAGCTTTTTCAGCTCTTCGAACGCGCCCTCCAGAAGCTTATTCATGGGCTTGAACTCAGAAGAAACGCGCTTTTCGGTCACGTTGAAAAGCATCTTTTCGGCTTCTTCGACCACCACATTCAAGTCGTCGGGGGCATCGAATGCCAGCGCGTTAATGGCATTGGACGCGTGAACCAAGTCGCGCAAAACAGAGGTGCGCTTTACCACGGAAACGTGGCTTTTCCAGTTGGTCAGGGCAAACGTATTGTCGGACAGCTCAATCAAATAACTGCGACCACCCACAGCTTCCAGCTGGCCTTTGCCATGCAAGTTCTCCGCCAAAGAAATGGGATCAACGGGAATGTTGCGCTTATACAAATCCATCATGGCTTCGAAAATAATGCCATGAGCAGGCCGATGGAAGTTTTGCGGCTGCAGCTGCGTTGCCACTTCCTCCATGGCCTCGGTATTAAGCATGCACGCTGCCAGCACCGACTGCTCGGCATCGATATTCTGGGGCAGCGCGCGACGAGAACGCGCCAAATCCGATGAAGACAGGCCCGCCGGTGCTGCAGGTTGCGCAGGCACGGGTGCGGCAGATGACTCAACCCAGCCATCTTCTTCAAATTGATTTGACATATCGTTCTCCCGTTCTCATAAAAGGGTCGTACTTGCAAAAGAGTCCCTGGCTCGTCTGAGCAGGGACTCTTCAATTTGCGATAAGCTCGCGAAGGTTTACAGCTTTATACTACTCAGCTGCAACTTCCTCGGCCTCGGGCGCAGCTTCTGCAGCAGGCTCTTCAGCAGCTACAGGCTCTTCTGCACCAACCAGCACCTTCAGAGTCGCCTTAGCGGTGCGGTACAGAGAAACAGCAACTTCGAACTCGCCAGCGGTCTTGATGGGAGCCTTCAGCTCAACGCGACGCTTGTCAAGCTCAATGCCGAACTTAGCAGCTGCAGCTTCGGCGATCATGGTAGAAGTAACAGAACCAAACAGCTGGCCTTCGTCGCCAACCTGGGCTGCTACGAAAACAGGAGCTGCTTCCAACTTGGCCTTCAGCTCGGCTGCTTCGGCAACGCGCTTCTCTTCACGCTTTGCGATGTTCTTCTTGCGCTGTTCCAGCTGCTTCAGGTTGCCCGGAGTAGCCAGGATAGCAAATCCCTGGGGAATCAGGTAGTTATTAGCGAAACCACGAGCGACTTCAATAACGTCACCTTCGCCGCCCTTACCCTGAACTTCAGTCGTCAAAATAACTTTCATGGTTCCTCCTTCTTAATCGCGCTTGCGGCGATCGCCACGGCCGCTGATTGCGGGAACCACGTAAGCCATCAATGCCATTTCACGAGAACGCTTTACGGCATTGGCAACGTCCTTCTGATGCTGGGTGCAGCAACCCGTCACGCGACGCGGCTTGATTTTGCCACGATCGGTAACAAATTTACGCAGCAACTGCGTATCCTTATAGTCGATAAACTGCGTGTCGTCCTTGCAGAACTGGCAGTATTTACGACGAGGCTGCTTTGAATAATCGGCCATATTCAAACCTCTTTCGTTTCTTTAGAATGGAATATCTTCATCGTAGATGGAAGATTCAGCACTCACAGAAGGGGCAGCAACAGGAGCAGCACCATACGAACGCGAACCGCCATTGCTATAATCACCAGCACCGCCACCGTTGCGACTGCTCATGAACTCCAGTTCATCCACAATCACTTCAATCTTGCTGCGCTTTTCGCCCGTGTCCTTCTTCTCCCACTGGCTCCAGCGAAGTTTTCCTTCAATGGAGACCTTCATACCCTTGGTCAGAATGCGAGAAAGGCTTTCCGCACGTGCACCGAACATGGTGCAGTCAATGTAGTTCGGATAGTCTTCCCATTCACCTGTTTGAGCGTTGCGACGACGATCGTTGACCGCCACGCCGAAACCAAGAATAGAAACGCCACCAGCCGTGTTGCGAAGCTCAGGATCGCGCGTCAAATTACCACTGATGATTACTCTGTTAATGCTCATGTCTTCCTCTTTTCATGCTTGGTGAAATTTCACCTAATCAATCACTAGTCGCGATCAGCGCGGGCCACGATCATGTGACGCTCGATAGCGTCGGTGATGCGCAGAACGCGATTCAGTTCAGCAATGCTAGCGGGATTTGCATGAAAATCGACGAGAGTATATTCACCCTCGGTCTGGCCGTTAATCTCGTAAGCAAGTTTACGCTTGCCCCAGTCAGTGACAGTATCAATCACACCATTGCCTTCTGCGATGGTGTTTTCAACACGCTTCATTGCTGCAAGACGGGATTCTTCGTCGATATTCGGTGCGACAAAAAACAGCAGTTCATAAGCCTTCATCAGCTCACCTCCTTTGGACTGTACGGCTTCGGGCGACAAAGGCAAAACCCCCGAAGCAGGATTAGCCTAAGTATTTTAGCAAATTAAAATCTGCCGTTCAAGCTGCATTTTTCTGAACTTTTGCAGATTCACCATACCTTCACGTTCTATCAAAAAGCTATCAAATCGGGCTAAAACGCTATCAATCCGTCTACAAAAAGCTACAAAATGCAAAATTGCATGAAAAACCCCGCCGAATTGCTTCAACGGGGCTACCTACTTGGTACTTTAATTGTCTAATGCAGCCATTCACTGCACGAACATCGATCGCACTCAGTTCGCAGTGAGGAATCTAAGCGGCTGCAGTTTTTCGCGCAGAACTACTCTTCTTCTTCGGGCGTCCAGTCTTCCGCCGGCTCAAGGTTAATGGCGTAGTTGGGAGCATCGCCCAAGAACAGCACTTCCTCGTCAAACGAGTAGTTGCCATCTTCGTCCACCGTATAAGGGCAACCAATCGCAACGCCAACGTCATCGCCCGGCAAGCCGCCTTCGGCAATAATAGCATCCGTCTGCTCGTCATCCATCCAGCCATCGTAGCAGAACGCATAACCCGTAATGCCATCAAGGCCAGAAATCAGCTCTTCTGCCTTTTCATACATTTCATCAGGCGTTTCGCCAACAATGGAATCGAAATACATCAAATCGCGCACCAGCGTCGCGGCAAAAGGAGCGCACTCCCCTTCTTCAGCCAAACGCTCTTTTGCTTCCTGCACAGCAAACAACAGGATTTGCTCCAGCATGTCGGAGATAACGACGTCCTCTTCCTCCAAGATCTCTTCTTCTGCCATAGGAAATCCTTTCTCGGTTTCACTTATTACAAGCATTGAAGCTTCCCCGCTCCAAGAATATCCATTGTACGTTAAAGCGCAAAAAACAGCGAGGTTCTTTTGAAACTGTCATACAATGGCTAACAAAGACGTCTTGAAAGGATCACCATGCTGTTCTCGGTGAATAAAATTGTTGGCAATAAAGAAGCCGCGACCACCACAAAAGGACGCCAGACCATTGGAATGCGCGCGAGCGTTGTGGGCATTGCGCTGAACACACTGCTGTGCGCGGCGAAGGCAGCCATTGGCCTTGCTGCGGGCTCTATTTCCATCGTTGCGGACGCCGTGAACAACCTGTCCGACGCGGCATCGAACATCATTAGCCTTTTGGGCTTTAAGCTGGCAAGCAAGCCCGCCGATGCGGGGCACCCCTATGGGCACGGCCGCTACGAGTACCTGGCGGGATTATCTGTTGCCGTATTGGTGCTGGTCGTGGGCGTGGAGCTGGCGCGCGGAAGTGTTGAAAAGCTGTTGAACCCCGCGCCCGTGGAATACAGCGCTGTGTTGGTAGCGGTTCTGCTTCTTTCCATTGCAGTAAAGCTGTGGATGATGCTGTTCAACGCGCAGGTCGGAAAAGAGATTGACTCGGGCGTGCTGGCGGCGGCATCGGTGGACTCCCGCAACGACGTGATAACCACGGCAGCGGTTCTAGCGGCGGCTGGTGTTTCGTACTTTACCGGGTTTGATCTGGACGGATGGGTTGGTCTTGCAGTGGCGGCGTTCATTTTGTGGAGCGGCGTAGAGCTGGTTCGCGATGCGATCGATCCCCTTTTGGGCAAGCCTGCCGATCCCGAAACCATAAAGCTTATTGAGAACAAGATGCTTTCTTACGATGGCATTTTGGGCATCCACGACCTGATTGTGCACGATTACGGCCCTGGCCGCGTGTTCGCAAGCATTCACGCGGAAGTTGACTCGTCTGTTGATATTCTAACGAGCCATGAGCTTATTGATGCCATTGAGCAGGACTTCTTGAAAAACGAAGGCCTTGCGGTGGTCATCCATCTTGACCCCATTGTGACAAGCGATGCGCGCGTGAGCAAGTTGCGTAAATGGATTTCGGAAGACGTAGCGCAGATTGACCCGCGCCTGAGCATCCACGATTTACGTATTGTTCCTGGCGAGAATCGCACCAATGTGATTTTCGATTGCTACGAGCCTTATGCGGTTGAAATTGGCGAAGATGAACTGAAAACCATGATCTCCCAGCATGTGTCCGAGAAATTCCCGCAGTATTTCTGCGTTATCAAGATTGACCGCGGATAAATGTTTCCCCTGCAAAATGCGGCAAAATACACTTATGCAAAAAATGGATAACTCAGACGCAATTCGCATAAAACGAGTGAGACTTTCTCAGAATAACGGAGTATGATGAGGTAGAGGATCAATTCATATTCGAAGGAGGTACGCTCATGATCGGTATCAACGGACTGTTCGACCTCGGATTTCTTTTTGACCCCATGAATCTTCAGAACATCCTGATATGGTTCATCTTGCTGGGCGTCATCCCCTATGCGATTGCCTATTTCGCCTACAAGAAGGGGTATAGCTTCTGGGTGTTCTTCCTGGTCACCTACATCTCTTTCTTCGCAACATTGATTATTGCTATCTATCTTCCCAAGAGGGAGAAGCAGGAAGAGGCGCTTCCCAGCAAGCCTACTCCCAGCGATGAGGCGAAACCTTCCGAAGGCTGCTGACGCGCATCCTCCGTGTACGATGCTGAATAGGGTCGTGCGACGGAACAAGAACAAAGCCACAAGAAATCAAAAGTTGCAGCCGCGTCCCACTTGGGACGCGGCTTTTTAGGCAAAACGCAATATCCGACTTCACTTTTACCTTGATTTGATTCTGAATGTTCGTAAAATCGGGGTCAGCCCGCGTTGCTTTGATGCCAAGCCCTAAAAGCAGCCTTTAATTCAGTGATTCAGAACCATGTTGTTAACAAAACAGGGGTTGATTCGAAGTTGATGCAGGTTGGAAGTGTTAACGTCGGGCAATTTTGACCACTGAAAGTCAATTTAATTTAGCCAATTTAAGCCAAACTAAATTAGCCAC
>CAKTXN010000106.1 GCA_934630905.1 uncultured Eggerthellaceae bacterium
CAACAACGATGCGAGCCTTACGAGGGGATACGCGAACATAGCGTGCTTGTGCTTTAGCTTCCATTCTTCACCCCTCCTTATCGCTTCTTCTTGTCGGCCGCATGACCCCTGAAGGTACGGGTCGGGGCGAATTCACCCAGCTTGTGGCCAACCATGGATTCGGTAACGTAAACCGGCACGTGCTTGCGACCATCATGAACCGCAATGGTATGTCCGACCATTTCGGGGAAGATGGTGCTGGAACGCGACCAGGTCTTCACAACGTCCTTTTCGCCTGCTTCGTTCATGGCCTCGATACGACCAAGAAGACGGGGATCAACGAAAGGACCTTTTTTCAAACTTCTGCTCATTGGTTTCTCCTTTCAGTATCCCGCGTTACTTCTTACGACGACGAATGATCAGACGGTTAGAAGCCTTCTTCGGGTTGCGCGTACGATGACCCTTAGTAGGAACGCCCCAGGGAGTCACAGGATGACGACCAGCGGACTTGTTCTTACCTTCACCACCGCCGTGGGGGTGGTCAACAGGGTTCATAACGGTACCACGAACCGTAGGACGGATGCCCAACCAGCGGTTACGGCCAGCCTTGCCAATGTGGATGTTGGCATGCTCGGCGTTGCCGACTTCGCCAACAGTTGCACGGCAGGTCAACAGCACGCGGCGCATTTCGGAAGAGGGCATACGCAGGATAGCGTACTTGCCTTCTTTACCCATGAGCTGGATGCTGGTGCCAGCGGAACGAGCGATTGCAGCGCCCTTGCCCGGCTGCAGTTCAACAGCGTGGATCAAGGTACCAACGGGGATTGCGGAAAGAGGCAGCGCATTACCCGGCTTGATGTCTGCATCGGGACCAGAAACAACGGTGTCGCCCACTTTGAGGCCCTTCGGATGAAGGATGTAGCGCTTCTCGCCATCGACGTAATGGAGCAAAGCGATGCGGGCAGAACGGTTCGGGTCGTATTCGATCGTTGCAACCTTGGCGGGCACGCCGTCTTTGTTGCGCTTGAAATCGATGATACGATAGCGACGCTTGTTGCCGCCACCCTGATGACGGGTGGTAATGCGACCGTAGTTGTTGCGACCTGCCTTCTTCGGCAGAGGCGCAAGCAGGGACTTCTCCGGCTTGTCCGTCGTGATCTCTGCAAAGTCAGAGACCGTCTGGAAACGACGTCCGGGGGAAGTCGGCTTGTACTGCTTAATTCCCATTCTTACTTTTCCTTTCGCGGGTTCTAGTCTGCTGTCATCCTGCCGGCTCCTGCTGCCTTAGCTCAGCACTTGCCTTCGAATAACCGCACGTCAGACCCAATTTCTTGGATTCTCGCTCGCACGCCTCATCGTACACCGAGAATCCCTCTTATAAAGGTGGAACAACGATTGCCCGCTTGCGTTGATGAGGAGCGCAAGCCACGACGCCGCCATTCCACGCGTCCGGGTGTATCCATAACGGTCCAGACGCAACAGCGAATTATATGGGAGTTTCTTCTAAATTGCAAGGATTTTTTATTACTACCTGGGAAAATGTGAAGCATCCATGAATGCCCGCCGCAGAACGCACGCAAGTCGCTGGCAACGCGCCGCGCCCCGTGCGCACTGCACTCTTAATCAAGCACGGTGTCGGTCAAACCGCCGTAACTATAATAAGCATCGCTGAGCACGTAATCGGCCGATTCGAAAATCACGATATCGGGATTGAACATTTGGCAGTATTCATCCATGTTGAAGATATTCATGTATGCCTGGATGCATTCCGTTCGCGCGAACTGGTTGTACAGAATCGTTCCCTGCGTATTGAAATAGCTACCCTGGAACATAAGCAAGTTCAAACCGTTCGCGCACGCATCGTTTTCCCACAATGAATACGTGTTGTAATGCTCATCTAATTCAAGCGGGTCGCAATCTTGTGTTACGTCAACGGCACCTTCCCCGTTGTCTTTATGGATGTACTTGTACGTATCAGTCGGACAGTACAGCACTGATGCCGGCAGGTAGTCGTGATGTTCGGAGATAGCATCGTAATCGTTTTCGATATCGGGCTGTTCAACATCGAACCCTTGCTCCTGCAGATACGAAATGATCGCACGTGCGCCAACCAGGGCGCCTTCGGCGTTCCAATGTCCCACGTCGTACACAGCGTTGTATACATCGACACCTTCCCGATGCGCCTCCGTAAGCGGATCCGTCAAATCAAGATACGGCACACCGCGCTCGTCCAGAAGCGGCGCCAGATACTCAAAGTTATTCAAGGGATACGGCACATAATCGGGGACATACTCCGTGTAGACGCGCTTTTTCTCGGGCGAATTCACGTACACGAATGCCGTACCGCGATCCTGGCAATACAGGTACATCTTCTGAATGTAGTCGGCATAGGCGGTCAGGTAATCCATATCAACTTGCTGATCTTCGTCCGCCTCAAACCAGAAATACGCCTGGCCATCAAGCCCATATTCATACAGCGGGTGCGCTAAATACCGAAACGCCACATTATTGAACGCGCCGTATAAAGAAAGAAGCTGTGCGCGGTCGGAAATACGATCCTGCAGGTACTCTTCCAACTGATTGCGATATTCTTCATCGGTTTCGAAATCCGCGCGCTCGGGCCGCACCATAAGATAGCGATTGTCCGCATCGCTAAATACCTGCTCATCTTCGTTCATGGTCAAAACGGGAACGACCAAGCACGCCGCCAAAAGAACGAGCATTGCTATTTTGCTGATTTTCTGAATCATGCCATGCTCCCTCTCTTAGAACTGTGCGTACAAAAACGGACTATACGTGCTGTTCAGAATGAAGCTCATGCTAATGAGCAGCAAAAGCGGGGTGCCCACAGCGCTTACTATGTTCCAGGCCGCCGTATTTCCGAAATGCTCTTTCAGCCTGGGAACAACTGGTGTGGACAAAACGGCAGAAACCACCAGAAGAACAAGCACACGATTATCGGCGTAATAGAAAAAGCCAAATGGCAGCTCGGGCGCCTCTTTGACCATGCCAACCATGGCAAACAGAAAGTCTTTAGCCTGATGCACGTCGCTCGCACGGAAGATAACCCACCCCGCAACAACCACGGCCATGGTAAAAAGCCAGGTCAAGACAGAGGGGACCTTAAAGCGCGGCAAAACATACGTGCGGTAAAGACGATCGATGACCATGAAGAAGGCGCACCACAAGCCCCAAAGCACGAAATGATTCGAGGCACCATGCCACAAGCCGGAAACGAAAAACACTACGAGTAGATTGAAATACTTGTTGCCACGACGGCTTCCGCCCAACGGGAAATACAGGTAATCGCGCAGCCACGACGAAAGCGAGATATGCCAGCGATTCCAGAATTCGCCCACCGTTTTCGAAATGTAGGGATATTTGAAGTTTTCCTCGAAGCGAAAACCCAGCATAAGGCCTATACCCAAAGCCATATCGGAATAGCCCGCAAAGTCAAAGAACAGCTGGAACGTATAGCAGAGCGCCCCTAGCCAAGCAAACGGCGTATCGATTGCTTCCAGAGCGAAGACCATATCCGCTGTTTGCCCCAACGTGTTCGCAATGATGACTTTCTTCGCCAGGCCAATCACGAAACGGCGCGCGCCGCTTGACACATCATCCAAGCAGGGGCGCGCGGGGCAATCTTCGTCGGGACGAAACATTTGCCCGTAGCGAACAATGGGGCCGGACACTATCTTCGCGAAGAAGAACGCCCAAAGCGCAACGTTTAAAAGATTGCGGTCGGCCTTGATTGTTCCGCGGTAGACATCCATGAAGTACGAGATAAGCGAGAATACCAAAAACGAGATGCCCAGTGGTTGGATCAAGTTAAGCGGTTCGTATTGAACCGAAGGGACAAATTGCTGCAGCGTTTCAAGGAAGTAATCGGTGTACTTGTAGTAGACCAGAAACGCCACGGATGCTATCACGGCAACGGCAAGGACGAGCTTCTTCGCTGCACCTTGAGTTGCATCTATGACCAGGGCGAACGCATAGGTTGCTAGCACCGCCACGATCAAAAGCGGCAGATACTCCGCAGCAACCCAGTAATATGCGAACACGCTTACCGCAAGCAAAATGCCCTTGGCCAGGCTTTTTGCCACCACTCCTTCGCCGCCGATAATGCGCACGCCGTAATAAGCCACCAACGTAAGCGGCAGCACCAGGCACAAAAATATCAGCGACGTAAGCGACAAGAAGGAATCCCTCCGAACGCGGTTTTGGAAAAAGTGATAGGTAAGTTTACTATTATTAGCCAAAAAGGACTGAAAGCGCGCAAGGTGAAAGGGAAATGTCAAATTTGCTGCCCGAGCAGTCTTCGCCATCCATCTGAGCTGGAACATTATGCTCGAATTGAACCGAAAGGCGTGCCGCGCGTCGCAGTTCCATGCTGGCAGAGCCCACATGTTTTCCATTTTTAGCACGCGCAAAAAGCGCAATAGCGCCAATCAGGCCAATAGGCGGGTGCGCGATGCAAATGTCAAAAAGGCCGTCGTCCAACTGCGCATCGGGACAAACGCGAAAGCCGCCGCCATACGTACAACCCAGCTGCACGGCAAATATCAGGGATTGTCCGTGCTCGGGCGCATTATCATCGAAAGTCGCCTGATAGGAATGCATATCGCGATGAAAGACCAGCTGGTTGATGCCCGCTTCGAAGTACAACGCGTTGCCCGTCTTTTTCGTGCGCTTGCGGCGCTGCACAGTGTCAAGCGCAATGGCAGCATCAATGCCAAACGAGAGCGTTTGCACGAAATACTGGCCGTTGCACAACCCCACGTCGGCGGAGCGGATGTCGCCCGTCAAAAGTTGGGCGCAGGCGGTATCAACGTCTTCGGACATATTCAGCGTGCGCGCGTAATCGTTGCCCGATCCCACGGGGATAATGCCGAAAACAGGGCGTTTTTCCTGCTCAACGGTCATTAGGCCATTCGCCGCTTCGTGAATGATGCCATCGCCGCCCAGGGCAATAACCGTTTGGTAGCCCTGAAGCGCGGCATTTGTTGCCAGTTGCACGGCCTGCAAAGGAGCCGTGGTGGCAATGTAATCCACCGCCACACCCGCCTGCTCAAGCACACGCGCAGCATGCGCACCAGCAGCCGCCCCCTTCCCGTTTTGGGAGGCGGGGTTCACGATGAGCAGCGTGTGTCCCAGGCAATTTGTCATACGCCTCAGTATAACACTGCAAGGCAAGGGGCGCGCTCACGACGCCTGCGCGCGATGTTAAAAAGTGACGGGGTCTTTTTCACATCTGCGAATAATCCCCGTGCCTGCATCCCCATCTACCAGACGCCTACTAGACACCAAAACAACAACCCCACCCTTTGTTGACAAAAGGTGGGGTAATTTGACAACATTTGGCAGCAGCTGCAAAGAGTAACTAGCAGCCGTATTCTTTTGCGAGCTCTTCGCGCATCTTGTACTTCAGAATCTTGCCCGCCGCATTCATGGGGAACGAATCCACAAACTTGATGTAGCGCGGAACCTTGTGGCGCGCAATGCGCTCGACCATAAACGTGCGCATCTCTTCCTCGGTCATTTCCTCGCCGTCCTTCAAAATGATGCACGCCGCGGCCTCTTCGCCGTATTTCTTGTCGGGCACGCCCACGACCTGCACATCTTGCACTTTAGGATGTGTGTAAACGAAGTCCTCGATCTCTTTGGGATACAAGTTCTCGCCACCGCGGATGATCATGTCCTTCAAGCGACCGGTAATCACATACGTAGGCAGCATCTTGCCTTTCTTGTCGGTGTAGCGCTCGTCGTACACGCGGCACGCCAAGTCGCCGGAATGCAGCCAGCCTTCCGCGTCAACCGCGCCGCGCGTCTCGTTGGGCATCTTGTAGTAGCCCTTCATGGTGTTGTAGCCGCGGCTGCAGAACTCGCC
>CAKTXN010000107.1 GCA_934630905.1 uncultured Eggerthellaceae bacterium
TAATCTTTTTGGAGAAGCCGTTTACGAAGGTGACGCTTATTTTATTGGGATTGATCCCGAGCAGCGCTTTGCTTTTCTTTTGGGAAACCAGGGGCCTGACCCGCTGTTTTACGCGCGCGCGAATCCGAGCATTTCGGAGTTTTCATCGCTGGGCAGCATTATGCACAGCCGGGATACCGATAAGATTCTGATGGCGTTCCATGATGCGCTGGATACCCTTACCCCTGATGAGAAGCCTGTTGGACGTGCGTATCTTTTGGGATTCCTGTGCCATTATCTGCTTGATTCCACGGTCCATCCGCTGGTGTACGCGAACCAATATGCCCTGTGCGATGCGGGCGTTGAGGGCCTAACGCGCAAGAACGGCAACGAGATTCACGCCGTCATAGAGAGCGAATTCGACGAAGTGATGCTGTTCAAGCGCACGGGCAAGACGGTTGCCACGTTCAAGCCGTATAAGGAAATCTTGCAGGCAAACGATGAGACGCTCACCATTATCGGCAAGCTGTACTCATATATGGCGGTCATGGTGTTCCAGCGTAGCATGCAAATCGATGTTTTCCGCAAGTCGGTTAAGGCGTTTCGCCTGGTACAGAGCGTCTTTTACTCGCGCACGGGCATGAAGCGCTCGCTTCTTGCGCGCGTGGAGGAGCTGGCGCGTCCGTATTCATTTTATCGGTCCATGTCGCATCGCGCGCTGGAGGTAACCGAGTGCGAATTCGATAACCACGAAGGCAACGTATGGGTGAATCCCTTTACGAAGCAGCAGTCCACGGCAAGCTTGGATCAGCTTATTGACCAGGCGAAATCACGCGTGGGGGCTGCGTTTGCCCTGTTCGATGCCGATGAGTTTTCCTCTGAGGCGGCCCACATCATTACGGGTGGCTTGAATTTCTCGGGCAATCACTTACCGGGCGAGACGGTTGAATAGCGTGAGTGACGAAGCTGCGCGTGTTGGTGCCGTCGTTGGTGTTGCCGGTTGTGGTGCAGCCGCTGGTGCTGCCGCTGGTGGTGGCGAAGGCGCCGGTTGTGGTACAGCCGCTGGTGCTGCGGGCGGGTGCTGCGTGCCGGCGGTAGGGGGCGGTGCTGCGGGTGTATGTGGCCTCAGCGCGGATGCATTCCCCGTGGGCGTGGAGCCGCTTGAGGCGTTTTTCGCGCGCGTGTCGCGGTTTGCGCTTGCGTTTTCCGGAGGTGCCGATTCCGCGTGTCTTTTAGGCGCTGCGGCAAAAGCAGGCTGCCACGTGAAAGCGTACCTGGTCAAGACGGCGTTTCAGCCAAATGCCGATGTGGCAGATGCGCAGCATGTTGCCGCTGAGTGGGGCGTGCCGCTTGAGGTTATCTATGCCGATGTGCTATCCCAGCCGGCTATCGCGGCGAATCCACCGGATCGTTGTTATCACTGCAAGACGTTCATTTTCGGCACCATCGGAAAGCGCGCGCAGTCCGATGGCTATCCCGTTTTATGCGATGGTACGAACGCCACCGACAACCCGGCGCGCCGCCCCGGTTTTCGTGCGCTGGCGGAGCTGGGCGTTGTTTCGCCGTTGCGTCGTGCGGGGCTCATGAAAGATGAAGTGCGCGCGCTGGGCAGAAGCGTGGGTGTGAGTTTGGCCGACAAACCGAGCTTTTCGTGCTATGCCGTGCATGCTCCTGCGGGACAGCCGCTTACCAAGGAAGTGTTGCACCAGGTGGCGGCGTCGTTCGGTGCGTAACGGCAGGGGCTTGATCTCTGCAGCTGTTTCTCTTGATTCGCAAAAAATCGTTCACAGTTCTTTGTTTTCGTGACTTTATCCCGATTAACCTCTCTTTTTTGATAACTGTGAACGATTTGGAGTTATAGGACGCATATGCCCATCGAGGCGTCAATAGCCATATGCGTCCCATAACTCCAATTTGATTGGCGGATGCCGAAAAAAGCGGCTCCCTTCGCAATGAAGGAAGCCGCTTGTGCTGGAACGCTTGTTTCAGGTATGAAAGAGCAAGGCTTCAAAACAGCCGCCGTGGACTGTCTATCGGGTTGTTTCGGTCACTAAATCTCGGTGAACTCGTACGAATAGCCAATGGCACCATTATCGAACAGGTACACAATCTGGCCTGTTGATGTGACTTCCTTCGAGAACTTCGGGAAATCCACGCCATGCTTCGCGCGAAGGTACTCGTCGGGGCTTTCGATCTCGACTTCCTCGAAATGGGTCATTGCGTTGCTCTGTCCACCGCAGCCGTTCCAGCTTTTGATTGCGATTTCGTATTCTTTCATGATGCCCTCCCTTTTTTTGTCTTGGCTCTTTCGTCATGTGGTTTGTTCTGCGGGCCTTTGTTTTCGGTCGTTGAATTTGTCTGATGCCTTGTGCGTCTATGGAGATTCTACCTTATCGTGCGGGCTCTTTGCATGCACGATCTTGGGACGATTTTGCAACTGCCGTTCCCGTCCGTGCTCCTGCTTTCGCGTTTTCGCGCACGGCAACTTTGGCATTTGTCTGTACGGGTGTTGCGACTTCGCTCTCGCTTTGCTTGTAAGCGCGTCGAGCATAAACAAACGCGAAAATCAACCCTGCTGCGGAAATTACCGCAGCTAAAGCTGTTGCCAGGGAGAAGCCTTGAGCGGCCGCTGCTTCAAAGGAAAGATCCACCGCGGCATTTTGTCCCGCTGCCATGATTCCCGTGAAAAGCGACGGGCCAATGCATGCTGCCAACTGGACAAACGTGGTCATCAAGGCAACACCGAAGGGGTTGAGCGAAGCGGGCAACGTGCGCAATCCAGCGGTTTGAGCCGGCGTGAGTGTCATGCCGACGCCCGTGAATACCAGAAGCGCGCCAACAATTACCGCTTGCACGGAAAGAAACGAGCTTGACAGGGCCAAAATGGCGAAGCCCGCAAAAATGGCGGCGAAACCCAGTGGCAAAAGCGGCCATTCGCCGTGTTTATCCATAACGCGTCCGCTGATAAGGGCGACTCCGGCATTCACCAAAACGGGAACCAAGATGATCATGCCCGCTGCGGCTGCTGTCATGCCCATGGCCTGCTCTAGGTACAGCGGAAGCAAGACGGTGGACGAAAACGTGCTCATCATTGCAATCAGAACAAGGATGGTTGCCGGGGAAAACGAGCGATTTTTCATAGGGGTCAAGTCAATCAGCGGGTGATCGCAGTTCAGTTGACGGCGAACAAACAAGCCAATGGCAGCAGCCGCGAGTACAAGCGCTGCAACGCCTGTAAGCGTTTCGGTCGAGACCTTCGCCAGGCCAAACGAAAGCGCGGTAAGCTCCAGGCAGCTCAAGACCACTGATGGCGCATCAAGTGATGCCGGTTGGTTGTTCTGGTTCTTCAGGAAAACGCCGCCCAGAATCATTAGGGAAACAATAGCGCAGATGGGCGGGATAAAAACGTTGTGCCATCCGAGCGAAGTTACCATGCTGCCGCACACCACGGGCGCAAACGCGGGTCCGAACGTGATCATGCAGCCGCCAATGGACATATAGCTTCCCAGTTTGTTTTTGGGCGTAACGGCTAAAACGGTGTTCATCATTAGGGGAATGAAAATTCCCGAGCCCGCCGATTGCAGTAAGCGCGCCGCAAGAAGCATGGGGTAGCTTATGGCGCAAAGCCCAGCCAGCGAACCCGCAAGGAAAAGGGCCGAGGCGGCGAAAAACAGGGTGCGCAGCTTGACTCTGCGGTACAGGAAGGCAGCCAGGGTAACCATGATGGTGGTGACAACCATGTACCCTGTGACCAGCCATTGTGCGGCAATCGAGCCAATGGCGTAATCGTCCATAATGGCAACAAGTGCCATGTTCATAAGGTTCTCGCTGAATCCCGCCAGGAACGCACAGGCGTACAAAACGCCGAGCAGTGACAAGGGAGATTTTTCTTTTGTTTGCAGTGTATTTGGTGACGGTTCTTTTTTGATGCGGTGCATACGTGCTTCTTCCCTTTCTTGTTTTGAGGGTCCGGTGCTGTTCAGAAACGAAATCTGAATAGGGAAGACCCTGCGGTTATTCATTTTTTGTTGGGGGAGTATCAGGACGTTGTTGAAACGCCTGAAGAATCCCGGGACAGCAACTGGACTTACATTGCGTTGCCATCGCGGGGACAAAAGCATGCCGCGCTTAAAATGATAGCCAAAAAACGAAAAAATGGGAGTATCAAAACGGGGAACGTGATTTTTCTTGACGTAAAGTTAACTCGAGGTGGTTCAATAGGGATATGCATTTTTTAGAGGAGCACGAGCTGGAATTGCAGGTTGCAGGTTCGCGGGCGTGAATCGCAAGGTGCGAATTGCGGGGTGCGAATCGCGGGCCGCAAGATAGAAGAGAGGACCCTCCATGCTTTACAAGAAATTCCAAGATGAGGAATTATCCGTTTTCGCTATGGGCTGCATGCGTTTGCCCGTTATTGACGGCGACGATACGAACATAAACGAGCAGGCCGCGGCGGAAATGATTGCGTACGCGATTGAGCATGGCGTGACGTATTTCGATACCGCGTGGGGCTACCATGGCGGCAATTCGGAGCGCGTGGTGGGCAAGATTTTGGCTCAGTATCCGCGCGAATCGTTCAACTTGGCAAGCAAATTTCCCGGGTACGATTTGGCGAACATGGGCAAAACGGAAGAAATCTTCGAAGAGCAGCTGCGCAAGTGCGGCGTGGATTACTTCGACTTTTACCTGGTGCACAATGTGTGCGAGATGAACATCGAGCAGTATTTGGACGACGCGCAATACGGCACGCTCAGCTACCTGATTGAGCAAAAGAAGCGCGGACGCATTCGTCATCTGGGCTTTTCTGCGCACGGAACGGCGGAGACTATCCGTCGGTTCTTGGAAGCGTACGGCCGGCACATGGAGTTTTGCCAGCTGCAGCTAAACTACCTTGATTACACGTTCCAGGACACCAAGGGCAAAATGGCGGTTGTGCAAGAGTGGGGCCTGCCCATTTGGGTTATGGAGCCGTTGCGCGGCGGCAGCCTGTGCAAGCTGTCGGCAGAAGAGGAAGCGAAGCTGCGCGCGCTGCGCCCCGATTGGTCTGCGGTTGAGTGGGCGCTTCGTTGGCTGCAGGCGCAGCCCGAGGTGGCGTGCATTTTGTGCGGGTCGTCTACGCTGGAGCAGATTTCCCAGAACATTGCGCTGCTGAGCGAGGAAAAACCGCTGGGTGAACAGGACTTTTCTGCGCTGCAAGAGATCGTTGACGCGCGCGTTAAGGAAAATGTTCAGCCGTGTACGAAGTGCCGCTACTGCGTTTCGCATTGCCCGATTGGCATTGATATTCCCTGGATGCTGGAGCTGTACAGCGAGCACAAGTTAAGCGGTGGCGGGTTCATTGCTCCCATGGCGCTTGCCGCGGTGGAGGAAGGGAAGAAGCCAGCGGACTGCATTGCGTGCGGTGCCTGCGCGGCGGTGTGTCCTCAGCAGATTGACATCCCCGGCGTTTTAGCGGACTTCACGAAGCTGTTGGCGGAGTAGCGCTTGTGGCTCTCGGTTGCGTGTGGTTCCGCTCCGAGCAGCCGATGCATGGACGGCGTGGTTGCAGGCGAAGCGTGGCGCGGCTGTTGCGGTTGCGCGCCGCATGCCGGGTGCCGCGGGTCGGGCGGAGTATCGGTTACACGTCGGGTGCCGCCGGCGTGCGCGGCGGGCGGTGCTGCCGGCAGCCGATGCGTGTACGTCGCTCGGATTCGTGCGGTGTCTCCTAGCTGTGTGCGTGCCGCGGGCACTACGCAATGTGAAAAACTCGCGGTCAGACGCGAAAAAGTTGTTGACATTCTCCTATCAGGCGCTATCATATATGGGCTGCAAAAATGTAGCAAAGGAATTCGTTCCGCTGCCAAAGACAGCTGGCACCGAAAGGTTTAATCGCAATTGCGGCCTGCCG
>CAKTXN010000108.1 GCA_934630905.1 uncultured Eggerthellaceae bacterium
CCGACATCGCGGTGGCGGCGCTGGAGTCGGCCAAGTCGCGCGGCTACGTGGCGGAAAACGCCATATTCCACAGCGATCGGGGCGCGCAGTACACCAGCAGGCTCCTCGCGGAATGGGCGCGCGACAACGACGTGCGCCTGTCGTGCGGCCGCACCGGCAGCTGCCACGACAACGCCGTGGCCGAGTCGTTCTTCGCGACCCTGAAGAACGAGATGTACTACCGCGGGAGTTTCCCGACCCGCGATGCCGCCAAGCACGCGGTGATCGGGTTCATAGAGGCCGACTACAACCGCAGGCGGCCGCACTCGACCATCGGCTACCAGATACCCGCGAAGGCCATGGAAGCCTTCTTCGAGCGGACCAGGCCGGCCGCGGAGGAGCTTCCCATGGCCGCGTAAATCCTCTAGCTTCCGTGTCCGAAATCTTGACACAGGTCATTGCGTGTACGGCGCTATCGCATCCCTACCAAGGGGCTTGCATGTCAGAACGCCGGCGGGGTTGCACGTCAAAAAGCTTCCGAAAGTGGAAGGCATGTCCTTTCCCGGCATTCCAATCAAATCGGATACAACCAGGAAGTCATGCGTCATCACCAGCACGGTCTTTCCGAACAGGTTCTCGCTGAACACGCCTCCATTCTTAGAGAAGAGGGCGAAAAGGATTCCATAGCGTTTGTCGAAGTCGAACGACGATATTGGATCATCCAGGACAATCAGAGCACGAGGATCCTTGATCGACTCAAACATGAAAAGCATCAACGCAAGCGCATTTCTCTCACCGTAACTTAAGGATGCATTAGGATCTTCGACGAAGATGCCAGCGCTCAAGGGTTTGAGCAAAACGCGTGCATCCTGCGTCTGAGCATTGCATTCAATCGAAATTGCGTACGGATACCCGCATTGTTTCAGGAAGCGGTTTATCTCAGATTCATGACCGCCGACATTACGCGCGATGGTGCTGACAAGATTTTTAGAGACCGCATCAAGATCATGCTGGGACCTCTTGAGAGCTTCTAGCGAGGATGCAAGATAACCGACGGCTTTCTCCTCATCGGTCTTCTTACCCGCTTTCGTCTTCAGGAACAATCCACAGCCAGCCAAAATATCAACAGCGGAAGAGAGGTCGTCGATAAGACTTGCGGTATCGATGTTCTCGCTTTTCTCCAGTGCTTTTTCTATCGACTCAAGCGCTTCGGCGGCCTCAATGGCGGATGCGGCGAGAGCAGAGAGGTCGTCTAGCTCAATCGTCGTAGGCGGAGTCTTCTTCTTGAGAATCGAGCCAAGTAATGCGGCATTTCCTCTGGCAAGAACGCCTTTGAGCTCGTCGTACATGTTGGCGATCAAAGCCCATTGCTTCACCTCGCCTTCGACTCGCCCGTCATCATATTCATAACAAGCCTCCAGACGCTTCGCATCCCTTGTGCCGCAATACGGACACAGCTCAACATGAGAGACATGGGGATGAGAAGAGTGCCAATCAAGCCATTTGGCTTTTTCGCTTGCCATCATCCCTCTTACGACAGGCTTCAGTTCCTGAGGCAGGACCTCAACAGGCACGCCGCTCTTAAATGCTTTGGTCGGTGGAGAGGAGGCGGCAAACCCACCTCGCGCCTTAGGTTTGCCCAGTCCCTTCTGGAGCTTTTTGAGAGACTCTCTCAGTTGATCAACTTCAGGCGTGATCATTGCTTTCTTAATGAGGGCAATCTTGTTTCGCCTGTCCTTTTCAAGGCGCCTCGTATCAGCATCCCTAACATACAACTCATATGCGTTATCTTGGAGTCCGCTTTTTCCGAAGCAGTGATCCTCGATCCAAGCATCATTGAACATGTGCAACCCGCGAATTCTTGTGGAGCACTCTGCTACAGGAGCAATCGCAGGATCCTGAGATTGCAAAAACCTATACGATTCAAGCGACTTTTTGCTTTCCTCTGTCTTAGAAAAAGCATGCTGCAAAGCAAGGGACATGGTCGTTTTGCCTGTCCCGTTCCTACCGTAGAAAACATTCAGCGCGTTCTTCTTAATCAGGATGGAGCCACCTGACACTGAAGACACATTTCTGCAGTTCTCTACCTTGATTTCATAATCGTTCTTTCCCATCAATCCCCTCTTCGCTCAACCCTCATCTATACCCAAGAGGGACCAGTCTCAGGTCGGTCCCTCTTTTCGTTTTCCTTACTAATATGTATGTAAGAGAGCGTACTCCGATTAGACCCCATAATACACCTTGTACCACTTGGCGAAGGCGCGCAGGCCGTCCTCTAGTGGGGTGCTCGGCTTGAAGCCGGTGTCGCGCTCCAGCGCAGAGGTGTCCGCGTAGGTCACGGGCACGTCACCAGGCTGCATGGGCACCAGCTGCTTGTGGGCTTCGAAGTCGTAATCCGCGGGCAGCACGCCTTCCTCCACCAGCACGCGCTGCAGGGTGTCCACGAAGTCCAGCAGGTTCTCCGGGTTGGAGTTGCCAATGTTGTACACGCGGTGCGCGGCCTTGGGCAGGCCGTCCTCACCCAGCTCAACGGCGGGCGGATTGGCCGTGACGCGCTGGATGCCCTCCACAATGTCGTCCACATACGTGAAGTCGCGCTTGCAATCGCCCATGTTGAAGATCTTAATGGTCTCGCCCTTGATCAGTTTGTTGGTGAAGCCGAAATACGCCATGTCGGGCCTGCCCATGGGGCCGTACACGGTGAAGAAGCGCAGGCCGGTGGCGGGAATGGAGTACAGCTTGCTGTAGGCGTTGGCCATGAGCTCGTTGGACTTCTTGGTGGCCGCGTACAGGCTCACGGGCGCATCCACGCGGTCCTCCTCGCTAAAGGGCACCTTCTCATTGCCGCCGTACACAGAAGACGACGACGCGTAAACCAGGTGTTCAACGGGGTTGTGGCGGCAAGCCTCCAGGATGTTGAAGAAGCCAATCAGGTTGGAGTCAATGTACGCGCGGGGGTTCTCGATGGAGTAGCGCACGCCCGCCTGAGCAGCAAGGTTCACCACAATTGCAGGCTTGTGATCTGCGAAAACGGCATTGACCGCGGCCTCATCGGCAAGGTCGCCGCGGATAAACTCGAAGCGGCCGCACTGGTAACCTTCCAGGCCATTGGCGGCGGATTCGTCGCCCGCAAGGCCCGCCAGCATCCTCAGACGGTTGACCTTAATACCCTGGTCGTAGTAGTCGTTGCAGTTGTCAAAACCCACTACAGTGTAGTCGGCGCTCTTCAGAAGGCGCTTGCACAGAAACGAGCCAATAAAGCCCGCGGCGCCAGTAACAAGAACGGTTTTAGTCATTGTTGGGCCCTTTCGGTGGAACCGTTATTTCCGCCCGCTGCTCAATGGTGGAGCAAGGGACTCATAATCCTTTGGTTCCTCGTTCGAACGTTTTAGTCGCGGCGGAACAGGTCGCGGGTGTACACCTTGTCATGCACATCGTCCAGGCAGGCGTCGTAACGGTTGGCCACGATGGCCTGGCTCATTGCCTTGAACTGCTCCAAGTCGCCGATGACCTCACTGCCAAAGAAAGTGGTGCCGGGTTCCAGCGTGGGCTCGTAGATGACCACCTTGGCGCCCTTGGCCTTGATGCGCTTCATGACGCCCTGGATGCTGCTGGAGCGGAAGTTATCGGAATTGCTCTTCATGGTCAGGCGGTACACGCCAACCACCGTCTCATGCTCCTTGGAGGCGTCCCACTGGCTGTTGGCCTCGTAAGCGCCGGCGATCTCCAGCACACGGTCGGCGATGTAGCTCTTGCGGGTGCGGTTGGCCTCCACGATGGCCTCAATCATGTTCTGGGGCACGTCGTTGAAGTTGGCCAGCAGCTGCTTGGTGTCTTTGGGCAGGCAATAGCCGCCGTAGCCGAAGCTAGGGTTGTTGTAGTGGGTGCCAATGCGGGGGTCCAGGCACACGCCCTCGATAATCTGGCGGGTGTCCAGGCCCTTGCTCTCGGCGTAGGTGTCCAGCTCGTTGAAGTAGCTTACACGCAGGGCCAGGTAGGTGTTGGCGAACAGCTTCACGGCCTCGGCCTCGGTGAAGCCCATGAACAGCGTGGGGATGTCTTCGGCCAGAGCGCCCTGCTGCAGCAGGGTTGCGAAGTCGTGGGCGACTTCCTGGGTGCCCTCGTCGCAGCTCACGATGATGCGGCTGGGGTACAGGTTGTCGTACAGGGCCTTGGATTCGCGCAGGAATTCGGGGCTGAAGATGATCTTGTCGGTGTTGTACTTCTTGCGCGCAGAGTCGGTGTAGCCAACGGGGATGGTGCTCTTGATTACCATGGTGGCGTTGGGGTTCACGCTCATGACCAGCTCAATTACCTCTTCCACGTGGGAGCAGTCGAAGAAGTTGGTCTTGGAGTCGTAGTTGGTGGGGGCGGCGATGACCACGATGTCGGCGTCGCGGTATGCGGCCGCGCCGTCCAGGGTTGCCACCAGGTTCAGCTCCTTTTCAGCCAGGTACTGTTCGATGTAGTCGTCCTGGATGGGGCTCTTGCGCTGGTTGATCAGGTCAACCTTCTCAGGGATGATGTCCACGGCCACGACGGGGTTGTTCTGGGCCAGCAGGACGGCCAGAGACAGGCCCACGTAGCCGGTGCCTGCAACGGCGATCTTGCGCTGCAGTAGGGGCTCTGCGGGCTTCTCGGGGGCTGCGGGTTCCTCGAACAGGCCTGCGGTTTCGAAACCCAGGGCCTCTGCCAGAGCCTCCATTTGCTCGATGGTGAGGATGTAGTCATTGTTCTCGATGCGGCCGATCATGGCGCGGTTAATGCCAGTTGCTTCGGCCAGCTGCGCCTGGGTCAGGCCCTTCTCCTTGCGGAGGGTGGTGATGGTTTCAGCCATCTTTTCCTGAGAGAATTTTTTCAAAGCAATCCCCTTAAATGATATTAAAAACAGAATTATTACGATTGATATATTGTATATCATTGCCTTCGTTCGAACAATATTATAAACATATATACTTCATGATGTTTTTGACAGCATTCCACGAACAAGACCCGCCACCCAAAGGTCAGCGCGCCGAGGGCTAGACTAGAGAGCCATGAGTATTTTACTTAGGCTGACCACCCTTTGGGAATGCGGACTTTGATTGTTTTTGCCCTTATCATTAGAGTTGCTGAAGCGTCAGTCGCGAGGAATGCTTCAGTGCTGAGCGTCGGCGGACTTGGTCAGGGTTTCTTATAGGATGTCAAACCGTTAATCCTTAAAATATGATTATCGGGTAAATGGACTCGAGGGTATGCCCGACGCTGGTTGCCAACGGATCCGGTTTGGTTTTCTGCGGATGTCCATATGATCTTTTTTTGTCATGCCGCCGGGTCCGCAGGCGCCGATGATAGCCAATAGGTTGATGTTTAGCTTTCGCAATCGCAGCTCCAGGTCATCGTCTACGCGTTTAATCGTGTTGCACAAATGAGCAACCTGATTGAGATTGTTGCCAATGCGGGACAGCTCTCTTAGCACCGGAAGCACTTGCGAAGCATCCAAAACAATCTCGTGGTTGATGGCTACACGACGACTATCGATGAGTCCGCGAACGTATTTCCCGACACTAATGCCTTGATTCTTGGCTTCCTCGAAGAGCGCTTGATACTGCGATTCGGTCATCGAAACATTGACCGTGCGCGTTTTCCGCAATTCAGGGCTTTTCGGTTTTCGAGCCAAATCGACCTCCTTTCAACAACGATAGTCATTGCTTGGGGGACGGAATCCGTTTCTCTTGGAACACTCTCTGCCCTGGGCGCGTATCGCGACCAACTCTTCTGGAGGTCTTAGGAGCCTTCCTAACGAGATCTTCCTGCAAAATGAAAAGCACCCCGAAGGGTGCTTAAAATTCATTTTTTGGCAGGAAGAAGAATCTCGCTTCATCGAAAGAGTCAA
>CAKTXN010000109.1 GCA_934630905.1 uncultured Eggerthellaceae bacterium
TCAGAAAACTCCTGGAGGATTCCAAGCACCTCCAGGAGTTTTCCTGTTTGGCTACGCGGTGGTTTTGACGCTTACGTTGTTTTGACGTTTACCTTATGGCCATCGCTCTAGCCTTTTCCTGTCTAGGGTGTTCCGCTTCTTCGTACTCCCTTACAAGGGACAAGTCGCTTTCAACCGATTGGGGAACTGTCTTCCAGTTCAAAGTCGATCCAAATTGGACCGAAGCCGATTCTCTGAAAGGCACCGAGAGCATGGTTTTTGCCTCATATTTCAGCGCCGACCACAACGAGGGCGCAAGCATCACGGCAACCAACACCAAGCACTCTTTTTACAAGTACAGCACCACGGCGACATACGGCGACTGGATGGACTCTAACGAGCGTTTCTTCTCAAGAACGGCAAAAGAGCAAGCGCAAGAATATGAGAAGCTCATGGGGAGCAGTTCGTCTTACAAGAAGGAATATGCTTCGGAGGATCACTACCCCGACTACAAGGACTGCTCTATTAGCGAATTAGGAAAAGAGTCGGTTTCTGGAACCGATTTCAGACTCTACAAAATGAAATACACAAGCGCATACAGCGATGCGGCATACGAAAATATCAAAAAGGACTCAACGATAAAGCAAGTGATGGAGCATGAGTCGTACTATGCAATCGTCAAAGACGGAAGCCATGACGTGGAGATAACGGCAACGAGCGAGAAGATATTGAGGGACTTCCTCCGCACGCTTGAAATCAAGTGGTAGACGGTACTTGAAAAACCGCTCCCGCCGACCAGTTCGATAGGAGCGGTCTCTTCTTCGAAGGCCAAGCTCAAACAGCACGAACTGCAACTAAAACCAGGGATTAGCATACACTTCAAACGAAGCGAACTCTGGGAGACTGTGTGCGCGGAGCTCGAAAGCAGTCGGCTTGTCTTTGGTCAATTTGCCGTTCAAATAGGTGTCATACCCGCCAACAATCGCGCCATCGCCATCGCGCAGAACCACAACGATCATCGGACTAGCAAAGTCCTCATTATCTTGAGTCAAAGTTATTTGCCCGGTGAAGGAGGCCATGCCATACTTTCCTTCGATGTAATTCGTATTCTCAATTGAATAGACACCCGCCGGATATGTATCCGCTGTCTTCCACTTCTCGCTATCGGTGGCGACCGAAAACTCCACAGTTTTTGCCGCGGTGCCGTTTCCCGCTTGGGAGGCGTAATACGCCTTCTCCCCAGGGAGGACCTTTCCGATAACCCAGTCATCGCTAAAGACTATCGCCCCGTCGCCGTCTTTGCCAACGATGGTCACCACGGGAAACTCAGCGGCTTTGTCAGCGTTCGTGTTTTCAAGGCACACGGCATAATGGACGTATCCGCTTGAATCCGTGGTATAGCCAGATTCTGTGAGTACCAACTCAACCGGCTTAGCAGAAGTCGTCTTCTGAGAGTTACCTCCACTGGCTCCGCTACTGTTAGCCCCGCATGCAGTCATCGCAAAAGCAAGTACCGCTGCAAAACCAAAAGCGATTAATGACTTCTTCATATAAATCCTTTCTGTAGTTACGTCTTCGCGTCCAAAATCGATAACCCCCATTGGACAACCTTATAAAGAGATTGTATCAGTGATCCTTCATGCTGCACTCTGCACTTCTCAGTAGGTGCGACGGCGTAAAGTTGATGGAGGTCATCCTCTATCAACCGATTCCCACCATGCCTGAATCGATAGCGGCAGCATAGCGCACTTCCGCGGAGCAATTGGCGAGACTCGCTCTACGCTCGGCCTCCGAGCCGTGCCCCACCTTCACCGGCACCTTGGTATCTATGAACGGAGCATTCCGAGCGAAAACAAGAAAACTCCTGGAGGATTCCAAGCACCTCCAGGAGTTTTCTTGTTTGGCTACGCGGTGGTTTTGGCGCTTGCGTTGGTCTCCGAGTCATCCCGTTTTAAGCCACCCGCTGCGAATTCTGGCAAAGCTGCGTAGTATTCGACGACGAGAAGGGGATGGCGCGCACTCCGAGCGGAGCGCGCGCCTTGACAACGTTCGGCTTGTTCGCTGGCTACAGCGCCTCGACGCGCGACGTTGCCCAGTCATCCACGACGAAGGAGCCGTCGTTCAACTCTGCGATACGGGCGTTAAGCTTGCCCAGGAGTTCGAGCATGCGGGACTTGTCGGCTTTCTCTTTCTCCTCGTTGAACCAGCAGGGTTGGTCGTGCGAGTCGAACTCGTAATAGGAATCGAACAGCTCTTCATTTCTCCTGTTCATCTTTGATTTTGCAAAAACTTGACAATTGGCTTACACGGACCTAACGGGTGCTTGCCATTATGACCATAGCTTCTTATGCGAAGAAGCGTGTGTCGAGGTAAGTGAGGATACGTTATGGGTCTTGAGCTGGCAACCGTTGCAGCCGCCATTGGGGCAAACCCGGTTCTTCTTCTGATTATTGTTCTGTGCGTTGGCGCAACGATGGTCAATGGCGCAACGGATGCGCCGAATGCAATTGCTACGGTGGTGGGTACGCGCGCCATGCGTCCGACCCCTGCTATTATTATGGCTGCTGTCTGCAACTTTATTGGCCTGGTGGGCATCACGGCAATCAGCACGGCCGTTGCAGGCACCATTTTCGGTATGGTTGATTTCGGTGGCAACAATGAAGCCGCGCTTGTCGCTCTTGCTGCTGCTATGGTGGCTATCATCGTGTGGGGCGTTGCAGCGTGGGCGCTGGGAATTCCTACCAGCCAGAGTCATTCGCTGATTGCAGGCATTACCGGTGCCGCTATTGCGCTGCAGGGTGGTCTGGGCGGCATCAATGGTGCCGAGTGGATAAAAGTTATTTATGGCCTGGTCATAAGTACGTGCCTGGGCTTTGGATCGGGTTGGTTGTTCGCGCGCCTTATCAAGATTGCCTGCGCAGGCGCTAACCGCATTAAAGCGAACCACTTCTTCCGCTGGGCTCAAATTATTGCGGGTGCGGGCGTGGCCGTTCTTCACGGTGCGCAAGACGGTCAGAAATTCTTAAGCTTGTGCATGCTGGGCGTCATGCTAGGCGTGCATGGAAGTGCCGATTTCTCGCATTTCCCCTTATGGCTGCTTATTTTGGTAAGCCTTGCCATGAGCTTGGGTACCGCTATTGGCGGCCGCAAGATCATTAAGAGCGTGGGCATGAACATGGTGAAGATGGAGCAGTACCAGGGTTTTGCCGCGTGCTTGTCGGCGTGCTTCTGCATTGGTCTGGCGACGTTTACCGGCATGCCGGTTTCCACAACCCACACGAAAACAACGGCGATTATGGGCGTGGGCGCAGAGAAACGTTTGCGCGCCGTGAAGTGGAATTTGGCAGGCTCGATGGTGCTCACCTGGGTTTTGACCTTCCCTGGTTGCGGCCTTCTGGCCTGGGCATTTACGCATTTGTTCCTGCTTATTTTGTAGGGCGGTAGAGTATTTCGACTTGTCTTCGGGCTTGTTTTGTTTCGGCAAAGTCTTGTTTTTCGTTAGTGGTTGAATTTATTGCGTGCCCCGTGGTTGCTGTCGCCTTTGCTCTGGCGGTGGTTCAAGCATGGTGCGGCGGTGCATGAAAGGACAGTTTGTTGTGAGAAGGAAAAGCGACTTCGACTATTTTGATGCGTTCAATCAGCAGCTTTCGTATGCTGAAGAGATGACGCTGAACTTGAAAAGCGCTCTTGAAGCAGGGGAGTGGGGTAGCTCTGCCTTGGTGCAGTCGCTTCACACCATGGAAAACGATGCCGATCACGTGAATCATCAGATTCTGTCGCATTTGGTGATGGATTTTGTCACGCCCTTCGACCGCGACAGCATGTCAAATCTTGCCCATGCGTTCGATGACGTGTGCGATGCCGTGGAAGAGATTGCCATTAAAGCCTATCTGTTCAACGTTTCCGCAGATTCGCACCCTGTTCCTCAGGGTTCGTCGCTTATGCTGCTTATGTCGGATGCTTGCTCTGAGCTGAAAATTGCGGGTGGGTGTCTTGCCGCGCATTCGATGCACCGCGATGCCATTCAGAAGCATCTTGTTTCGGTGCAAACTTGTGAAAGCGACTGCGACGCGTTGTATATTTCCGCAGTTCATGGACTGTATGAAGATACTTCTATCGACCCCGAGCAACGCCGTATTACCCACGCGTTGATGGACTGCATGGAAGAAGCCATGGACGCGTTAGAGCACGCTGCAGAATGCATGGAAGCGCTTGTGGCGGAGTGCGCGTAGCACCCAGCGGAAGATGCAGCGCGACAGCGCGGGTGCAGGTGCCGGCAGTTCGGTCGCATTTGGACGTGGTGTGTCCGATCTGCGCATCTGTACCTGCGCTTTCCGCTTATTTTTTCGGAGTTCGTTTTTTTGCAGGGTTTTAATCTCCCCTTCGGTTTCTTGCCGGCCCGCTCCTCTTTTTTATGAATCTTGGTGTGAACAATGGTTCCAGCACGTTACAATGATTCTATGATTTATTACGTGGAAGACGAAAACAACATTCGCGATTTAGTCCTGTATGCGCTTAAGCAGGCAGGGTTGGAAGCACGCGGCTTCACGGAGGCTCAGTCGTTTTGGAGCGCTTGCGACCAGGAGATTCCCCACTTAGTGCTGCTGGACATCATGCTTCCGGGTGAAGACGGCCTAACGGTGCTGAACAAGATTCGCCGTGACAAGCGTTTCGACAACGTTCCCGTTATGATGCTTACCGCCAAGGGCGCGGAATACGATAAGGTACTGGGCCTTGATGGCGGCGCCGATGATTACCTGGCAAAGCCTTTTGGCATGATGGAGCTGGTGAGTCGCGTGAATGCGCTGCTCAGGCGTTCTTCCAAGTGGTCAGTAGCACCAGCCGATGACGCTTTGAACTGCGGTGTTATATCACTGAGCCCATCGGCGCACGAAGTTTGCGTGAATGGCACCGTTCTTGATTTAACGCTCAAGGAATTCGAGCTTTTGCATAAGCTGCTCAAGGAGCAGGGCCATGCGCTTTCGCGTCCCCAGCTGCTCGAAGATGTGTGGGGCGTGACATTCGTGGGCGAAACGCGTACAGTTGACACGCATGTGCAAACGCTGCGCAAGAAACTCAACGATGCGTGTCCTGGTGCCGGTGACCTGGTGCAAACGGTGCGCGGCGTGGGGTATCGCGCGAAAGCGGGCGAATAGCGTGTCGGGGCAGATGCGCCCTTCGCAGGAGTGCAATCGTCAGAAACGTTCGCGCGCCTTGAAAAAGCGGCCATCGCTGGCAAATAAGCTGTTCGCCGTGCTGTTCAGCCTTTCATTTGTGGTTATGTGCGCGGCAACGTGCGCTGCAACGGCTGCGAGTTATGAGGTCTACGAAGGCAAAGCTGAACAAGAACTTTTGGCGCAAGTCTCAGAATATTCGCAGGCGCTTTCGCAGCAGCCGACCGATGAAATGACGCAGGCGCTTTCCGAGATTTCTTTTGTAGATGTGCGCTGCACGCTTATCGGTGCGGATGGCACGGTTTTGTTCGACAATTACACCGATCCTGCCACGCTTGACAACCACGCAAATCGCGAAGAAGTTCGCCAAGCGAAAGAATCGGGCCAGGTCGCGGTCATGCGCCGCTCGGATACGTTGGGAACCGATACGCTCTATGCTGCTTCGTTGGTGTCCGATGGCGTGGTTTTGCGCCTGGCGGAAACGCGTGTGTCGCTTGCTTCGTTCTTAGGAAGCATGGCGCTGCCGCTTGTTGCTTCTCTGGTAGTTATCTTCGTTTTGTCGCTTCTGGTGGCGCGCGGTTTGACCAAGACCATCACGCGGCCTTTCCGCGACATTGATATGGCAAACCCCCTGGAAAACGATGCATATGAGGAAATTCAGCCGCTGCTTGAGCGTGTTGACCTGCA
>CAKTXN010000110.1 GCA_934630905.1 uncultured Eggerthellaceae bacterium
CACCTTCATGCAAGGTAAACCCGAATAATTGACAAGTTTCCGAAGCTTTTGGAAGCTTACGGGTGCATAAAGACAACGTGAAGAAAAAGCGGATAAGCGTGACCTGGGGAAACATTGAGAAACGGCGTTTACCGCAACACGTTAAGGTAGCTTGTAAGCTAGTTTCGTTCCAAAAGCTTCGGAAACTTGTCAATAATTGCACATCGGGTTGCACAAAGCCACAAGGCAGGGTAGCCCAGCCGAAGAGAAAAGCAGGAAGGAAGGCGGGCAAAACATCCAACAAAGTTGCTACACGGACCCCAAAAGACGCTAAAACGTCTTTTGCCCCTCAAACCAAGGAAGCCCCAGCTCTTTTCTAAGCGCTGCGACACGCTCATCGTAATCTTTCGGCACAGGACGTCTTCTTTTTCCCAGTGCGCGGCGAATAGCATCGGCAGCTAAAGCCAAATCGGAAGGACTATCCAGCTGAATGCTTGTTATGCAAAGCGGGGTGTACCCCATGCTTATAAGCATGTTGCGTTTTTCGGAGTCGCGATAGATGCCGTATTTATGAGCATGGACCGCATCGCTATCGTATTCGACGGCAACTTTTGCTTCGGGCCATAACAGATCAGCGACAAAGAATTGCCGTTTACCAGGCAGGTTGTACTTTTTCGGAATGTCGATTCGCCTATTCAAATAAGCGCCAGAAAGCCCCATGCCGCCGTATCTTAAAGGAAGAGACAAAGCGCCCATTACTGCCGTTTCGCGAGGCGAAGCGCTGTTATCAACAAGATACTGCGCGACTTTTCGCGCCGCCACTACCCCATAGATATCGTCATGGCCTTCAACGAAAGCGCGCAATTGATGGGCAGACAGCATACGTTCACGCTTAACAATGCCGAACTCCCTTTCATCATCGAGAGCAAAAGAGCCGCAAAGAGAGCATCCGTACCGAAAAGCACGGCCAAAGCTGGAACTCCGCGAAATCTGAATAAAACTGAGCTGGGGGCTTGCAACGAAAATTCTCTGTGAGAGCTGAATAAACGCTCCCCGAGGAAACGACCCCACATGAGTATGGAAAACAATCCCCTGCTCACCCTTCGCCATGGAACCGGGCGAATCCATGAGCACATGAAGGGGAACTTGTTCGAAAGGGGTGCCCTGTACCATTTCTCGAACTTCTCGAGATGAAGAAACGGGATTCGTAAGCGATGAGCAACGTGGCTGCGCGCGCAAAGTTTGGGAGCCGCTTGCCGCGTGCTCCCAATACCATTGTGCCGTTTCATATCCCAGGTATAAACACTTCATGGGGAAAGCATACTCGCTTTTCAAGACATGAAGTGTTGATCAACACCCCCGCACGACGAAAAAATTTTCCGAAACAGCCAGGCCGCCGCGTACGCCGAGCCAACATTACTGCGAGCGGACGCAATGATGCAGCTCTTGCGATGCGGCACGTGCCTTCTTCTGCCCTTCGATAACCTGGTCAAGCTGGCGACCGTAATATGAAAGTCCGCTCTCGATAAGCCGATAATAACCAAGTTCCGCCTCGTTATAGAGCCGAAGCGCCTTATCGGGATCGGGCTGCAAGAAGCCATCGATGCCGGTCATCAAATAATCGGCCAAGTGATGCGCCGCACGTGCCGCAAGGGGCGACTCGTCTGCCGCATGATATGCCCGAGAATACATGTTCCACGCCGTTCGCTGACTCTTTGGGACACCCTTACCGCTTGCGTATAAGTCGCCCAACTTCCAATAACCCTCGGGGTTGTCGGTCAACAGAGCCGCGCGCGCAAAGCATTCGTACGCGCGCAAGTAATCGGGTGCCATTCCACGCCCGTAGTAATAAAGGTAGCCCAAATTGACCGAACTCTGATCATCGCCACGATCAGCGCCCAGCTCATACAGTTCGCGCGCAGTTTCATAATCCTCTTCGACTCCCGCGTTATTAGTATCGTGATACATGTTCGCAAGATTGCAGCACGAGCCCGCATCGCCGCAAGCAACCGCATGTTCGTAGGCGCGCTTAAGCAAACGGCAGAAGACATCGTTGCCGCTCGCTTGCGCAACAACCTCCAGGTGGTTGTTGATTATGTCCAACATCCACTCAAAATCATCGGTTGCCGCAGCGCCGCAAATTGCGGAAATCACATAGAACGATTCTTCGTCGAGAGAGTTGAACAACGGAGAACCCGCATACTCCGAATCACTCAACGCCATCCAGTCGGAATATTCCTTATCGGTGAGTTTCTTGCATTCCATAGTGCGCCCCTTTCTCGATTGCGAAATAGGTAGATGCGTCCCAACGCATACGTAAAATACCATTTCACAGCAGGATACTCCCTTTCATCGCAATTGCATGGGCAAAACAACGGACATGCTGAAATTTAACCGCGAACCAGAACCGAACCGGGGTCAGAGCCCAGGGCAAACTCAGCGGCAAGCCACCGCCAAATCGCCGTCAAATCGCTGCCGGATCAGCGTCCATCCGCTAACCCGCAAACCTTCATACCTTACTGCAACAAGCGCCGCCAAAAATGTTTCAACCTGGTAAAAACTGCCTCAAAAAGCCCTGAATATCAGGAAATCACCCCGCAATATGTGTTGACATCTCCCAGCAAAAGACTAGAGTTTGACGCCGAAAAAAACGCTACGACACAAAATGTAAGGAGATGTTGAACAAATGAATAGCGTTGTGGTCGTCTTGGTGTGCGCCGCTGTCCTGCTTGTAGGATATGTCGCATACGGACGTTGGGTCGCGAACAAATGGGGAATTGACAAAGAAGCCCTGACCCCAGCGGTTCGCATGGAAAACGGAAAGGATTTCTCGCCTTCTTCGTGTTTCTCGGTGTTCGCGCACCAATTCTCGTCAATCTGCGGTGCAGGCCCTGTAACGGGCACCATCGTGGCAATGATGTTCGGTTGGCTTCCTGTTGTGCTGTGGGTTCTTGTTGGCGGCATTTTCTTTGGCGCTGTGCACGATTTCGGCGCACTGTATGCCTCGATCAAGAACAACGGAAAATCCCTTGGACAGCTCATTGAGAAGTACATTGGCAAAACGGGTCGCCGCCTGTTCTTGCTGTTCTGCTGGCTGTTTTGCATCATTGTTATCGCAGCGTTCACTTCTATGGTTGCCGGAACGTTCACGGCAGTGATGACAAACGGCGCGCTTGATACTGCAAAATCATATGCAGGCGGTGCGGCGGGCAGCATCTCTATCGTGCTGACCGTGGCTGCCGTGCTGTTCGGATGGGCCAATCGCAAGTTCGGTCTTACCGGCGTGAAGCAGTACCTGCTTGCGTTCGTGCTGATTGCCATCTCGTTCGCAATCGGCTGTGCTGTGCCTATCTACCTTGATCAGAACGCCTGGTTCGCCATCATCATGGTGTACCTGTTCCTGGCAAGCACGCTTCCTATTCAGGCACTCAAGCAGCCGCGCGACTTCTTGACCGTTATCTTGATGTTCATCATGATTGCCTGCGCTTTTGTTGGCATCTTCGTTTTGGGCGCCAACGGCCAAGCAACCATAACTGCACCGATGCTTGTTGACTCCGCAACCATGGATACGTTAGCCGCAAAGGGAAATTATCTGTTCCCCGTGCTGTTCGTATCCGTTGCATGCGGCGCGCTTTCCGGCTTCCACAGCTTGGTATCCTCGAACACGTCGTCTAAGCAGCTTTCCAACGAATCGCACGCACGTCCCGTTGGATATGGCGCCATGATTCTGGAATCGTTCGTTGCCATTCTTGCTATTGTGTTCGCAGGCGTTATGTACAGCGACATGAACACAGCGGGCACGGGCGCGCTGAACAACGGCGCCGCATCGACCCCGTTCCAGATTTTCGCGGCCGGCATTGCGCGCGGCATGACGCTCATGGGATTCGACCAGACCTTCGCCACCGTCTTCATGACCATGTGCGTTGCTGGCCTGGCTCTGACCTCGCTTGATGCCGTTGCTCGTATTGCCCGTACCTCATTCCAGGAACTGCTCTACAACACGAACGACGCTCTGGCAAGCACGCAGGAAGTCCAAACAGGCGCGCGCAAGATTTTCACGAACACGTACGTGGCAACCGTGCTCACCTTGGTTTTGGGTCTGGCGCTGGCATTCGGCGGCTACCTGAACATCTGGCCGCTGTTCGGTGCTTCCAACCAGCTGCTGGGCGGCATGACCATGATCACCCTGGCGGTATTCTGCAAATGCACCGGCCGCAAAGGCTGGATGTTGTACGTGCCTGTTGCGTTCCTGCTGGTCTGCACGTTCACGTCGCTGGCCATGAGCATTGCGGGTTGCGTGACCGCGCTTTCCGCTGGCGTTACGTTCACCGTTTTGGCCACGAAAGGCCTGCAGCTTGTGTTCGCTATCCTGATTGTGATTTTGGGCATTATCGTTGCGTACAACTGCCTGAAAGAGCTGTTCACGAAGAAGGCTGGCTCTATCCCCGATGAGGAGCCCGAGTGGACCGAGCTCGGCCGCGAAAACGTTGCGAAGGCAGCGGCGGAGAACAACTCGCAAACCGCTGACCCCACTACTCCCGCAACAACAGCGGAGTAAGCAAAACCCAGCGAGCAAGCTCAACAAGCGCCGTTAAGCGAAACGCTGTTGATTGAAACAGAAGCCCGAGGCATCCACGCCCCGGGCTTTTTCTTTCTTCAGCGCCCGAAATCTTTTATCCCCGTTTATCCCCACCTCATGTGGCTGTTCGCGATATACTGAAACAGAAGAAAAAGCCGGCAGACAGACAACTCCGCGCCGCCGCACAGCGCAGAACGGATTCCAACGTGAACAGGCAGCCCGCAGACCAATCCGCCCTAAAGCGAACGCGCGTCATATGCGCTGGCCTGGCGTGCGTTCTTGCGGCAATCCTTGTGCTTGCCGAGCTTCTTCCTGGAATGGCGCTGCTCCCCGATGGCTATATTGGCACGGGTCCCTCGAACACATCGGGTCTGATGATTCTTTCGGGCGCTGCAGTCACAGCATGGTGCTTCAGCGTCTATTTACGCTGTTCAGACGCCATAATCAAGCGGAACATCACCCTTATATCTGCCTTGCTTTTGTTCTGGCTGCTTGTCGTTCTGGTACGCTACCCCGTTGAGCACGATCGCATCTCTGCCGTGTTATGGTATATGTACTACATTCCCATGCAGTTTATTCCGGCGCTGATTATGGCAAGCGCGTGCCGCGCGGCAGCCATTGACGGAAAACCCCTTTGCCGCAATCTGCTGATTGCCGCTTTCGTCTTAAATGCAGCAATCGTGCTGGTGATACTTACCAACAACTTCCATCATTTCGCATTCGCGTTCGACTTCGCCGATCCCCAATGGAGCGGGCATTACACGTACAACTGGGCTTATTGGATAGCTATTGTGCTGCAAGTCGCGCAATACGTATGCTTTTTCGCGGTGGCGGTTCCCGCCGCGCGCCGCCAGTTGCACAGCGCCTTCGCGCCGCTTTTAGTTATTGTCGGCATTGGGGGCACCTATACCGCGCTCTACGTGCTCAGGAATACGGCATTTTTCTCCACCAACATTGCTCTGGTCTGCACAACATTGATTGTTGTCTCGCTTGAATTGTCACTTGACCTGGGAATATTCCCTTCGTATAGACGTTACGAATACTTCTTCACCAAGTTACCGTTCGATTTGAAGATATTGTCTCTTGATCGCGATGTTGTGATGCAAACCAACTGCGCGCTTCCTTTGAAGCCCGAAGTCGAACAGGCGCTCAAAACAGTTACCGTCCCCCACGCGGGCACGGCGCTGTATCGCACCTCACGCGTGCCTTCAACCGTCTATAAGCTCTACGCCATCACCGGCGGCGGCTCACTTCTG
>CAKTXN010000111.1 GCA_934630905.1 uncultured Eggerthellaceae bacterium
TTGCATCCACGAACAAGGGCAAGGGAAATTCGTCTTCGACCATGACCATCACCATGAAAACGCCGGGCGTGCTTTCCTTCGATTGGAAAGTGAGCTCCGAGGCGGGTTATGACTGGCTGGATGTCAAGGTGAATGGCAGCTCCACGACCACGAATAAATCAAGCCGTTCCGGCGTTATTGACTGGACGGCGTTCAGCACGCTGGTTTCCGCGGGCGATGTTGTTTCCATCAACTACACGAAGGATTCCAGCGGCGATAAGAACGACGATACCGCATGGGTGAAAAACTTTGCCCTTGCTCCGGCGTATACGATTACGCTGACTACCGTTCCTGCAGACGCTTCGCTTGTCCTTAAGAACTCCGCAGGTCAAGAACTTATCGCCAAGAGCGGTGTTTACACCGTTACGGCGGGCGCGTATTCGTACGAAGCTTCCGCGTTCGGCTACGAAACGGCAACGGGCACGATTGACGTCACCGATGCCGATGTAGCGCGCGAGATCACGCTCACTGCAATGCCTCGACAGACGGTGAGCTTTAACGTGACGGCTCCCGAAGGTCTTTCTGCGGCAGACGCCACCATTGTGGTGAAAACGGGCAAGCAGACGCTTGATCCGCAAGCCGATGGCACGTACAACTTGCCTGCGGGCGAGTATGCGTACACGGTAACGCATCCCAACTGCGATGACGTGAGCGGAACGTTCACAGTTTCCGACAGCGCGGTAACGGTTCCGGTGGCGCTTGAGCGCAAGTGGGTTATTGGCGATTACTTCACGGCCGCAGGCGTTGCGGTGACTGCTGAAAACGGCGGTTACGGTTTCGTGCTTGATGGCAGCGACTCCAGCTTGCTGAAGAGTGAAAACAAAGAAAAGGGCTCGAGCAGCGCGGTTTTGACGCTCACTGCACAGCAATCAGGTCAGCTCTCGTTCAGCTACAAAGTAAGCACCGAGGCAAACTACGATAAGTTTAACGTTACGGTGAATGGAAATTCGCTGGTCAAAGACGCAAGCGGTCTGGTTGATTGGACCACGGCAAGCGCCATTGTGGCAGCGGGCGACAAAGTGCTGTTCACGTACTCGAAGGATTACTCGGGTAACGGCAACGATGACACCGTTTGGCTGAAGGGCTTCAGCTTGGCGGTGGCGTATGGCGTGACGTTTACCACGACTCCCGCCGATGCATCTATCGTTTTGCGCAATTCATCGGGCGAAACCCTTACGGGCAATGCGGGTGCGTTTACCGCTATTCCCGGTGAATACAGCTACGAGGTGTCTGCATTCGGTTACGAAAGCAAGACTGGCACGCTCACAGTAACGGACAAGGATGTTGCCCAGACGGTTGCGCTGGACGCCCTGCCCACGCAGGCTGTTACGTTTGACACCACGGTGCCCGAGGGCATGTCGTGCACGCCGACCGTTACGGTGAAAAGCGCCGATGGCGTTGAGCGCGCTTATGCCGCTGGTCTGCCGGCGGGCGAGTACACCTACATTGCTACCGCTGAAGGCTGCGACACGGTGGAGGGCGCCTTCACCATAACCGACAGCGCGGTTACTATCCCTGTTGCGTTTGTGCGCACGCTTACTATGACCGACTTTGTGGACTCCGAACTGGCAACGCTTGCAAACGACAGCATTCGTCCGTTCAAGGGCATCTACGATGAAGCGGGCAATTACTTGTACTCCGGCTTGTCGAGTTACGAAACGGCAAAGCTTGCCCTTACCGCAAAGGCAAACGTGCGCGTTTCCTTCGACTTCGATGCCGACAACGACTGCACGTATTCATACGGCTTCTTGATTGAAAAGGGCGATGTTACGCTCAAGAACACGCAGGGAACAAACGATTGGCAAACGTTTACCGCCGATCTTTCTGCGGGCGACATTCTGTACCTGAAGAACTACATTGGTTACAACAGGACGGGCACCGTTAAGGTGAAGAACTTTGTGCTCACGCCGCTGCACACGGTTACTACGTCCATTCCGAGCGGCGCCACTATTGAGCTTTACAGCAACGGTGAGCTTATTGCATCGAATCCTTCGGGATCCTACGTTGTGCCTGATGGCACGTACGCCTACACCGTTTCCCAGTTCGGCTACACCAGCCAGCAAGGCCAGGTTACGGTTGCCGGTGCCGACACCGCGATCACCGTTGACGCGCTGGTGCCCGTTGAGTCCAAGACCATCACGTTTGATGTTCCCGAAGGCGCTGCAGTTACGGTGAGCCACGCTACGGCTGGTCAGATGACCGCTCAGGAAAACGGCACGTACGTTTTGCCGGTGGGCGCATCGTTTACGTACGTGGTTTCGAAGGACAACTACCTTCCCCAGAGCGGAAGCTTTACGGTATCCGATGATGCGACCATTTTCGTTACGCTGGAATTTGCTGGCGAAGCATGGGATGGCACTACGAAGACCGAGCCTTCTCTGGTAGAGGGCGTCTATCAGATCTCCAATGCGGCCGAGCTTGCTTGGTTTGCCGATAAGGTTTCCGAAGACAACACGGTAAACGCTGCGCTGACCAGCCAAATCAATCTGGGCGGCAAGACGTGGACAAGCATGGGCAAGCTCAACGAAACAAGCTATCAGAACGAATTTGCAGGAACATTCGACGGCGCGGGCCATACTGTTTCCGGTTTGAAGGCAAGCAATGGTTTGTTCGCGGCAACTTCTGCAACGGCTGTTGTGAAAAACTTGGCAGTGTCCGGCGAAATTCAGGGCAGCACCAATATGGGCGGCATTGTAGGAACAAACGCCGGTCTTATTGAAAACTGCTTGTTCAAGGGTTCGGTAAAGAACGGAAGCTCGTATAGCACGGGCGGCATTGCCGGTCGCTGCTCGCAGGGTACGGGCATTATCCGCAACTGCGTGAACGAAGGCGAGATTTCGTATGTGGGCAACCTTTACAGCATGACGTCCGTCAACCTGGGCGGCATTGTGGGTTACACGTACGGCGAAGTTTCCAACTGCTACAACGTTGGTTCGCTGTCGGCACATGCAACCTATGCTAAGGGCATGGGCGGCATTGTTGGCTCGCTGCACAGCTTCACCTCAAGCGGCAGCGGCTCCATCGTGAACTGCTACAATGCGGGCGCAATGGCGAAATACGCTGCTGCGGGCGCCCTTGTGGGCGTGCTGGATGGCATGGCTTCTGCGTCGAACAGCTACTACCTGAACAGCTGCGGTGCAACCGATGAGTACGCTCAGGTGAAAACCGCCGACGAGATGAAGGCTCACGCGTTTGTGGGCGCGCTGAACGGTTCGGAGGGCGCGGCATGGCGCATTGACTCCGAAACCATTAACAACGGCTTCCCTGTGCTTGCATGGCAAGGTGGCCAGGAATACAACAATCAGGATGCGAAAGATGTTGCAGCAGCGGTTGCAGCGCTCAAGCTTCAGGCGGTAGCCAAGGGCGAAACCGTTGATCTGACCGCCGGCACGAATGGCGCGTATTCTTTGGAGCCCGATCAAGCAGCAGCGCTTGTTCTTCCGGCTGCAGGCGCACAGGATACGGCTATCAGCTGGGCAATCGCGGCTGTAGGCGACACGAACGAAAGCGCAATTGCGGCTGATGGCACCCTTACGTACCCCACGGCGGGCACTGCAACGTATACGCTTACGGCAACCATCACGAAGGGCGACGCTTCTGCGGCCGCTTCCTTCACCGTGGAGTTGCTTTCTGCCGCCCAAGTGAACGAAAACGCCCTTTCCGCCCTTTGCACGAAGATGCAGGGACGTTCGATTTGGGCATTCCAGGTGAAAAACCCCGATACGACTACGGCGCGCGATGCCGTGGTTGATTACCTGACCAGCCAAGGCATTGATCTTGACCAGGAAGGTATTACGCTCACGTTTGTGAACCCGGGAACGAAGGCGTTCCCCGGAACGGATACCGTCAATCTTGCCGATGACGGCACCATTTCGTACTTCCAGGGTATCGAGGGCAATGCGTCCGCGAAATACGCCCAGTACGATAACGTGACGTTCAACATTGAGCGCGGCGGTGCAACGAAGCAGTTCGGTGTGCGCCTGTTCATTGGCTGGGAGCGCGCAACCGTGCAGGATATCCTGAACACTGCCGCCTTGAGCGTGACATGGGATTCCATTAAGCCCGAAGGCGTGAACAACCAGGTTGAATACGAAGACGCAAATGGCGAAGCCGTACCGGGCGAGCCGGTGTTCCCGTTGTGGACGCTTGCCTGCGACGGCACCGATTTGGAGACGGGCGAAGCGAATGCCGCAAATGTTGCCGTTCCCGATAAGACGGTGCTCATGCTGCCCGCAACGGTGGGAACCGCTAGTGTTGCGTGGGAAGCAACGTATGATGAAAACGCAGGTCAGTTGGTTACCTTTGAAGACGTCTATGTTGACGGCAAGTATATGTGCAAAGCCACGCTCAACGGCAGTGCGTACGGCGAATACGAGGTGTCGCTTGACGCCACGTTCACGTACAACCTGTTCAACGACGGCGAAGGCATGGATGTAAGCTACATTTATCAAGAGAACCCCGACACGCATCTGAGCGAGCCGGTTCTTGATGAAGAAGGCAACCCCATTACCATTGATGTGCCGCTGGTAACCACGTATGCCGGTATTAGCTTCATGCTGGCGCAGGGCGAAAAGACGCCCATTGATGCTGCGCAGACGCAAAGCGATCTGGAGAACAAGTACGAAGATTTGATCAGGGACTTTGTTGACAAGGACAAGAAGCCCGATCTTGCCAACGTGACCGACGACCTGCAGATGCCCACGCCTTCTACGTTGGAGCAGTCCGGCATCTTCCAGGATCGCGATTTCGAGAAAGTCACCATGACCTCGGGCGATACGGAGCACCTGACGTTCTATGGTTACCATGCTCAGATTTATCGTCCGCTGCCGGGTGAAGAGGCGGTTACCGTTCCGTATACGGTGACCATCACCGATCGCATTACCGAAGAAGTGTACGCGGAAAAGACGTTTACGCTGACGGTGACTCCGTTCGAACAAAAAGAGCTGAATGACGCAGTTGCCCTGATGGCGCGCGTGGCCACGAGCGAAGTGTACTGGAATGGTCTGGCGTATGAGGGAGCGGACAAGAACAATATCACGCAAAGCTTGAAGCCCTTCAGCGAGATTGTGGCCGATGCTGAAGGCAACCTTACCTACATTCGTGGCGCGCTGAACATCACGTTTGACGGCATTGAGCTGGACGATCTGCCGGGTTACGACCCCATGATTTACGGCCAGAGCTGGCGCGAGATTCGTTCCAGCAACGAAAACGTGATTGCCAGCGAAACGCTGCGCTTCACGCAGCCGGAATACAACACCGATGTCACGCTGGACTCCGTGATGTCGTACACGAAGTACGCGAAATACTGGGAGAAGTTCGGCATTGGCGATGAAGCCACTGAAGATTCTGCTTCGAAGTACGAAGCGTTCAAGGGCTTCTACAAGGTGCCTGTGAACACCACGGTCAAAGTTGCGGGCACGAAGGGCGATGCGCCTACCGAGCCAGCACCCGATGTGAACGTAACAGTAACGGTCAGCTTGGCGGGCGTTTTGGGCACCACCGCTCAAAACACCGTGGCGGCAGCGCTTCCTGTTGTTGCCAAGGACCTGAACGTTGACGGCAAGGTCACGTACGACGAGGCCATGGTCGCTGCGCATCAGGCATACGCCAAGAACGGCGCCGATGACTTCGCCATTACGGCATCGGGTTGGGTCAGCAAGCTGTGGGGCGTTTCCACGGAAAGCTCGGGCTTCCTGCGCAATGGCGCGGCTACGCCCGATGTGATTTCTCGCATTACGGTTGAGCCGAACGATGTGCTCTATGTGTACACG
>CAKTXN010000112.1 GCA_934630905.1 uncultured Eggerthellaceae bacterium
AAAGTCGCTGCTGTTCCGCAACATGACGGTGGAGCAGAACATCAACTTTGCTCCGCGTGTGAATCGCACCATGTCAAAGGCTGAATATCAAAAGCGCACCAACGAATTGCTTGAGCTTATTGATATGCCCGGCATGGGAAAGAAACGTGCAACGGAGCTTTCGGGCGGCCAAGAGCAGCGGGTGAGCTTGGCGCGCGCCCTTATGACGCAGCCGAAGGTGCTGCTTTTAGATGAGCCGCTCAGCGCGCTTGATGCGAAGCTTCGCGTTTCCATGCGGCAGCACATCCGTCGTTTGAATCGCGAGACGGGCACGACCATGGTGTTTGTCACGCACGACCAGCAAGAAGCGGTGGAAATGGCCACCCGCATTGCGCTCATGCATAATGGCCGCATTCTTCAATATGCGCCGCCCCAAGAGTTCTATACGCATCCAGCGAGCTACGAAGTGGCCGAGTTCTTCAACTGGAAAAACTACGTGCCTGTCGTGAAAGTTGGCTCGTGCGTGCAGTGCGCTTTGGGGGAGTTTCCTTTTCCCTCGTCTGCGCTGCCCGATGGGCTGTGTGTGCTGTGCGTTCGCCCTGAGGCAGCGCGTATTGTGAGCGAAGGAGAAGGTGCCGACTCCGGTTGCAATGCAGCTCCCGTTCTAGAGGGCGTGGTGCGTGATGTTGTTCCGTTGGGACCCTTGAGCAACGTGAGTGTACGTGTTTGTGGTATTGACCTGGAGGTTTCGGTGCGATCAACCGATATCGCGCAAGCAGGGGAGGTCTTACGATTCACGCTTGATTCCCAGATGATTTGGCCAGTAGCCATGCCCGAAGGGGTGCGTTTCGAAGGCATGGAGACCAAGAGAGAAGCACGTGAAACGGCAGAAGAGACGCCGCCGCTTGAAACGTTGGCGCGCACGACTTCGCCAGAAACATCGTTTGCAATCACGTCATCCGAATAAGTGGTTCAAGAAATGCGAAAGAGAGGAGCATTTCAATGAAAGCATTTACTAAAGAAGAAGTGGCACTTATCGACATTGTTGAGAAAGGCTTGGAAGGCAACGGTCTGACCGACGAGGATATGGTAGCGCTGTACAGCGTTGACCCTTATTCGCGCGCGGCGGCTTATATCCGCTGGGCGGGCGGCCAGTATCAAAAGGAACTGTGTAACGGTAAAGCAGAAATTCACGGTCAGATTGGGCTCAACGGCACGCCCTGTCCCAAAAATTGCAAGTTCTGCACGTTTGCCATTTGCAATAATTTGCGCCACGGTAAGCTGGAAACGCCGCTGGAAGATGTTGTTGAGTACGCAAAAATGTACGTAGAGGAAGGCGCAAATGCTGTTTTGCTGCTGGCGACTGCTTCGTATCAGTTTGAGCGCGTTCTTGAAAACGCTCAGGCCGTGCGCGAAGTTATCCCTGATGATATGCCGCTTTTGGTGAACATCGAAGATGTTGATCTTGCGCGTGCGAAGCGCTTGAAGACGGTTGGCGTCAATGGTGCGTACCATGCGGTGCGCATGCGTGAAGGCGTTGACACGGGCATTCCGGAGTCCGATCGCTTGGCAACGTTTAAGGCGCTGCACGATGCGGGCTTGAGTCTTTCCACGTGCGTGGAGCCCGTTGGTCCCGAGCATACGCCGCAGGAGCTGGCGTACTACACGCGTATCGCCATTGAAAGCGGCGCGAATTCTGCAGGCGTTGGTCGTCGTGTGACGGTTCCGGGCACGCTGGTTGACAATCGCGGCATGATTGACGACATCGAAAACGCGCGCAACGTTGCCATCTATCGTCTTGCCGCGGGGCCAAAACCCATGCTGAACTGCGCAATGGCAACGTCGCTTTCCGGCGCTGCGGGCGCGAATCTTGCTTGGGCGGAAGTAGGCACAAACCCGCGCGACGTGAAGGAACGCACCGAAAAAGGTGGACGCGGAACGAATATCAGCCTGAATCGCCGGTTGTTCCAGGCGGCGGGATACGAAGTTTTGGAAGGGCCTTCGCAGGGCTGGATTTTGTAGGAGGCGGCGCAAGCTCCGCGTGCAAGGTCGCTCGTTAGACCCGTTGCAAGGAAGTCAGTCTGTGGCATCGCAAGCTTCGCATGCAAGGTCGCTCATGGGACGAAACATGCGCTTGCAGCGACCTTCTTGTGTGGGCTTTGCTGTGCGGCGCTTGGGTCTTGTTGTCCCCATGCCCGTTGACTGCTTGCTGGACGCACGTTTTCAAGGATGGAATTATGGGCTATGCCATTAAAAGTGCCAAGAGTGTTGACGAGCAGGTGAAAACCCTTGTCGATGCGGCATGTAAAGGAGTTCGGCTGACTGCCGAACAGCTTGTAACATTGCTGGACGTTGCCGAAGATACGCCTACGACTGAGTATGTGCGCGAAAAGGCCGATGGCTTGTCCCGCACAGCGTGCAAAGGGCGTGGTTTCATCTATGCGCAAATCGGGCTCGATCGCCTTCCGTGTCCTGAGAATTGTCGATTTTGCCTGTTCGCTGCGTGTAACAAACGGGCAGAAGACGATGGTCCGTTTCTTGTTGATCTAGACGATGTGATTCATGCAGCGAAGCTTTTTGCTGCGGGTGGCGCGCATCTGATCTCGCTCATGGCAACGGCTTCGTATCCATTTGTCCAGCTTGAAAAAGCGATACGTTTAGCTCACGAAGCTGCTCCGAATGTCGCTCTTATGGTTAACGCTGCAGATATGGATATTGACCAGGCAAAACGTTTGCGTGAAGCGGGCGCTTCGGTGGCATATCACGCGTTGCGGTTGCGTGAAGGTGAGATCACCGATATTCAGCCAGCCACGCGCAGGGCAACTATGCGCGCCATTCGGGATGCTGGTTTGCAGCTTATGACGGGTGTTGAGCCTCTTTTCACCCAGGCAACAAGCGCTGAAATTGCCCAGGTCATGTGTCAAATTCGCGAATTTTCGCCGTACTGCACGGGTGCGTGCAAGCTTACGAAAAGCGATCACGCGAACTGTTCGCTGTCTTCGGCAAGTCTCGAGCAGGTACGTTATGTTGCGTGTGTTCTTCGCTTGGCCGTGGGGCTTTCGGTTCCCGTGGGGTGTGCTGGTGCTGTTGCCTGGGTTGATGCGGGCTGCGACCCACGTGGGCGCGGCTATGCGACAAACGATGAGACGCTTCGCAAAAAACTTGTCCAGGCGCGACAAGATTTGGAACGGGCGGGCTGGGTTGTGCCTGATAAAATGCCCGATGATGTTTGGGTTTGATGAGAGCGCTTCGGCGATTTGCTTTAAGATGGTTCAGCAGGAAGGCGGCGTTGGGGCCAACGGAAGCTCCCGATAACGCAAAAGCCCTGGATGGCGGAAGGAAAATAATGGAGCTAACACGGTTTATAGATGCGAATTCGTTTAAGACGCAGCCGTTTGTGCCAAGCGAAGAAGAGTCCGATCAGGCAAATGCGCGGGCGCTGGAAGCGGGCCTTGCGGGCATTGCGAGTCTTGCAGGTACCGCCGATGCAACAAGGGCATCGGAGGCAAAGTGCGCTGAAGGTGGCATAAGCGTTGTTGTTGTGGCCAATTCGTCCTCCACTGAGCCGGTGAAAATTCCCACGGAAGACCCCACGGAATTATTCGTTGCAAAGCCTGCCCACGAAGATGAGCCGACTATTCGACCGCTGCAGTTGCAAGAAAACGGCGAACCGCTTATTGCTGCGCCTTTGCGGTTGTGTGCAAAAATGGGTGTGCCTTCTGTTACGGTGATTCTTCCTGAGTCGGGCGAACACGCTCAAGCTGTCAAAGATGCCGCAGAACAAGTGTTATCCCAGCTAGATGGCATAACAGCTGAGTTTGTATCCCTGCGTGAAGTGCCAGGGAATGTAGAGATATTCGATTTCGATGCGTCGCTGTTGACTGCGTTGCTTGATGCGGCGGAGGCGGTTGGTTCTTGCATGGTGCTGGCGCTTGATGCTTGCGCTCCGCGCATTCAGCCGCGCCACCTTGCGCAGCTTTTCGATGACTTGAAGCGAGAGCCCGAGTCCGAAATAGTGACTTCGTGGAGTGCGTGGGCGCGTCATTATCCGTTCCTTTTTTCCGTTGCATTTCTGAAGAAGCTGCGTGCCGTTGGATGGAGTTATACCGCACGTGCTCAGCGCGAAAGTGCTGATGAGGGTGCTGTTTCTTGTAAAGATTCCCAGAAGCCAGAGGACTTTCCCTGCGCATTTCCCGTGACACCGCTCCTTGATGCACGCGTGAGAGACAGCGTGTTTGGCGAAGAGCGCTTGGATGTTTCATCTCCCACTCCCGCCCCGTTTACGGAGTTCGCCGCAGAGGCGCAGCTCTCGGCGCTTGAGGCGGTCGCATTGTCGCGAAAGCAGGAACTTTGCGAGAGCGACGAGGGGCGTGCGGCGTTAACGGAGTCGCTGACTGAAGCCGATAAGCGTTTGCTCAATGCTGCCAATATGGTGCGCGGTTTCGCGAAAGAACTGGCTGGTCAAACCCGTGGGGAAGGTGTCGCGTGCGAAAATGGCTGGACCTGCGAAGAGGCCTTCCCGCGCGAAGACGCTTCTGGCGACCAAGAAAACTTTGCTGCCGACCTTGCCTGGGCGGCAGAATGGGGCGCGCGCAATAAAGCTGATTTTCCGCTGTTCGCGCAGCGTTTCCGCCACAACTCTTTGGCGTATTTGGACACTGCGGCAACATCGCAGCGCTGCTATCAGGTAATTCACGCCGAACACGAGTTTGAGCAGAGCGAAAACGCGAATGTATATCGCGGATCGTACGATCTTTCTATGCAAGCAACGTTTCACATGAACGACGCGCGCGCCGTGCTTGAGTCGTGGATTAATGCCGATCGTCGTCAGACGGTGCTCACCTCAAACACCACGGCTTCGCTGAATTTGGTTGCGCAGGCGTGGGGCGAGCGAAACATTGGTGAAGGGGACTTGATCGTTGTTCCTTTTTGCGAACATCACTCGAATTTACTACCGTGGATGCTTCTGGCAAATCGCAAGCATGCGCGCATCGGTTATCTTCCGGTTCTTCCGAATGGCGAGCTTGACCTGGAAACATATCGGGAGCTTCTGCTGCAAAAGCCCAAGTTGGTGTGTGTTGCGCACATTGGCAACGTTTTGGGTATTGCGAATCCCGTAAAAGAGATGGCACACGACGCGCACCAGGTGGGCGCACGGTTCGTGCTTGATGCGGCGCAGTCGTTTCCCCATATGAAACTTGATGTGAAGGAGCTTGGTGCCGATTTCGTGGCGTTTTCTGCGCATAAAGCATACGGCCCCAACGGTATTGGCGGATTGTGGATATCCCCTGATGCAGTGCAAGAAATGGAGCCACTGGCGGGCGGTGGCGGTACGGTGAGCCACGTTGGTCTTGATTCCTATTATTGGCGAGCAGGTGCTATTCAGTACGAGGCGGGCACGCCGCCGCTGTCGCAGCTGTTCGGTTTTGCGGCCGCAGTGGAGTATTTGGACACCTTAGGCATGGAGCGAGTTGAACGGCATAGCAGGATTTTGACACAGCTCCTTATGGGCTTGTGCCAAAATCTCGGGTTTATGCGTGTGTGGGGGCATCACGATACGAAAGATTCGCAGACGGGTCTGGTAAGCATGTCTGTTGCGGGCGTTAACTCTTCGGCTGCGGGCGCCATGCTTGGCAAGATGGGCGTGGCGGTACGCTCGGGTGCTCACTGCGCACATCCACTTGCGGCATCGATGGGGCTTTCGGGCACGATTCGCGTGAGCTTTGGCGTGTACAACAC
>CAKTXN010000113.1 GCA_934630905.1 uncultured Eggerthellaceae bacterium
CGAAAAGTACGCACTGCCTAAAAGGAGAATATCATGGCAAAGATTTACACCTCTGCCGATCAGCTGATCGGTAGAACCCCTCTGTTGGAGCTCACCCATATCGAAGCCGCCGAAGAGCTGCCTGCGAAGATTCTGGCGAAGCTGGAATATTTCAACCCCGCCGGTAGCGTGAAGGACCGCATTGCCAAGGCGATGCTGGATAAGGCTGAAGCAGCCGGCAAGCTTAACCCCGACACTACTATCATTGAGCCGACTTCGGGAAACACGGGCATCGGCCTTGCTTCCGTGGCCGCCGCGCGTGGATATCGCATTATCATCGTTATGCCGGAAACCATGAGCGTTGAGCGTCGTCAGCTTATGAAGGCTTACGGTGCCGAGCTTGTTTTGACCGAGGGTGCGAAGGGCATGAAGGGCGCCATTGCGCATGCCGAAGAGCTGGCGCAAGAAATCCCGAATAGCTTTATCCCTGGTCAGTTTGTGAATCCCGCGAACCCCGAAGCTCATGAGCTTACGACCGGTCCCGAGATTTGGGAAGACACCGATGGCAAGGTTGACATTTTTGTGGCAGGTGTTGGCACCGGTGGCACCATCACGGGCGTGGGCAAGTATCTGAAGTCTCAGAACCCCGCCGTGAAGGTGGTTGCCGTTGAGCCGGCCACTTCGCCGGTTCTGTCCGAAGGTCATGCGGGCGCTCATAAGATTCAGGGCATTGGCGCGGGCTTTGTCCCCGACGTTTTGGACACGAATGTCTACGATGAGATTATCCCCGTTGCCGATGAGGATGCTTTCGCTACCGGAAAGCTCGTAGGCGCGCGCGAAGGCGTTCTGGTTGGAATCTCTTCGGGTGCTGCGACGTATGCGGCCATTCAGCTGGCAAAACGTCCTGAAAACGCAGGCAAGAACATTGTGGTTTTGCTGCCTGACACGGGCGATCGCTATCTGTCCACCCCGCTTTTCCAGGATTAATTCCGATTCGTTTCGATTCGTTTCGCTATTAGAGAAGTGCAACGAAGTGCGCGGAGGGGGTTGCGGATTGCCGCGGATGGCGGCACTCGGTAGTGGCTGCCATAACTATTGCAGCTGGTCGCGGCTGATGTAACTCGGAGCCGCCCGTGGCGCTAGCGATAGATGGCTATCTTGCGATACGATTTTCGCGGTCTGTTTGGTCAAAGTCCGAACTCTTCGCAATCCTGTTCTGTAATGACACACCAAGACTGCCGGATTTGCCCCCAAGGGGATTTCCGGCAAGCTCGGTGTGGCTCGTTGCACCCTTCGAGAGGAGATTCCATGAACATTTACGCAGATAATGCGGCTACTACCGCAATGAGCCAGACGGCAATTCAAGCCATGCTGCCGTACATGGACAAGATTTACGGCAATCCTTCCAGCTTGTATTCGTTCGGCCAAACCGCGAAAGAGGCGCTTGAAGATGCACGCGCTCGCATTGCTACGTGCCTGGGCTGTCGTCCTAACGAGATCACGTTCACCTCGGGCGGTAGCGAGGCCGATAACCAGGCAATTCTTTCCGCGGTGAGAATTGGCGCTCGCAAGAACAAGAAGCACATCATTACGACCGCGTTTGAGCATCATGCCGTTCTGCATACGCTCAAGAAGCTCGAGAAACAGGGCATTGAGGTTACGTATTTGGACGTGCACGAAGACGGTCTGGTCACGCCTGAGCAGGTTAAGGCGGCGATTCGCCCCGATACGTGCCTGGTGACCATCATGTATGCGAACAACGAGATTGGCACGATTGAGCCCATTGCTGAAATCGGCGCGGTGTGCCGCGAAGCGAACGTGCCGTTCCATACCGATGCCGTGCAGGCGGCAGGGCATCTTCACATCAACGTTGAAGAGCAAAACATTGACATGCTCAGCTTGTCTGCCCACAAGTTCCATGGCCCGAAGGGCATTGGCGTGCTGTATGCGCGCCGCGGCCTTCCGCTGGCAACGCTTATCGAGGGCGGTGCGCAAGAGCGCGGAAAGCGTGCTGGCACGGAAAACATCCCCGCTATCAGGGGTATGGCGGCAGCGCTTGAAGAGGCGTGTGCGAACATCGATGCGAACGCGGCGCACCTTATCCCGCTGCGTGACAAGCTGATTGCCGGTCTTGCGGAGATTCCGCACAGCGCTCTGAATGGTAGCGCCGAGAAGCGTCTGCCCAGCAACGTGAACTTCTGCTTCGAGGGCATCGAGGGTGAAAGCTTGCTTTTGCTGCTTGATGACAAGGGCATTTGCGCTTCTTCGGGTAGCGCTTGCACGTCTGGATCGCTTGATCCGAGCCATGTGCTGCTGGCAATTGGCCGCGTACACGATGTTGCGCATGGCAGCCTGCGTCTGAGCCTGGGCGAGGACGTGACCGAAGAGCAGATTGACTACCTGATTCAGGCAACGAAGGATGTTGTCACGTATCTGCGTGGCATGTCCCCGGTGTGGCGCGATTTGCAAGAAGGCAAGCGCGCGTTTATTCTCTAGCTTCCTCTCTCTTGGGGTTGAGCGGCTGCGCGGAGGCGCGGCGGAGGTTTGCGGTGTATCTGCACGGCTGCTTGATCTGGTAATTCTTCTTGAAAGGATAATATCATGGCTCTATATAGCGAAAAAGTGATGGACCATTTCCGTAATCCTCGTAACGTTGGCGTGATCGAAGGTGCCGATGCGGTGGGCGAGGTCGGCAATGCCAAGTGCGGCGACATCATGACCATTTATTTGAAGATCGATGGCGGCAAAATCTCCGACGTAAAGTTCCAGACGTTCGGGTGTGGTAGCGCGATTGCATCGAGCTCCATGGCAACGGAGCTGATCAAGGGCAAGCCCGTTTCCGATGCGCTGGCGCTTACGAACGCTGCTGTTGCAGAGGCGCTCGATGGCCTGCCGCCTCACAAGATGCACTGTTCCGTTTTGGCGGAAGAAGCAATCAAGAGTGCGCTCAAGGATTATTACGACAAGAATGGCATTACGTATGACCCCACGCAGTTCCCTGATTGCGACAGCTGCGAGCACTGCGGCGATGAATTCGCCATTGACCTGGATTAATCGCGTGAACTGTGATTGTCGCCGGTGTTGGCAGGATGCGGCGGGCCGCCGCGCGGCTGCGCGATATGATGTTGCGGTTGCCGCAGGCGATTGCGGTTGACACCCGCTGCGCATGACGGCTCTTGCTGCTGTGTGCGATATGATGCCGCGATGGTCTTGAACAGTTAAATAAGGTGGGGCGCATCTGTTTGGATGCGCCCCACCTCTTCGTTTCTCTTTGTCCTGATTAGCAAACGGTTGTAAGGCCGATCGGATGCAATAGAAACTGAATCTCGATGCATCTTAGCTGCTAATTTTCGGCAATGTCAAACCCATCAGCGATTTTAAGGTCGATGTCTCCATCGTCTTTCCAGCCGTAAGGGATGTCCACTGTTGCGCCATTGCTGTCGTAGGTCAGGTGAACGTAGCCATTGAAAACTTCATAAGTGCCAGCATTGCGAATGGGTTTTTGGAGCTCGAAGATGTTCGGCTCGAAGAATTCAATGCGATAGCTTGTTTTGTTAACGTAGAAGTCCCAGCGATAACCATTGAGGGCCGATTGTACCTGAGCCGCTGTTTCCTCATCGGCTGGATCGAATGCTTTTAAGGCCAGCGCAAATCCTTCGGGATCAATGTCAGTGGCAATATTTTCTTGGCTAGAGCTATGCTTGATGTCGCTGGTTGAAAGGGTGATTGTTTCAAGGTCAGGGTAGCGTGTTGCGCTTAAAACGATTTCTTTCCCTTCCGCTAGGTCTCCTTCAGGCACGGCAAAAGTGTCAACAACTTTAAGCTCTTCGCCTACATAGACTTTTTTAATGTAGTTGGAGTAATAATAGTTTGGCATGTATTGGCAGGCCTTGCCGTAATGGGAAGACGTATATTCGTTGCTGCCGATTGCCATTTTCATGTCTTTGCTGTAGGCTTCGATGTTTTTATCGGAGGTGTGCACGGTATAAAATACGTAGACAAGTTTCAGGGCATCGCTCTTCTTGTCTTTGTATGAGTCGTCGACGTAGATTCCGTCGATGTCTACGTAGGTCGATTCTAGTTTTACGGAGCTTGCGCTGTTGGTGCTGGTTGATGCGCTTGTGCTGCTGTTGTCGGCGTTTTCTTTGGCGGTGCTGCTGCATGCGCAAAGCGAAAGCGCCATTGCTGTTGCGATTAGAACGGTAAGGATTTTCCTCATTTCTTCTCCTGTCTCGTTTGTTGTTGGGTCGATTGCGAAAATATGTCTATTTCTCTTTGGTAGCTCGCAAATTATTTCTAGATTGGCTTTGCGCATTAAGGCTTTCGTTTTATGCAGACTTCCCGCCGCCCAGGTCGCCGAACTCTTTTACGGTCATGCTCGGGGCAAGCGAGATGTCTTTGAACTTCGTGGCTGCGAATAGTTTGTTGACGGCATCAACGGCATCGGAATCTATTGCGTATTTGCCGAGCATGATGTTATCGAGATAGTCTCTGGTCAGGTTGTTGAACCTCTTTACGAGCTTCTCATCGTAGCTATCTGCGTATTTGTATATGGTTTCATCTTCCAGGGAGTAGACATCGTTATAGTATTCGAATCGTCCTTTGTCGCTCGAATATTTGAAGTAGTAGTACTCCTGGACGGGTTGCCCGTAGGAGTTGCTCGCCTGCACTTGAAGTGCGTATCCCAAATTGCGGTTTGCGTACCAGGCCTTCTTCAACACGAAAGAGTCGGAGTCCTTCAGGTTGTCGAGGACTTCCGCTTTGAAGACGTAGCAAATGCCGTTAATGACGGAGATCATCTGCTTCGCTTCGTCGGTTTCCGCCAGTTGTAGCGCCTCCTCAAACTTTCCTGCTGCGCATGCGCCTAAAAGTACCTTCTTTTTGCCATCGTCGGTAGGAGCGAGCGAGTAGGCTATATCGTATTTGCCCTTCTCGATGATTCTTTCAAGCATCTCGGGCTTGTCGTCGTCGATGCTCTTCTCGTAGGCTGCTCTGTATTCGCCTGCGGCGAAGAGTTCATCGGGGGTTCTGAGCAGGGGTGGAACGACAATCAGCGCCGCGATGACCGCAACGGCAACTGCTGCAGCTGCGATGACCTTCTTTTTCTTGCTATTTCTAAGACTGTGCTTCTGTGGCTTTTCCGGTGTGGTCGCGTTAATCTCTTTCTTGGGGGCGCCTGCTGCTTGAAGCGCGCTGCTAGTTTCTTGCGCTGTTTCTCTGCCATTGCTGCCGAGTTCTGCATCGGGGCTTTCAACGGGCGCCCCGCATTTTATGCAGAACGCGTTGCTCCCTGGAAGTTCGGCGCCGCATTTCGTGCAGAATTTGGGCGGCGCTGGTTTTAGCGCTTCGGTTTCTGATGCCGTTGCGTTTTTGCTGCTGCTCGCATCCTCGGTATCAGTTGTTGTAGCAGTGATTTCGTTTTGAACAGGCCTGATGATGATTTCTGGTTCTTTCTCAGGCGACTGCGCTACATCTTCTGTTGCATGCTCAACCTCCTTTTCATTGTTTTCCTTGGGCGGTAACGAACAGTCTTCTGGCATTCCTTCTCCTACACTCTTCTTATCGCATTTTTGACTGTTTCAATCGAATCATTCAGAATGTGATGCAGTTACTGGCTGGGC
>CAKTXN010000114.1 GCA_934630905.1 uncultured Eggerthellaceae bacterium
GTCATTAACGTGGGCGTTTCCGGCCCGGGTGTAGTGCGTGCGGCGCTGGCAAGCTTGCCCGAAGACGCGGACATGACGGCCGTGGCAGAAACCATTAAGAAGACGGCGTTCAAGATTACGCGCGCCGGCGAGCTTATGGCGCGCGAAGCAGCACGTCGGTTGGGCTATCAGAAGGGCATTTTGGATCTTTCCCTGGCACCGACTCCCGCGCGCGGCGACTCGGTAGCCGACATTCTGGAAGCCATCGGCGTGGGACAATGCGGCGGCCCCGGCACCACGGCCGCGCTTGCCATGCTCAACGACGCCGTGAAGAAGGGCGGCGTTATGGCCAGCTCAAGCGTAGGCGGACTTTCCGGCGCGTTCATTCCCGTGTCCGAAGACGCCGGCATGATTCGCGCAGCCGAAGCGGGCGTTTTGAGCTTGGAGAAGCTTGAAGCCATGACATGCGTATGCTCGGTTGGCTTGGATATGATTGCGATTCCCGGCGACACATCGGTAGAGACCATTTTCGGCATTATCGCAGATGAATGCGCTATTGGCATGATCAACAACAAGACTACCGCCGTTCGCGTCATCCCGGCTATTGGACTGAACGTGGGCGATCGCCTTGATTTCGGCGGCCTTCTGGGATACGCACCCGTTATGCCCGTACGCGAAGGCGCAGGCGACGTCTTCGCGCATCGCGGCGGCCGCATGCCCGCCCCGCTAAACTCGCTGAAGAACTAGGTAGCAGATTTGCACACCGCGCCGCTTTATTGCTTTTGCGGTAAGACGGCACGGAAATTCGCGCAGGCAGAGAACATGAGAGAAAAGCGAAGGAGACACTATGCGCGTTTACGAGAACCCCGACAAAGAAACGGTGCGCATCGTGCGCGAAGGCCTGGCGCAGAAGGACGGCTACTGCCCGTGCCGTCTTGAGCGTACGCCCGACACGAAATGCATGTGCACCGAATTCAAGAACCAGATCAAAGACCCCGATTTCGAGGGCTTCTGCCACTGCATGCTCTACTACAAGGAGAAATAGCGGCTCTGAGCGTGTGAAAATGCTGGGCTGCCCAGCTGCAAGGGTCGAGCCGAACTGCGACGCTTTGGATAAGCTGTGCGAGCCCCGAGCAAGAAGAAGCATTATCCAAGTGGAGTCGTAAGGCGAGCCCTTGCCGCCGGACAGCCCGAACTGCGGCGCAAATTGTTGACAAAAGGTGGGGTAATTTGTCAACAAACGACAGGCGGTTTTATCAGCGCAGGACAGCGCGGACCAGGTATTCGACGTTGCCCTTCGCGCCGGTGATAGCGCTCTCCACCACGCCGGTCACCTGAAAGCCTGCATCACGCAGGGCCTGCTCCACTTCGCCAATCACGCGTTGACGCACAGATTCATCGCGAACAATACCGTGGTCGCTCTCATCGGCCGCGCTTTCGAACTGCGGCTTGATAAGACCTAAAAACACGCTTCCCAACTGCCCTAACGATGCGAAGACAGATGCAAGCTGCGCCAAACCGATGAAGCTTAGGTCGGCAACAATAATATCGAAGGGAGCGCCAAGCTCGGAAGGGCTGGCCGTGCGGATGTTCGTGCGCTCGAATGCCGTAACGCGCGTATCCTGACGCAGCTTCATGGCAAGCTGACCGTAATTCACGTCCACGCATGCAACGCTTGCCGCGCCCGCTTGCAACAGGCAATCGGTGAAACCGCCCGTGGAGCTGCCCACGTCAATGCACTTGCAGCCGGTCACATCCTGCGCGAAAGCATCCAGAGCCGTTTGTAGCTTGTGACCGCCACGCGAAACATAACGCTTCGCACCACGCACGAAAATGTCGGCAGTAGGCAGCACCTTAATAGCGGCACTTGTGGCATACACGTCGTCCACGCGCACCTCGTGAGCCAGCACCGCGCGCAAAGCAGCCGCGGTATCGGGGAAATATCCCAGCTCAACCAGCAGTTCGTCCAATCGTATTTTCTTCGGCTTTTTCATGATGCCCAGTATAGCGCAAACGGACGCGAAAGCGGTCACTGCACGCGGCGCGCCTTGCGCCCACCTGCGCGACGCATGCGCCACGCACGCTTACAGATAATCCTCGATCTTTTTATCTTTGCCCTTGGCAAAGACGGTCGGCTCGCCCAAAAGCGTCATGGTGATCTTGCCGTCTTCAAGAGTGGCGTTCGTCATGCCCAATGTCTTCTGGTTCGGCTTGAACGTAATGGTTTTCCCATCGGCGCATTCCCACGTTCCATCGTTATCCATGCCGACCATAATCAGGTGAAACGTTTTGTCCTCGTCCAGATTGATAAACAAGCTGAAGCCCGATTTCTCCAACTGGGAAATCTCTTCATGGGTCGTGCCATTCGCGCCCTGGATCTCATACAGATCATACGTACCGGCGATTTTGCCCGCCGTATTCGCCGAACAGCCCGCACACGCCGTAAGCGCAACCGCAAAAACAGCGGCGCACAGCGCAACCAGCGCAATCTTTGCCTTTCCCCTATGCTTCACCTTGTGATTCATGTAGGCTTCGCTCCCCCGCAATGCCGTAGTGCTTTCGTATGTGTCGCTATGATAGGTCACGTTGCGGAAGGCGGCTGTCACAAAACGCGCGCCCCTGAAAAAACCACAACAGCAGCGGAATTGGGGCGCAGCGCGAAGGCACTCCTTGCGACCACTTTCTGGGGACGACATGCACCGCCGCTGGAGCGCATCATCGCTGCCCGCGCACTTTGCCCTTCCGAGCGAAGGCGAAGCTGCTCCCTTCGCCTTCCTCTTCCCCAGCAAGCGCGTGGCCGGCCTCTTCCCCTTCCCGCGCCCCCCTTCCCCAGCAAACCAACGTCCAACGCGCCGCCCGCACAGCTTCGCATGTTGTGTCCGTTATAATAAAAGTGTAAAAACCCGAGCAATTTCATGTGAAAATGCACGAAAATGCAGGAAACAAAACGAATGACCAGTACTGAAGCGAGACAAGCATATGAAGTCCCTGGAAGAAGCACGGGCGAACATCGACGCCATTGACACCCAAATTGCGCAGCTTTTCGAGGCGCGCATGCGCGAAGTTGAAGACGTTGCGCTCTACAAGCAAGCAAACGGCCTGCCCATTGAAGATATCGCACGCGAAGAGAACGCGTCGGCCGAGCACGCGAAGCACATCACCGATCCTGTTATCCGCAGCTACTACGTGGATTTGCAGCACAGCATGCTGGGCATCTCCAAGGCATACCAACGCCAGCTTTTGCAGGGCATGCGCATTGCTTACAGCGGCGTAGAGGGCGCGTTTGCGAACATTGCCGCCCACCGCATTTTCCCCGAAGAGCAGATTGTGGGCTTCTTGAATTTCCAGGAAGCTTACGATGCCGTGGTTTCGGGCGATTGCGATTGCGCCGTGCTGCCCATCGAAAACAGCTATGCCGGCGAAGTGAGCCAGGTGGTTGACCTGATGTTTAGCGGATCGCTGCACGTCAACGGCGTGTATACGTTGCGCATCCTGCAGAATTTGCTGGGGATTCCCGGCACAAGCGTGGCCGACGTGCGCACGGTGATTAGCCATCCACAGGCGCTTGCGCAATGCATGCCCTACATCAAGGAGCACGGTTTTGCCACGGAGGACGCCGTGAACACGGCACGTGCTGCCGCCGCCGTTGCCCAAGCGGGCGACCCGAGCGTAGCCGCTATTGCCAGCGCGGAAACGTCCAACTTGTACGGCCTGGAAGTCATCGAGCGCGGCATTAACAAGAGCCTGCTGAACACCACGCGCTTCGCCGTGTTCTCGCGCTGCGAAAACCCCTCGCGCACCCGCACGAACAGCACGTTTATGATGCTTTTCGCCGTGAATAACGAAGCCGGCGCGCTGGCCAACGCCATCAACGTGATTGCGCGCCACGGGTTCAACATGACCACACTGCGCAGTCATCCGCTGAAAAACAAGCCGTGGCAGTACTATTTTTACGTGGAAGCAGAAGGCGACGAGTCGTCCGAGACGGGCAAAAGCATGCTCTCTGAGCTGCAGGAACACTGCTCGCAAATCAAGATTATCGGCCATTACAACATGGAAGTTCCCCTGGAGGACAACGAATGATTCTCAACGTTGGTCTGGGCGAGCGCGCCTACGACATTGTGATTGAGCGCGGCTGCCTGACGAAGGCGGGCACGCTGTGCGATCTTGACCGCAAAGTGCTGGTTGTTACCGATAGCGGCGTGCCGCTGGAGTACGCTCGCGCCGTGGCCGCCCAATGTGCCGAAGCGCACCTGACCGTTGTGGCGCAAGGTGAGCAAAGCAAGAGCTTGGAAGTGTTCGGCAGGCTGCTACAAACCATGATTGAAGCGCAGTTCACGCGCGGCGACTGCGTGGTTGCTGTGGGTGGCGGCATCGTGGGCGATCTTGCGGGATTCGTTGCCGCAAGCTACATGCGCGGCGTTGACTTCTACAACATTCCCACCACGATGCTCGCGCAAGTCGATAGCTCCATTGGCGGAAAAACCGCCATCAACCTGGGCGGATACAAGAATATGGTCGGCGCGTTCTATCAGCCGAAAAAAGTGCTTATCGACTTGGACGTGCTGCGCACGCTGCCGCGTCGCCAAATTGCAAACGGCCTTGCAGAAGCCGTAAAGATGTCACTGACCTCCGATGCACAGCTGTTCTGGCTGTTTGAGGAAGCGGCTGCCGCGGGCGGCTTTACCGCCGGCGCGGATGCAGAGGCGGCGGACACGACTGGCACAGGCACGGCGGGCGATGCCGCAAGCCCCGAAGCGGTCGCAAGCGAAGAGGCGGGCGCGCCGAACGATGCCGCCACAGCCGCAGGCGCAAGCGCGGGCACGACTGCGGCGGATACGCCGGCTTGCAGCGCAAACGGCGCCGCGAGCCGCACGGATGCCGCGTACGCAGCACTTGAACCGCACTTGGAAACCATCATCGAGCGGTCGCTTCGCGTGAAAAAACATGTTGTTGAGCAGGATGAATGCGAAGCAGGACTGCGCAAGATCTTGAACTTTGGACACACCATTGGCCACGGCGTTGAATCCTACGAACAAGCGCTCTACGGCGAACCGAACACGGATACTTCCGCATCTGCCAGCGACACCGCCTTCGCCCCCACCGACGGTCGCGAACAGGGCCTCTACCACGGCGAATGCGTTGCATTGGGAATGATTCCGCTGTGCGCTGCCCCCGTGCGCGCGCGCCTTATCCCCGTCTTGCGCGCTTTGGGGCTGCCCACAACGCGTGCGTTTGACGCCGTCGCGGTAACGCAAGCAATCAAGCACGATAAAAAGAGCAGTCAATCAGGGGTAACGATTATCACCGTCCCTGAAATCGGAACGTATACTATAGAGCAAACAACCGCCGAAGCGCTGGGCAAACTGCTGCCGCTCATCCAAGAGAAGGAGGAGTAAAGCCCCATGAAAAACACGTTTGGCAACAGCGTGTCCATCACGCTGTTTGGCGAGAGCCATGGCGCCGAGCTGG
>CAKTXN010000115.1 GCA_934630905.1 uncultured Eggerthellaceae bacterium
ACCAGCACCAACGTCAAGAACGAGAACACGCAGAACAGCTTTTTCGCGGATTCATCGATGTTAGCTGCAACAACGGCGGCCAGCGTTTGGCCCTTGTGGCGCAGCGAGGCAAACAGCGCGCCAAAGTCGTGCATGGCGCCAATGAAAATGCCGCCGATAAGGACCCACAGCAAAACGGGAACCCAGCCAAAAATTGCAGCCTGAATAGGGCCGTTGATGGGGCCGGCTCCGGCAATGGAAGAAAAGTGGTGACCGATAACAACGTAGGGTTGCGCTGGAACGTAATCAACGCCGTCTTCCAGGGCATGGGCAGGGGTTTCAATAGAGTTGTCGATACCCCATTGTTTGGACAGCCATCCGCCATAGCAGATATAGCCTATGATCAGGATAACTGCGGCGATGACCAGCATGATCAAAGCGTTCATGAACTAATTACCTCCTTCTGAACAAACCTTTCTTGCTGCATTTGATGCCAGCATTCGCTTCAAGCGCCGCTCGCATCTCTTTTCCAGCAGCATTAGTGAGAACGCACTGCGACGAAAGGTCCACCGCAGCCAGGCGCAAATCTGCCCAGCCACGCAGTCCAAAGCTGAACTCCTTATGGAAACGGGCTTTGCGAATTGCCTTTTTCGCATCGTCGGTCACCGAATCGGCCACAATGACAAGCGAGATATAGCTGCTCATATGGTCGGGAACGGGGTCAACTTTCTTCAGCGCCTGAGTGGTCATAAAGTCAATCCACTCAGCCACATCTGTTGCGGAAAGCGTTTCGGTTGTCTGAAAGAAGAGGTATTCGTGAGCATCCACTTCCCAAAGTTTCGCTCGCTTGGTTAGAACATACTTCTCTCCATGCGAGTGAAACTCTGCAAAAGCAGGAAAGATACGGTTGGCATATTCGTAATCAGGGAAAACGTTGAACCAACCTTCGTGTGCCAAAATGAGCTTTTTGAGCACGGTTGCGCGACTGTTGTCACGGGTAGTTGAATCGCAATTGTCGCTGGTCGTTGAACAGTTTGCGCTTGTACTTTGACTGCCTTCTGAGTCACTTTCACCAGACACCGGCGCACCTCCTTTCATCGCAAGTGGTGTTTTTTTTAGCACAATACCTACCCACAGGCTATGAAAATTGGGTAAAAAGTAACGCCAAGGGGTGCAAAAGGTAGGAATTTTTATGATTTACCTGGTGCAGTAACGCAAAAGCTGCGAGATTTTTTCGCTAAGACCACGCCAATACGGTAAACTGGGAAGTTACGAATTACGGTACATTGACGAATCCGAATCATCAATCGCAAAGAGGGTGTTATGGCTATTCAGGCCCCGGAAGGCACAAAAGATCTGCTTCCCGACGAAGAGCTGTTCTGGCTGGATTTCCAGCAGTGCGCGCGGGAAGTTTTCGGCACGTATGGGTACCTGCCCATTGAGGTGCCAACCATTGAGCAAACCGAGCTGTTCGTGCGTGGCATTGGCGAAGCGACCGACGTTGTTTCCAAGGAGATGTTCGCCACGTTTTCGGGCGAGAATTTGAAGAAGCTGTTGGACGGACAGTCTCTGAAGAGCAAAAGCCGCCTGTCGCTTCGCCCCGAAGGCACTGCCGGCGTGGTGCGCGCGGTAGTGCAGCATGATTTAGTGCCTCAGGGTGCAGCTCCCGTGAAGCTGATGTACGCGGGCCCCATGTTTCGCGCCGAGCGCCCGCAAAAAGGCCGCTTGCGCCAGTTTCACCAGGTAGGCGTTGAGTGCTTGGGCGCCGAAGAGCCCACCATCGATGCCGAAGCCATTATCATGCTCATGCGTTTCTACGAAAAAGTGGGCATTCCCGCGGATAAAATGACGCTGCTGATCAACTCCATGGGCTGCGAGAAGTGCCGTCCGGCGTATCGCGATGCCGTGCGCGCCTACATGGACGAGCATGCCGACGAGTTGTGCGAAACGTGCAACACGCGCAAGGAAATCAATCCACTGCGTGCTTTCGACTGCAAAAACGCAGGTTGCGCGCACGTAATGGAGGCGGCGCCGAAGATTTCCGATCATCTGTGCCCCGATTGCAAAGCTCACTACGACCAGGTGAAAGCGTACCTGGAAGCTGCGGGCGTGGCGTACAAGGAAGATGCAAAGCTCGTACGCGGTCTGGACTATTACACGCGTACCGTGTTTGAAGTGCAAGTTGACGACGGTCTGGGTTCGCAAAACGCCATTGGCGGCGGCGGACGTTACGACAAGCTGGCGGAAGAAGTGGGCGGAAGGCCCACGCCAGGCTTGGGCTTTGCGTTGGGTTACGAGCGCTGCGTTTTAGCGCTTGAGGCTGCAGGCAAGGAATTCCCGAAGGCCGCGCGTTGCGACGTATTCATTGCATGCGTTGACGAAAGCGTGCGCTTGGCGGCATTCCGCCTGATGCAGGCGTGCCGCGATGCGGGCGTGGTGGCAGAAATGGATCATCAGGGACGCAGCTTGAAGAGCCAGTTCAAGCTTGCCGACAAAACAGGCGCGCGCATCATTGCTATTTTGGGCCCCGATGAGCTGGGGCAGGGCCAGGTGAAGTTGCGTAATATGGCAACTCACGAAGAAAAGCTGGTCAAATTGGAAGATGCAGTTTCAACTTGCGTGGCAAGCGAGTAAAATAAGCGTTTGCCTTCGTTGATGGTTTGCGGCTTGGTTTGCGGCCGTGATTGCGGCTGGGCTTGCCGTTTGGCGCGTGGCTGAACGCAGGGCTGGACGAGTGGTCACGCACGCGGCCAAGGTGCGCAAGATGCGCAAGATGAAGGCGTTTTCCGCGGAGCGAATCCGCAAGAGTGTTGAATAAAGGGGCTTTCGAGCCGCTTCGCAGTTATAAAGGAGCAGGAATGACCGATTTCAAAAACGAGTACTGCATGCACACCGCCACTTGTGGCGAGCTGCGCAAAGAAGACATTGGGCGCGAAGTTGTGCTGACTGGTTGGGCGTGGCATACGCGCGACCACGGCGGCATTATCTTCTGCGACCTGCGCGATCGTGATGGCTACACCCAGGTTATCATTGACCCCGATTGCGTAACCGCCGATGAGTTCGCCATCGCCGAGCATTTGAGCCGCGAAGACGTCCTGAAAATCACGGGCAAAGTACGCGCTCGTGGCGAAGAAGCCGTGAACCCCAACATGCTTACGGGTGAGATTGAAGTGCTTGCTTCGTCCATTGTGATGCTGAACAAGTCCGTTACGCCGCCGTTTGAAATTGAAGACGGCATTGCCGTTGCCGAGGAAACGCGCATGAAGTGGCGTTATATGGACCTGCGTCGTCCCGAGATGTATGCCGCCATCAAGCTGCGTCACGTTGTGGCTCAGGCCATGCGCAAGGCACTCAACGAGCGCGACTTTATTGAAGTGGAAACGCCTATCCTGGCAAACAGCACGCCCGAAGGCGCACGTGACTACATTGTTCCCAGCCGTCCGAACCCTGGCAAGTTCTACGCGCTGCCGCAAAGCCCGCAGCAGTTCAAGCAGATGCTTATGGTTGCTGGCATTGAGCGCTACTATCAGATTGCTCGCTGCTTCCGCGATGAGGACCTGCGCGCCGACCGTCAGCCTGAGTTTACCCAGGTGGACATTGAGATGTCGTTCGTCGAAGGTGAAGACGTCATTGATATGATGGAAGATGTGATGAAGGAAGTGCTGGCTGCTGCTGGCGTTGAGCACGAGTTCCCGCTGCAGCGTATGCAGTGGTCCGAGGCAATGGACCGCTTCGGCTGCGACCGTCCGGACATCCGCTTTGGCATGGAGCTGGTAAACCTGACCGACATCGTGCGCGGCTGCGGCTTCGGCGTTTTCGCCAAGACCGTTGAAGCGGGCGGCATTGTGAAGGCCATCAATTGCAAGGGCGCGGGCAACTGGAGCCGCGGCGAGATTGAGAAGCTTGCTGAAGTTGCTGCTGCGAATGGCGCTGCTGGCATGGCGTGGATTGCGTTCACCGATGCCGATACCGAGATGAAGGGCAAGAGCCCCATTATCAAGTTCTTGGGCGATGAAGTATACGGCCAGATCAAACAGGCAATGGATGCTCAGCCGGGCGACTTGCTGCTGTTTGCCGCCGATAAGCCCGCTACGGTTGCCGCCGTGCTTTCTGCGCTGCGTTTGACCATGGCTGACCGTCTGGGCGTTGAGCGCAACGGCCACGCGCTGCTGTGGGTGGTGAACTTCCCCATGTTCAAGTACGATGAAGAAGAGAAGAAATACGCCGCCGAGCATCATCCTTTCACGCATGTGCTTGAAGAAGACCTGGATAAGATTGAAACCGACCCGCTGGCCTGCGGTTCTTATAGCTACGACATTGTTATGGACGGCTACGAGCTGGGCGGCGGTTCGATTCGTATTCATAATGTCGAAGAGCAGAAGCGCGTTTTGCGTCGCTGCGGTGTATCCGAGGAAGACCTGGACATCAAGTTCGGCCACTTGATTCATGCGCTTGAGCTGGGCGCTCCGCCTCATGGTGGCATTGCGCTGGGCCTGGACCGTTTGGTCATGCTGCTTGCAGGCAAGAGCTCCATTCGCGACGTTATTGCCTTCCCCAAGACGTCCAGCGCTTCGGATCTGATGACGGGCGCACCGAACCAGGTGACCACGCGTCAGCTGAAAGAAGTGAATCTTTCTATTCTGTAGCAATAAACTTTGCTATGATTTGCAGCGAGTTGCGCGTAAGCGCTCGCGGCAATAGGGAGCATGAACGAAACACAGATGCAGTACGAAGGCACTGTGGAAGCGAAGCAAATAAAAGCCCGTGGTTGCGACTGCGGGCTTTTTTATCGAGTGGGTTGAGCACGGGCGGAATCGGGCGGTGCGCCGGATTTTGCTAGATAAGGAGAACGAACCGATGAGCAGCGAACATATGGAGTGCTCGAAGTGTGGCGGCACGATGGTCTTGGACGAAGACCATATTATGTTGGTTTGCCCGTACTGCGGAAACAGGGAAGCGCTTGACCCAATGACCGCTTCGCGCTTGGAATCCAAGGAGGAAGCGGCTGCACAAAAAGCAGCCGAAGCGGCCCTGAAGCGCAAACAGAACGCTCGAAATAAGGCTGTTGGCCAGGTCATGAGTCGCGCCAAGAAGATTGTTTGCGGCATTGTTGCCGCATTTGTGCTGCTTACTGCTATTGGCTGCATTGCAAACATGGTTGAAGACAAAAGCTGGGAGGCTGAGCAGCAGCAGCGCTTGAACTCCACTTACACGTGGCCGGAATCGGGGCTTGCCACTATGCTTCCGAAGCCTGATCAGGAAAAAGGCTATATCTACAGTGCAACATCGTTCTTCGAAATCGATATTCCCTGCGAAGCCAGCAGCGAATGGACAGATTATGCGGCTCGTTTGAAGAGGGCGGGTTTCGATGTTGATGCAACAACGTCGTCGTCGGGCTATACTGCGTACAACAAAGATGGCTATCGCGTTTCTGTTTATTATTACCAGTACAG
>CAKTXN010000116.1 GCA_934630905.1 uncultured Eggerthellaceae bacterium
TTTTGAATAAGATCTGCAGGATAAAACGCAATGTTGCATTTACCTTTGCAGCGTTGCGTTTAGTTTTTCGAGTGACCAAAGCTTTTTGAAGTGCAGTTTTATTACTCGTGACGAAAAAATGTATTGACAGAAAAAACTGGTGATATATAATTTCAGGGCTATTCTATAAAGGTAGAAGGGATTAAAAATGAAGCGCACTTATCAACCGAATAAGCGTAAGCGTGCTAAGACTCACGGTTTCCGTGCTCGTATGGCTACCAAGGGTGGTCGTGCTGTGCTGGCTGCTCGTCGCGCCAAGGGCCGTAAGCATCTTTGCGTGTAAATAGAGGGTTTTGCGTTGGATATCATTAAATCCAGCACAGATATTTCGAATCTCTTTTCACGTGGTAGGCGTATTCATACACCTAACATCACGCTTATAGTTTCATCAAAAGAATGCGGTCGCACGGAGTCTTCCGGCGGCCGTGTTGCTTTTGTTGCGGGAAAAAAGAATGGAAATGCTGTATGGCGCAATGGGGCAAAGCGCCGTATGAGGGAGATATGCCGCCAATTGCACCTTTATGAAAAAGGCGTTGATATTGTATTTTTAGCTAAACCGAAGATACTTTCTGTTCCTTTTTCCCAGGTGTATGCTGATGTTGAATCGGTTGCGGGGCGTATATAGGTAGTGTTGTCAGTAAATCATGGTTGAACCAAGCAATAAGATTATTGCATTTATTAAGGCGATTCCTTGTAAGATCGCTATTGGTTTAATCATGTTTTACCGCATTATTATTTCTCCTCTTTTTCCTCCTTGTTGTCGATTTGTCCCCACATGTTCGCAGTATGGGCTGCAAGCTTTCAGAAAGTATGGTTTCTGTAAAGGTTTGGTTCTTACCGTGAAACGTGTTGCACGTTGCCGTCCGGGGGGCGGCCATGGCTACGATCCTGTTCCCTGACGAGCCGTGGTACCTCTTTGGTATATATGAGAAAGGAAAGAAAATGTGGGAAGCGTTTAAAGACTTCATATTCTGGCTCATCCAGGCGTTCTACAATATCTGTGGTGACTGGGGTCTTGCGATTATCATCATTACGTTGATTTTCCGTGCTGCGATTACTCCTTTGATGTACACGCAGTCGAAATCTTCGTATAACATGCGCAAGATTCAGCCGTTGATCACCCAGATCAAAGAGAGATTCCCTGACGATGTTCAACGTCAGAACGAGGAAACTCAAAAGTTATATGCTCAGGCAAAGTTCAATCCTCTTGCGGGTTGCGTGCCTATGCTTATCCAGATGCCTATCTTTATTGCTTTGTTCCAAGTACTCCGCGAGATGTCTGAGCGCGTGTCTGACACGACCGATTATGTATTTTTCCACCTGGTTCCCGACTTGACGCTTACGCCGGCAGGTGCTTTTGCCATTGATGTACCTACGTTTATTCCGTACATTATTTTGCTGGCAATCTTTGCTTTGTGCACGTTCATTCCTACGCTGCTTATGCAAAATCAGACACAGGATCCCCAGCAGAAGAAAATGACGCTTATTATGGTTGTGGTGATGAGCATCATGATGATTTGGATTGGTTGGAGCTCTCCCGCTGGCGTTCTTCTGTTCTGGGGCGCTTCTTCTTTGCTGGCTATTGCTCAGCAGCAAATCTCTATGCGCATCCTCGAAAAGAAGGATGCAGAGACTGAAGCACCTGCTTACGAGCTGCCCTCTGAAGTGAATGTAACCCGTAAGGTCAAGAAGCCTCGCCCGACCAAGAAACATTAATGTAGGTAAGGAGCAATCATGTCTGAAGAATTTGAAAACGCAGACATCGTAGATGATCCTGCAGAAGTGACCGATGAGGAACTTGATTTTATTGCCGATACCGCCATTACGGTCATCAAAGACATCATTCAGTATTTCTCGGTTGGCGATATCACCATCGATGAATATGAGGGTGACGAAGGGGAGTTGATTCTTGACATCACCGGTGACGACACCGCTGTTCTTATCGGTCGTCATGGCAAGACGCTTGAAAGTTTGCAGTTCTTGATTTCGGCAATTCTGGTTCGGAAGCTTGGTTTCCGTTATCCGGTTGTTATCGACGTTGAGGGTTATAAATCTCGTCAGCGCGCGAAGATTGAGTCCATTGCTCATTCCGCTGCAAATCGCGCGGCACGTGAGCATCGTAGTGTGAAGCTTCGTCCCATGACTCCTTATGAGCGTCGTCTTGTTCATGTGGCTCTTCGCGATGATGATCGTGTTGAGACCGAATCGGAAGATGAGGGTCCTTCTCGTCACGTGGTTATCTATCCGCGGTAAAAAGAAAAATAGAGCTTTATTGAGGGTCTGATGTTTCAGGCCTTCTTTTTTTGTCATAATAGGGCGAACTGAAATAGAAAGGTCCTCATGAATTCCGAATTGCTCAATAAGCATCTTGATTTAGTTGTAAAAGCGAATGAAACAACTAATATTACTCGCATCGTCTCTTGGGAATCGGCCCAAGTATTGCATATTGAGGACTCTCTTTCTGCGTTGCCTGAATTTGAAACCGCACCAGAAGGACTTTATGCTGACTTAGGTTCCGGCGCAGGATTCCCTGGCATTCCTATCGCTATTGAAACGAGCCGTGAAACGATACTTGTTGAGTCGGTGAAAAAGAAAGCTGCCCTTCTTGAACAGTTTGCCCAAGAGCTTGGTTTATCGAATATTACGGTATTTCCGGGACGTGCTGAAGAGTTGGCTCTTCAGAAGAAAGGGAAGTTTTCAGTTCTGTCTGCTCGTGCGCTCTCTCAATTAGGCTCTCTTCTTGAATTAGGTTCTCCGCTGTTGAAAGTGGGGGGACAATTCATCTGTTATAAATCACGTATCGAAGAGGAAGAACTTGCTCATGCTTGTTCGCTTGAACAGAAATTAGGTCTTCGTCTTATATCCGATCGCGGGTTTTATCTTTCTGATAATGAAACATTTCGTCGTATTTTAGTTTTTGAAAAGTTTAAGAATGCTTCCATTAAATTGCCGCGCAGAAATGGTATGGCACAAAGAAATCCTCTGTAGTTTTATATTCTTGTTTTTGATGTTTCACGTGAAACATCAAAAAATGATGAAGGTTAATTGCGATATTTGAATAAAGTTTCCCCCCAAGGTTGTCGCTGACCTTTTTTCTGGATACTGGTTTGTGTTTGGTGTTTCACGTGAAACAGGTTGAAGCTATGATGCTGAAATCATATACTTTCAACAATACCAATAGATACGTGTTTTTTAACGAGAGGAGGCTCGTGTGGGTTTTTTCGATGGTCTGAGACGTGAAAAAAATGCAGCAGGGACTATCAATAATCAACATGAGGATACGACACAGCAGGAAAGAGCGGTGAGTGAAGTCGCGCAAGGCACTTCTTTTGAGAAAGTGCAATCTGCTCCTTCGTCGTATAGGAATGAACCAGAGGTTGTTGAACGTGCCCCACGAAGCCAGCAAACTGCAGAACCCGAGGTAGCTCATCCGCAGTTGAAATCCTATGCTGAGAAAGCACCTGTCACTCATGTAATCGGGCAGACGAAGATTATCGCAATCATCAATCAGAAAGGCGGCGTTGGAAAATCAACGACTGCTATTAACTTGTCTGCTGCTCTTGGTGAGCTTGGAAGGCAAGTGCTTCTTGTTGACCTTGATCCGCAGGGCAATGCTTCAAGTGGTCTTGGGATTGAGAAGAATCTGGTTAAAAATTGCGTTTACGATGTCTTAATCAACGACGTTCCTGTTGAGCAGGCAATTATTCCCGATGTATGCCAAGGACTCGACGTTCTTCCTGCTACTATCAATTTGGCGGGTGCCGAAGTTGAACTGGTAACAGAGATGGCACGCGAGAACAGGCTTAAGGATGCCTTGGGACGCCTGCGCGGACGTTATGATTTTATTTTTGTTGATTGTCCTCCTTCTTTGGGTTTGCTTACAGTGAACGCTCTTGTTGCTGCGGACAAGCTCCTTATTCCTATCCAGTGTGAGTTCTACGCATTGGAAGGTGTGACAAAACTTCTTGATTCAATGAAACGTGTCAAAACTCGCCTTAATCCTGCTTTGGATATTTATGGTGTGCTTTTGACGATGTATGACGGACGTACCACGCTTTCAAAGCAAGTTGCCGAGGAAGTTCGGTCGTATTTCGGTCGTATTGTATTTAATTCTATGATTCCTCGTACGGTGAAGCTGTCCGAGGCTCCTAGTTTTGGTTTGCCTATTACACAATATGATCCAACGGGCAAGGGTGCGCAGTCGTACGTTGATCTTGCGAAAGAGGTGATCGCTCGTGGCTAAGAATGCACTTGGTCGCGGTCTCGGATCGTTGCTTGGGGGCTCTTATGAGGAATCTGCTGCGCAGCCACAGCCGCAGCATCAGGCTGCACCAGCTCAAATGAACCCCTCCATTTCCGCTCAACAGCAACCGGCGCAAAATCCGCCGCGTGAACGTATTTCTATGGGGCGTATTAACGCTTCAACGGGAGAAATCATCGATAATACGGTGCGTGTGGAGCAGAAAGTGGTTACTCCTGTGACGCAAACCGCTCCTTCTTCCGAACCGGAGAAAGTTCTTGAGGAAGCGCAAGGAAATAAACTTCCTGACATGCTTCCTTTGGATTTGATTGTGCCGAATGAGAATCAGCCTCGTATTAATTTCAAGAAAGAAGAGCTTGAAGAGCTTGCATCGTCGATTAAAAAAGATGGTTTGCTTCAGCCTATTCTGGTGCGTCCTAAAGATGGCAAATATGAAATCATCGCGGGCGAACGCCGTTATCTCGCATCTAAGTTGGCTGGTTTAACGGAAGTGCCTGTTCGCATTAAAGAAGCGGATGATGAAGAGACGCTCGAGCTTGCCCTTATTGAGAACATCCAGCGCTCTGATTTGAATCCCATAGAAGAAGCGTATGCATATCGTCGTCTTATGGATAAGAAGAATCTGAATCAATCTCAGGTTGCTCAGATGGTTTCCAAGGGACGTTCTACCGTTGCAAATGCGGTTCGCTTGCTGGATTTGCCCGAAGAAGCCCAGAAGTTGCTGTATGAGGAAAAAATCACCGCCGGTCATGCCCGCGCGATTCTTTCCATCCCAACACCCGAGGGACGCATGAAGCTCACGCAGAAACTTCTTGAATCTAAGCTTTCCGTGCGTGAAGCAGAAAATCTTGCTCGCTTGATGTCGCTTGATCCTAAGAAGAAGGCGCCGTCCGCGCAAAACGCTGTTCCAAAGACGTATAAGAAAGTGGCGCGCAGCCTTCATGACCGCCTGAACACGACGGTTAAAGTCAAGACATCCCAAGGGCGCAATCGAATTGAGATTGAATTCAAGGACGAAGATGATCTGCAGCGTTTGTTTACTGCGATGTTTGCGAACGAAAGCGAAGCAAGCGACGAACAATAAAACACCAGCTAAAATGGTAAGAAAAAAAAG
>CAKTXN010000117.1 GCA_934630905.1 uncultured Eggerthellaceae bacterium
ATGAGCTTTGCGTGGGGCGCAAACGCGCTCATAGCGCCCGTCACGCGATCCGACAAGCGCGTGCCCACCGCCAAAAGCACGTCCGCACTCATCAACGCCGTGTTCGAACGCGCCGAACCATGCATGCCAACAGCGCCCAAGTTCAGCGGGTCGGCTGCAGGAAACGCACCCTTTCCCATAAGTGTGAGCGCAACAGGCGCCTGCAAAAAGTGCGCGATTTCTTGCAATTGATCCTGCGCACCCGAAGAAATCACGCCGCCACCTGCAAGGATAACGGGACGTTGCGCTTCTTGCAGCAACGCGGCCGCCGCCTTCGCTTGCTTCGCGTTGCACTTATATGTTGGCTTGTACGACGGGATATTCACTTTCGCAGGATAGGCAAACGTGAGTTCTTGACCCGCAATGTCCGAAGGAACATCGACAACCACCGGGCCAGGTCTACCCGTGATAGCTATGTGAAACGCTTCGCGAATGATGCGCGGCAAATCCGCTGCTTTTTGCGCCAGGAAGCTATGCTTTACCACGGGCATGGTAATACTCATTGTGTCAGATTCCTGGAACGCATCGGTGCCGATAACGCTCGTAGGCACCTGACCGGTAATAACGACAAGCGGAATGCTGTCCAGGTATGCATTTGCGATTCCCGTAACAGTGTTAGTCGCACCAGGGCCGCTCGTGACCAGAACAACACCAACGTTTCCCGTGGCGCGCGCGAAACCATCGGCTTCGTGGACGGCAGCTTGCTCGTGACGCGCAAGCACGTGCGTGATTTGCTGCGAGTCGTACAGAGCATCGTACATGGCAATGGCTTGAGCGCCCGGATATCCGAACACATGCGTAACGCCTTCGCACTCCAGCGCAGCGATAACCGCCTGGGCGCCCGTCATGTGCGCACCTTCATAGGCGGAATGGCACCCCGCCCCTTTTGCGGCACCCACGCTCAACGCGTTGCGTGTTTCATTCTCCATCGCTTGATCGCCTGCCTATCCTTTTATGCTGCAACTCGCGCTTCCCGTTGGCGCAAAAGCGCACCGTGAAAAGCAAAACCGCTGATAAAACTCTTATTGATACTCTTTGCCCGCAACTGCGGCAACCGTGCGAAACATCGTAGCGATATCTCCCCAAAAGCTGAAATTACGAATGCTCTCCAAGTTGTACTTCATTTTCTCAGGCAGCACTTCATTCATATACACGTCGTCAACATCGGCCGCCGCATCTAAAAGCTGCGCCTCATCCTTGTAACGAATCGACGCTTCAGAAGTAATACCCGCAGGAAGAAGCAACGTTGCCTTCATCTCGTCGGTGTATTTCTCAACGTACTTCACAGCTTCCGGACGTGTGCCCACAAAGCTCATATTGCCCGATAACACGTCAAAGACCTGGGGAAATTCATCAAGACGATGGTCGCGCAGCTTCGCTCCCACTTTCGTGATGCGCGCGTCGCCGCCCACGGTAACCGCCGTGCCAATCTTATCGGCGTTCGCCACCATGGTACGGAACTTGTGGATGCGAAAATGCTTCCCGTTCGTAGTCACGCGTTCTTGCCGGTAGAAAACGGGGCCTTCGGAATCAAACTTGATCATAATAGCGATAATAAGCATCGGAATGCACAGAATCAGGAACACCACAAGTCCCACCACAATATCGAACAGGCGTTTTGCGAAAATATCCCCGCGCCGCGTCATGAGCTCCAGCAGTACGTGCACACCTTCTCGGGCGGCAGGCCAATGGCCTCAAGCAGGCCTTCGAGCGACTGATAACGCAGCGAATCGAACTTCATCTCTTCGCAGATGGACTTCAGAAGGCACTTACCGCGCTCGGTGGACGCGTCGGAGTACTCGTCCAAGTGCTTCTGGCCCTCGTCGCCTTCGAGCTCTTGCACTTTGCGGCGCGCGATAAGGTCCATGTCGGACTTATTCGTGGAGAAGCTCAAATATTTGCAGCCGTACATAATGGGTGGGCACGCAGAGCGCATGTGCACTTCCTTCGCACCGTTCTCGTACAGGAACTCCACGGTCTCGCGCAGCTGGGTACCACGCACAATGGAGTCATCCACGAACAGAAGTTTTTTATCCTTGATCAGGTCATGCACAGGAACTTGCTTCATGTGGGCAACCTTGTTGCGCAGCGCTTGATTTCCCGGCATGAAGGAACGAGGCCACGTGGGCGTGTATTTCACGAACGGACGCGCAAACGGCATGCCCGAATCCTGCGCATAGCCAATAGCATGCGGCAGGCCCGAGTCGGGAATACCGGCAACGTAATCGACTTCGGGGCGCACGCCAGCGGCTTCTTCGTCGCGCGACATAATGGCGCCGTTGCGATAGCGCATGACTTCGACGTTCACGCCTTCATACGTAGAGTTCGGATACCCGTAGTAGCTCCACAAAAACGCGCAAATCTTCATGTCAGTGCCGGGTTCTTTGAGCGTTTCGTAGCCATCGGCAGTCACTTTGACCACTTCGCCTGGACCAAGCTCATATTCGTCCTGGTAACCAAGCTTCTGATACGCGAAGGACTCGAAGGAAATCGCATAGCCATCGGGGTCTTTGCCCAAAAGAATGGGAAGGCGGCCCATGATGTCGCGTGCGCACAGAATGGAACCGTCTTCTTGCATAATCATGAGCGTGACGGTGCCCTCAACAGCGTTTTGCGCATTGATGATGCCCTCGAGCATGGTGTCTTTCTGGTTGATGAGCGCGGCAATAAGCTCCACGTCGTTCACGCCGCCATCGCTCATGGCGGTGAACTGATGATGCTTGTCATCAAGGTACGCATCGGTCAAAGCGCGTTTGTTGTTGATGATGCCCGTGAACGCCAGCGCAAAAAGCCCCAGGTGGGAGCGAACAATAAGCGGCTGCGGGTCTTTATCGGAAATGCAACCGATGCAAGCCGGGCCCGCAAAGTTACCCAGGTCGTTTTCGAACTTCGTACGGAACGGCGTGTTTGCAATGGAGTGGATCTCGCGCTCAAAACCGCCATCCGCACGGCAGCTGCACATGCCAGCCCGCTTCGTTCCCAAATGAGAGTGGTAGTCTACGCCGAAAAACACATCCAAACTTACATCGCGATGCGATGTTGCCCCAAAAAAGCCACCCATGAAGCTTCCTCTCTGATTCCAAAAGATATCTCAACAGCACAGCATAGCCGATTTCTGTCGTAACATAACCGATATATACTGACACACCGTTTTTTATTCGGCAGCGGCGCACGAAAGAAACCATGGAAAAATGAAAACTGCAGGCTGTGGGCGGCGCAGAGGGCAGGGGCGTTTCGCGCACAAAAAAATCCCTGTCGCTTTTTAACATAGCCGCATCTGATACACACCAGATGCATATGTTAAAAAGTCCCCGTCACTTTTTAACATGTTCTGTAATTTGAACGTAAAGTTTGAACAGGTGCGCCACAATTCTTTCCTCGTCGCCGTTGAAGTCCACACCGTAGGCGGCCTCCACCGCCGCATCAAGCGCCTTGTGGGCGGCCAGCAAATCGTATGGCATCTTGTCGGGGTCGTACAGATTGGCCAGCGTTGCGCCTGGATGCGCATCGCGCGCATCAAGCACGCCCTGCGCGCAGGTCTCGATGCGACTGCGAGCCTCGGGCGAGACTAACTGCTCAACGGGCGCAGACAGGTTACCCTGACTTGCACCCGGCCAGGGAAACGTGTTGTACACCACGCCACCCGAATAGCGATAATCACTCTTTAAACGACCGCACACCGTACGCATCCATGCATTGTGCATCTGCGAATGCAGCACGCCAAAGTGGTACAGGGTGGCGTCGGGGATAAGAAACACCAGGTCGCTGCAGAGCGTAGGCGGCTCAACGAAGCCAAGCGGGATGTAGCGTCTGCGCTCCGAGGAAACCTTCGGTACTAGGACGGATGGGCCTTTTGCGATTATCTCCGTGCCAAAATGTTCTGGAGAGTCTGCTGCCTTTCTGGTTTGAGCCCGCTTCGAAGCCAAGCGATATTCGCGAACAGCCGCAATGCGCTCACGGCATTTCGACAAAGAATCAAGCTGCGCAGGAGTTGCCTCGCCCAACCAAAGCGCAAATCGCTTTTTCCCTTTGATGAACTCCTCGGAGCCAAGCCAAGGATGAACGAATTTGGCGGCGCCAGGCTCTTCTTTCAGAAACGCTTCGAGTTCATCGGGCTTGAAGAGATAGTTTCCGTCATCGATAGGCTGCGACCCTATGCCGATTTTCGGCACGTTGCACAGCGATTTGCTGAGGTTTTGCACAAACGCATCGGGAGCACCAGATAGGTAGGCATTAATGTTGTTCGGACGCAGTTCCATGGCAGGCGCATCGGGTCCCACATGGTGAAACAGCCGCTTACGCCCACCCAATTTCGAGAACCCCACGATGATTACGAACACATGCGCCTGGCCATTCGCCTCGTTAACCCATCGGAATGTATCATGCGCAAAGTCGATGCGAATACCCAAATCCCACAAAGGTCTCCAAACATTGGCTACCTGCTCGCCCTGACAAATGCTGTTAGTGGAAACGAAGGCGCAACGCATCGGGCAATCACCCATATACTCCGCAGCTTTCATATACCAGCCCGCAACGTAGTCCACGTTGCCGCTGTTCTTCGCGCCGCCGAACACGTCCATGAGCTCGGCCTTCTGCTCCTTGGTTTGATTGCGCGCACCCAGAAACGGCGGGTTACCGCAAAGGTAAGTGCACTTTTCCGCAGGCAGCACGTCATTCCAGTCCATACGAAGAGCGTTGCCCTCGTGGATGTTGCCGTTGCTCTTCAGCGGCAGGAAGTCGAAAGGTTGTGACAGAATCTCTTGTGTAGCTTCCATCATCTGCTCCTCGGCAATCCACAGCGCTGTTTTAGCGACGCTCACCGCAAAGTCGTTTATCTCTATGCCGTAGAACTGGCCGATGGACACCTGGATGGGACTCGACTCCTTATCGAAGCCCATGCCCATCTGGTCGCCCTGCAAGTTTTCCAGAACACGGTTCTCAAGCTTGCGCAGGGAAAGGTAGCTCTCGGTAAGGAAATTGCCGCTGCCGCATGCCGGGTCGAATATGTTGATGCCAGCCAGCTTCCGTTGGAACGTCCGCAGCTTCACCTTGCGATTTCGTTCGACCTTCTCACCCTCTATCGCAGCAAGCTCCGCCTTCAAGTCGTCCAAGAACAGCGGGTCTATGACCTTATGGATGTTCTCTATGGAGGTGTAATGCATGCCGCCCGAGCGCCGGGTCTCAGGGTTTAAGGTGCTCTCAAAAGCCGCGCCGAAAATGGTGGGGCTGATACCCGACCAGTCAAAACTCTGCGACGCCTCCAGCAGCAGATCAAGTCGAATTTGATCGGTAAACTGCGGGATCACAATGTCGTCGCTGCTGAAC
>CAKTXN010000118.1 GCA_934630905.1 uncultured Eggerthellaceae bacterium
CGGCCTCAACAGCGCAAACGCCACCAAAGCCAAGCTCGACCAGCATTTGGCCGCCATTGAGCACATCTTGGCCAATTGGCGGGAAAACAACCTGGTTGGTCTTTGCTCGGGACGCATGGTCGAATGGATTCTCGACTTCACGCTGTTCGACATCTCGCGTTTGTCAGTCGAGCAGCAGGCGAATTATATAGAACGTCTTGATAACCTTCTTGCCGAAACATTTGGCAACTACTCCGCCCTACCCCGCAAAGCCGCCGTAAAAAAGGTCGCCGAACACGTCTCAAAGCATGAATGCTCCAAGCTGTTCAGCGGCCTTTTAGCAAAGCTTGCGTTCGTGCGCTTCTTCGTCGCAACCCGCGGGCTCAAACAGTGTATCGAGAGGTTTTTGTAGAGCCATTGGAATCCACAGGGCCCAATGCCCATACAGGCCGTATCAAACAACGACCAAAAACACGCTAAAAGACAATGCGATAGAGCCTCATATCGCCCTCGGAAAGTACGAGGTCAAATCCAGGGGTGTCATCGTTTATCGAATTAATTCCCCGGAATTCGCTTTCGGCATATACTGCCTGGTCGTCGTCAAGAGTCGATTCCTCTGCCCCAAGGCCCCCGCTGTCTAACTTTAGAACATACCCGACATTCATCAGTCGAGCCGCTTCTTTCACATCGTCATCATAGGCAATATCCACCAGGGAAGTTCTCAATAAAACGCTTTCCGGCTTTTCGCTATCGCCGCCATAACTGAAATAGCCGCGATACACCGTTTCCATGCCATCTGCGCCATATGCGAAGACGCTCCCATCATACGGAATATTTAGCACTCCCTTATTGTCGTCGCCAATAAGATCTAACGCTCGACAGACAAATTCCTCTTCGTCAACCGCATATCTCCTAGTATCCGAGGATCCCAACCAATCAAGCCTATTCTGGATATCCCCAAATGGGGTATAGTACCCGATTTTTTGGCTGAAAACACCACCCGTTGAATAAAGCAGCGCGATAGCCAACAGTAAAACCGCCAAGAAGGGAACGCTCTCGTCGAAGCCCTCTTTACGAATCAAACGAAACAATTTGCCCAAGGAATTGCACACAACATAAAGGCCTATCGCAGAAAGCGGAATCCCGGCCAAAGCCACCAATGCAGCAATTCTATAGGCATCGTTATACCAAAAACCATCAACGAGAGAACGCACGGTCCCATCCGACGTCACGCAAATAAAAAACATGAGTGCGCATATGCCATAGCTTACGACCAGTGCTCTGTTGTTTTTTTTCACAATGCAATATATAGCACCTGCAAAGACAAGCAAACCAAGAACCAGTTGAGGCACATTGCTTCTCAGCGCCAAAGTCGCCACATCGATGGCCGCTTGGCATTTCCCTTCGATAGCAGGCCAAGGATAAGTTACTGTCGCGGAAAGAGGAGGCGCCATCCACAGCAATACCCACACTATCAGCACCAAACCAATCGCCGCAATCGAGACAACTGTTCGCCTCTTTATCGAAATTCCCCTTTCGGCCAGCAATTTCATTATTGTCCCGATACAAAATGGCGCCGAGAGAACCACCACAGAAAAGACGGCATTTGGCTGGAGAGAAGCAAGGGATGCGCCCATGGCTAGAACAATCAAGCCATCTCTTATACCGACATGTCCGAGGCAGCACGACTCAACGACCGTAATCGTTATGAAAATGGCTATAGGGACAACGGCAAATGCCGCCAAATTAGAGTACAGGGGTCCGAAAACAAGGAAATACCACGGAAAAGCCGAAAAAGCCAGGGTACAGACGGAGCCACAAAGGATCAACTTCCGATTGCCCTCAAACACTTTAACCAATAAAAGCCACATTGAAACTGGGAATACGACACCGACCATAACGAAAAGCGAAGCATTCTCCGCAAATGCGGCCGATACGCCAAAGGCGGCACAGGCAAGGGCCGTAACGAGGTGCCATGCTGCGGGATAAAAGTGCGTCGATGCGCCAGAGGGACTAATGCCACTTCCCAATTCCTCCCCAGTGAAAGAATCAAAGGCTAGTATCGAGTAATTACCCCCGTTTGCCATTGCTTTGATGCTATTAAGATGCGATGCGTTGTCAAATAACTGGGCAAAAGAAGAGAAACCGGCAAGCGATCCCACGAAGAAAATCCCAGTTATAAGCATGCCCAAAAGCACATACGGAATAACCGTCCTCCAATCGATGCCACTCGCTATCGACACTTCTTTAGGACCAGTTGCCACGTTTCTAAAAAGAAAAACAATGAAAGAAAGGGCAACCGTGGAAATAACAAGCATCCACCACTCGGAGCTTATGCCAACACTATGAAAAAAAACACCGATAACCGCAAGCAGCGCGAAAGACAGAAGAGGAGCGACAGCAATCGCCACTATGCCATCTCGAAAGAAAAAACTCGCAGCAAATAAGCCTGGAAGGTACAGGACGATAGCAACGAACAGTACCAAAAAGATAAAAGTGGTCACGCAGCCCCCCATTAATATTGTTTTCTCGCATACACCCTAGGTCGATTCAAAGGGCGCCTGATCAACCATTCCTGCAAATGAGCGCCCGTTAACAAGCATAACGAAGTCTATCGATGGTTCGCACAGCGCGAATGGCGGCCAAAAATACTACCTTGATTCCAACGCCATCATAGACCCACATCAAAAGCATATGGCGCTATTAGGAATAAGTCTTGGTATCGCCAAAAGCCATCCTTTCTCCAGTACTACAGACAGCATTGTATTCACCGCTTCAGTCTGGCCTTGCACACATTCTGAACCGGCTCCAAAATAAAGCTGTCAACAATACTGGCAATGCCTAGAGCAAGAAGCCACGATAGTGAAACAGCGATTACCTGCAGCGGAATTCGGATCCAAAAAGCCATATTTGTCGTTCCGTCCAGCATTCCAAACTGGTTAAAGACGCCGAACACAATTGCGATTGTCGTATATTGAAGCAAATAAATTGAGTACGAACGTTTTGCCGTCCAATTGATGACTCTCGATGCACGCTCACCAATAATCTGAATCTTATCAAAAATAAGGAAAATTCCAACCGAGGCGAAAAGCCATAGGTAGCTGGGATCGCTACGCACATATCCAGCAATAGCCGCAACGGCGCCAAGGAGCCAACCAGCGATGCCTAGCACCGCAATCCGCTTCAAAAACTCGGTTGAATACAAGCTCGGCATCTTATGAATAAAGTATCCGAGACAGAAATACATGAAATAGCCGCCCGGAATCGGCTCAGTTGGTATAAGCCCAGAAAGCAGGCCAGGAAGGGTGTTAAGGCTCCCGATTCCCGTAAGCATCGAAATCCATTGAAGGACTGTGCAAAGAGCGCCCCACAATGTAAACAGCGCAACGACCTTCATAAGCAATTTGCACTGAGAATCACTGAGCGCCTCGAACATCGTGTACAAAAACGGAGCCAACACGAGAAAGGGAATCAGCGCCGGAATGAACCACCAGCCGCCAAACAGGGTATTATAAAACCAGTTGAAATACTGGGGCAAACCGAAAGCAACAGTACCTTTAACGCATCCGTACGCGTACAGGACAACCGAATAGACGACCAGCGGCAAAACAATAGTAACGACCTTGTTCAGAAGATATTTTGCATACGTCGTTTTAAGAGGGCGGAATGCAAAAAAGCCCGATAGCACAAAGAAAATCGGGTCGCATATTAAGGCAAACTCGGAAATAAAAGGCGCAGTCTCAATTCCATGGATAGAACCAAGATACTGGGAAGAGTGAACCATCACAACGAAGAACATCGCGAGCGTACGCAATAAGTCCCAATTTACCAAACGCTTCGCCATACGATCCCTTCCTTAATAACAACAAAATCCTCAACAGCACCCTTGAGCGCTCAAAGCAGAATTCCATACGAAAGCAACGAACATCGAGGTCCATCAGATATCAATGCCGATCAAAATGCATTCCCTACCCGATCAGACTCATTTATACCCTCTCGGATCCAGTCCAAAAGTCATTGCCCCACTTCAAATACAACTGCGTAATTCTCCTGGCAAAGCCTACATTAAGCAGAGGTCTAATCGTTCGACTTTTCGCATGCCTCCATACGAAGTAAGGACAATGCCATCTGGCTTTCCCCTATCTGATGAGCATTCCAAACCTGCTCTTCGAAAAGACGCATCTGAGTCTTCTTTGATGCGGGGAGAATATCGCGTATACGTCGAACAAATGCGGACAGCTTCGTCACCCGGCCAATTTTTGCAGTAACACGACGCAGCATTTCCCCGGGCCGATTCAACAAGGTGGCCCGATATAATATATAGCGCCTCTTCAGTCCGAAGGCAAAAGACCTGTCTTTCACGATAGCAACAGCAAGCTGTCCATAGCGTGCGCTCTTGCACAAGCTGCTTATTTGCTCGGCTGCAAAATAACGCTCAAGAACGTTGGATAAGTAATTAAGCGACGAAAGTCTCACGGCACGCGGCAATCGAACAGCATCAATAAAGACAAATTCAGCAATATACCTTAGCAAAAAATCCCCGTGATGATCACATATACGATGCTTACTCCATTCGCGACATATATGCTCAACAACACGAATATGATCATGAATTTTAAGGGCTTCCGCATCTGCCCTACTATCCATCAAAGACCCTTCTCGTGAAACGCGGTATTTATATAGCTTATCAGGCAATATCACAGTTTTTCGAGAAAGGGGGTAAGCGGCAAAATGAAGAGCCTCATCTTCACCGAAGCGAAGATTTTCATCCCAACGCAACCCCTCCCTCTCAACAAAGCTTTTCGAAAATGCAGTTCGCCATACGAAAGGATGATGCGACGGTGATTCAAGAACCTCCTCGCAGAATCCCTCATACACCTTCGCTTCGGGACTCAGGCATCTTTCCAACCAAGGATTACCGTAAAAAGAGGGGTAGCAGACAGCGCCAAACGTAACCATGTCGGCACCCGTCTCCGCGAAGGTTTTTCTGATGGTCGCAATTGCGCTTTGTTCCAGAATGTCATCAGAGTCAACAAACCACACGATGTCACCAGAAGATGCGGCGAGGCCAGCATTACGAGCAGCCGATGGTCCGCCATTGGGGACATCAATCACCTTAACGCGGGAATCAACCTTCTTATAAAGCGACAAAACTTCGCGAGATCGATCGGTCGATGAATCATTAACGCAAATTACTTCAAAATTCTGGTCAGTTTGCCTTCTGATCGAATCTATACACACCGATAGACAACGTTCGACGTTGAAAACAGGAATAATAATACTAACCATTGCTAGACCACCCTGAGTCGAAACT
>CAKTXN010000119.1 GCA_934630905.1 uncultured Eggerthellaceae bacterium
TGCTTCAATCCGAACCAGGATCACTACGAGTATTTCCTTTCGCACCAGCGCGATATTGTGGCAGAGCTCAATGCTGCACACGCCGCAGGGGCGCAATTCGACTGCCTTGCCATTACGGGTGGCGAACCGCTGCTGCACAAAGACCAGGTCGTAGCATTCATCAAGCGCGCTCGCGAGTTGTATCCCGAAGCGCATGTGCGTCTTTACACGTGCGGCGACTTGCTTGACGATGCATGTTTAACGCAGCTGGCGGAAGCAGGGCTCAACGAGATTCGTTTCAGCGTAAAACCGGAAGACGTTGCAAATGCGGATGCTTCGGTGTTCAAGCGCATGGCAGCCGCCGTTTCGGCGTTGCCGCACGTCATGATTGAGATGCCGGTGATTCCCGGTACGCAGACGGTAATGCGTGAGCTGCTTTTGCGCCTTGATGCCCTGGGCGTGCGGGGCATTAATCTGCTTGAGTTTTGTTTCCCGCTTTGCAACGCGGAAGAGTTCCGGGTGCGTAACTTCAAGCTGCGTAAGCATCCATTCAACTACCTGTACGATTATTGGTATGGGGGCGGCATTCCCGTTGCGGGCAGCGAGGCCGAGGCGTTAGAACTCCTTGAATACGCTCACGAACAGCAGCTTCGGATGGGTATACATTACTGCAGCTCAGACAATAAAAACACGGGTCAAATTTATCAGCAAAACAAGGCGTTTTTGGAAGATGCCGCGTTGCAGGCAGCGTATCCGTGGCTTACGTTTGACGAAGGCGACAAGCTTCTGAAGTGCGCGAAGTCGTTTGGCAAAGACGCAAAGTCGGTGCGCACTTGGGCACAAGCGTGCCGCGTGCCATTCGATTGGGATGCAAGCGTGCCAAGCGCTGCGGTGTCTCTTGAATCGTTCGAGCAGGCGCGCAAAGCGTGTCCGCGCGTCCATTTTGCCGAGAGTGCAAATGTGTTCGAGGATCGCGATGGTCAACCTTACTTGCGCGAGCTGGGCGTTCGGGAATTTCCGAAGAAGAAAAACGCGTAATTCGGCGGTCTGACGGCGCGTTATTGCCGCTTTGCGCGCGCATGCGGTTGTTTGCCGACCAGGCACGCGGCGGCGGTAAGTTATTTCGCCTGCGCATGCCCGTGCGGTGCTGGACTCGATTCTTGCGCGTTGGCCACTCGGCATGTAGCAGCGCCCAATTGCGAAAACCCTCTGTATTCGCAGCGGCTCTGCGCTGCCTTAAGCTGCGTCCCTTCCAAAGCGTGCTATTATATTCGCTACGCAATTTTTCGGCATTGTTGTTTATAGTTGCTGCATCTTTTGTTGCCTGCTTAGTGTGGAAAAACATTTCCGCACGTCAAACGTGATGTTGCGGCAATATGCACAATTTTGGAAGGAATCGTTTTTATGATCATCGAAGCCTTAAAAGCTTTCCTATTCGGTGTGGTCGAGGGCATCACCGAATGGCTGCCCGTGTCATCAACGGGCCACATGATGCTGCTGGAAGAGTTCGTGAAACTCGATGTTTCCGAGTCTTTCTACAGCACGTTTTTGGTTGTAATCCAGCTGGGTGCCATTCTTGCCGTTGTCCTGCTGTTCTTCAACAAGCTGAACCCCTTCGCGCGTACAAAGACCGCCACGCAGAAGAAAGAGACGTGGGGCATTTGGGCGAAGGTTGTTGTGGGCTCTATACCGCCCGCTGTTATTGGTTTCGCGCTTGATGATTGGATGGAAGAAAACATCATGAATGGACCGCACGGCTACCTGGTTGTTGTTGCCGCGCTTATTATTTACGGTGTGATTTTCATCTTGATCGAGCGCCGCAATCGTCGTCTTATCGCGCAGGCCAACAGCGCTGCCATTGCGGACTCTTCCGTTGCTGGCGCGTCGGGAGCTTATGTTGCGCGCCATGCCAAGCATGCCGCAGGTCAGAGCGGCAACGGGGAAGGCTCGCGTGCAACGAACGCCGCGAACGATGAACCCCAAGGCGAAAGCACGTTCAAGACCGAAACGGACGAGACTGATGCGTCGAGCGTTATTGCCAAGGTGAACAGCTTCAGCGAGCTTTCTTACGGCAAGGCGTTTCTTATCGGCATCTTCGAGTCTCTGGCCATTATCCCGGGTACATCCCGTTCTGGTTCCACCATTATCGGCTCCATGCTTTTGGGCACAAGCCGCACCATTGCAACGGAGTTCGCATTCTTCCTGGCCATTCCGATTATGCTGGGGTGGAGCTTGATCAAGTTCATCAAGCACGGCTTTGCCTATACGGGCATGGAATGGATGATTTTCGGCATTGCGATTGTCACATCGTTTGTGGTATCGGTCATTTCCATCAAGTTCCTGATTGGCTATGTGAAGAAAAACGACTTCACGGCATTTGGCGTATACCGCATTATTCTGGGTGTTATCGTTTTGGGTTACTTTGGTTTGCGCGCATTGGGCGTGTTTTAATTACGAGGTGTCACTGTGCTTGATTTAGATACGCTTAATGGTCCGCAGCGCGAAGCCGTGCTTGCCACGCAAGGTCCGCTTTTGGTTTTGGCGGGAGCTGGATCAGGTAAAACGCGCGTGCTTACGTACCGTATTGCCCACATGATCGAAGACTGCGGCGTGAATCCATGGGAGATACTTGCCATCACGTTTACGAACAAGGCGGCTGCGGAAATGCGCGAGCGCTTGGGACAGCTTATCGGTTCTTCGGCGCGCGGTATGTGGGTTTCCACGTTTCACAGCATGTGCGTGCGTATCCTTCGAGCCAACGCACAGGTCATCGGCTTCACGCAAAACTTCACCATTTACGATGATAGCGATTCGAAGTCCCTGGTCAAAGACATCATGTACAACCTGGAAATCGATCCGAAGCGTTATCCGGTGAACACGATTCGCGGCAAGATCTCCCAGGCGAAAAATGAACTCATCAACCCGCTTGACTATCAAGAACAGGCCGCCGACCCTATTACGAAAGTCACGGCGCGCGTGTATCTTCAGTTGCAGGAGCGCTTGAAGCAGGCGAATGCGTTTGACTTCGATGACTTGCTGTTTTATACGTATCTGCTGTTCAAGCACCACGAAGATGTGCTGAGCGCATATCAAGACCGCTTCCATTACCTGCTTATCGACGAATACCAAGACACGAACAAGGCGCAGTATGAAATCACGCGTTTCTTGGCGCGTCGCGATAAGAATATCATGGTGGTGGGCGATGATGACCAGTCCATTTATTCGTGGCGCGGCGCGGATATTCGCAACATCCTTGAGTTCGAAAACGATTATCCCGACTGCAAAGTAGTGAAACTCGAAGAAAATTACCGCAGCGTGGGCAATATCTTGGAAGCTGCGAACTCTGTTATTGCGCACAACAAGAAGCGCAAGGAAAAGCGCCTGTTCACGTCGCAGGATAAGGGTGACAAGATTCAGGTTTACATGGCGTCGGACGGTCGCGATGAAGGCGTGTGGATTGCCAGCCAGATTGAAAAGCAGGTACGCGCAGGTGCGAGCTACGATGACGTTGCCATTCTGTACCGCACGAACGCCCAATCGCGTTCTTTGGAAGATATGCTGCTGCGCGCGGGCATTCCGTACCGCATTGTGGGCGGCGTAAAGTTCTTTGAGCGTGCCGAAATCAAGGATCTTATGGCGTACCTCACGCTTATCGTAAATCCGGCGGATGACATGTCGGCGCAGCGCGTTATCAACGTTCCGCGTCGCGGTATTGGCAAAACAACCGTTGACCATATCTCCGAACTTGCTTTTGACCAGCAAGTATCGTTTATGGATGCCGCAGCGCTTGCCGTGGCGGATTCAGTGTTTCGCACCAGCGTGCGCTCAGCGTTGGGAAGCTTCGTGTCGCTGATTGCCGAAGCAAGCACGTACGAAGGCGATTTGCGCAAGATTATCGAGATGGTGATTGACCGCACGGGCTTGGTCACGGCGCTTGAGGTGGAAAACACCACGGAATCGCGCGCCCGCATTGAGAACATCAAAGAATTCCTGACGGTAGTGGATGAATTCGTGGCAACGCACGATGAAGATGATGCGCTGTTCGAGGCCCCTTCTGCCGAAGACCTTTCCGCCGACGATGCAGATGCGCTTCTTGCCGCTGACCAGGTAGAAGGCGGGCTTTTCGATACTTCTTCGTTTGAGGAGGGAGCGCAGCCCGCGCGTACGTTGCGCGGCGATTCCATGGCAGACTTCCTTGAATGGGTGCGTTTGCGTACCGATTTGGATGCGCAGACCGAAGACGGCGCAACCGTAACGCTTATGACGGTCCATGCTGCCAAGGGCTTGGAGTTCGATACCGTGTTCGTAGCGGGCATGGAAGAGACCATTTTCCCACACATGAATTCATCATCCGATCCGGCGGGTATTGAAGAAGAGCGCCGCTTGGCATACGTTGCCATTACGCGTGCGCGTAAAAAACTGTTCCTGACCTGCGCTGCTTCGCGACAGCTTTTCGGTAACACGCAAAGCAATCCTGTTTCGCGCTTCATTGGCGAGATTCCGCAAGAGCTGCGCAAGACTTCCGGTTTGGGTTCCTCGGGCTTTTCAGGTACGGGATACGAAAAACGAGGAAGCCGCCGCGGTATTTCCGGCTCCGGCTCTGAAGCAGGCGCGGGCCGCGTGTTCGGCACATCCAGTGCTTCGGGTTCGCGTAGGACGTCTTCTATGGCGCCGCGTGCGACGTCTGCCACGTCGTTTAAGAAAGATGCGGCGAAAATGACGTTTGCGGTGGGCGATGTTGTTGATCATAAGACGTTTGGACGCGGCAAAGTAACGAAAATCGATGGCGATATGCTGCATATTTACTTCGCCAAGCTGCGTGAAACGAAGAAATTGCTGAAAGATTACGCGCCCATCGTGAAAATCGGCAGCTAAATTAGCTGTTTTGCGAATGGATGCTGCGAAGTGAGCAGACGGAATCAATCAGGTAAGCGATAAGGCGGAAAACGATGCTCTTCATTCTTACGGGCGTGATGCAAACAGGCAAGACGCGCTGGCTTGAGCGCCTTATCGAAGGCGTCCGCTCATGCGATTTGCCTGTTTACGGTGTTGTTGCGCCTGGTCGGTGGATTGACCATGGAGCAGATGCGCCTGCGGGACAGCGTTTCGAGAAGTTGGGGATAGATAACGTTTTGCTTCCTCAAAATGAGCGGATTGCGTTCGCGCGGCGGCCTGATTTGGTTGGGCAGGATTGCGAAGGGAGCGATGCAGACAGCGGGTCGAAGGACGCATTGACGCGTTGCTCGCAATCATCGCAAGCTAAGCTTGGCTGGGCGATAGATGAC
>CAKTXN010000120.1 GCA_934630905.1 uncultured Eggerthellaceae bacterium
GGTTGAGGAAGTGCTCGACGTGCGCGCAGAGCTCGTCGAACGTGGCCTCGCCGGCCGCAGGACACTCGCGCTCCACGATGAAGCCGCGGTAGTAGTTGAGCCCGACGACTCCCCCGCGGTCGCGGATGGCGCGAAACTCGTCGTCGGTCAGGTTGCGCGGCACGCCGCACACGCTGCGCGCGTTGGAGTGCGACGCGGCAAAGGGGCGCCGGGCCACCTTGAGCAGGTCGGCGAAGCCCTCGTCGTTGAGGTGCGAGACGTCCACAACGATGCGCGCGTCCTCGAGTGCGCGCACGACCTGCCTGCCGAACTCGCTGAGCCCCTCGTGGGAGCACTTCCCGCTGCCGATGGAGTTCCGGCCGTTCCACGTGAGCGTGACCATCTTCACGCCGTCGGCCGCCAGCTCGTCCACGATCCCCAGGTCGTCGCCGATGAGCGAGCCGTTCTCCACCGTGAGCATGGCCGCCGTCCTGCCGGAGGCGAGGACGTCCCCCACGCGTCGCGCGTCGCGCACCTGCTCCACCATGTCGGAGTGGCATGCGACCTGGCCGGAAAACCAGTCGCGTGCCCGCCGGTAGAACGTGCGGGCGCCTTCCACGTCGTAGATGTCGGGCACCCACACGGCAAAGCACTGGCACCAGTCGTAGGCCGCCACGCGGTCGAGCGCCAACGCTCCCCCGTTGGAGGCCAGTGTGCCGCTCGTGTCGATCCCCAGCTTCGCTTGCTCGGCGATCTCGCTTCTGTACGGCTCGACGTCGCGCATGCACAGCTGGTCTATCGTGTCGCAGTGCAGGTCGAACACCTTGGTGCGCCTCGCAGTGCCGTTCTTTACCTCGCCCATCGCATGCCTGCCTCTCTAATCCACGCGTTCCATCGAGACGACCTCCACGGGCCTGTGCAGGCGGTCGCTCGTGACGCCGACGCCGTCCACCGTCATCTCACCGCGCTGGTTGTCGAACTGAGCGCCCGTGAACTCAGGTCGCTCCCTGCATAACTGAGCGCATCCTACACCCCTCGTGCTCCCTGCAGGTGCCGAAGGGGTGGATGATTCGGGCGGTATCGATGAAAGGTGGGATGGTGGAATCGGCGAACGCAGCGAACGCGCATGAGAGACGACGGGCCATTTAGGCTGGTTGATGCCAGAACAAGCAGCTCGGAAACAACGGATGCAATCGACCGGACATCCCGTGGAATCTAATTTGCCGCCAGCGCGACCACATGTTCTCACTCGTCCCTAACGTAACCGTCTCCCATCGGCAAACTCCCGACCCTATCGTAGGCACCGTCATTTTGGGATGACCCGAAAGGAGACCACCATGTTTGAGAGCACCACTTGCTACACGGCCGACGACGCGCTCGCTGGCACCGCGGAACTGCAGCCGGGCATGACGCGCAGGGCGGCCGTCGGCTGCCTGGCGGGGGTCGCGCTCGCCGTAGGCGCCGGCCTCGCGCTTGACTCCGGCCCGCTCGCCGGCGCGGCCCAGGCCGAGGAGACCTCCCCCGCCCTCCCGACCGCGACCGGCTTCGCCCTGCCCGAGGGACTCGCCCTCGCCGCGGACGGGACCCTGGGCGACGTCCTGGTGGTCGTGGACATGCAGAACGCCTACCTGGAGGACCAGTACTGGGCCTGCACGAAGACGAGCGCGTGCGCCGAGAACATCGTCGGTCTCATCGAGGGAGGCGTCTGCGACAACGTCGTCTTCACCGAGTACCTGGCCCCGGAGAACCCCGTGGGCACCTGGGTGACCTACAACGAGGCGAATGCCGAGGTGAACGGGGACGCCTGGCTCAACGAAATAGTGGACGAGCTCAAGCCGTACACCGAGACGTACCCGCTCTACTCCAAGTCGACCTACTCGTCGTTCGGCAACCCCGACTTCAAGTCCCTCATGGCGCGCGCCGGCCGCATCGTCATCACGGGTGTCATGAGCGAGTGCTGCGTGCTCGCCACGGCCATCGACGCCATCGACACGGGAACCCCCGTCGTCTACCTGACCGACGCCTGCTCGGGCTCCACGCAGGAGTACGAGGACATGGCGACGGCCATGATGGAGTTCGCCTCCCCCACCCACACCGCCGTCATGACCTGCGAGGAGTACACGGCGCTCAGGCGGGGGTAAGAGGCGCTGCATTGGGAGGTTCCAACCGCGAGCCAAAATCACAGCTTTAAAGTATCCAAGCGATTGAGATGCGTCATCCATCAGGTCCTCAGGTGCCGAAGAAGGTCCTGGCATAGCCGTTTTTCCTGGTTGTCGCGAAGTGCCCGATATGCAAAACAGCGGGTCAGAGCAACATTCTGTCCTGTAACACGCACGAATGCAACGCCGCTTCCAATCGAGGTGCCGACAGCGGGCCTGCCGGCCGTCGGCACCTCCCCTTACCCTCCGATTCGGTATCCGAACCCAAAGACGGTCTGTAGCAACACGGGCTCTGAGGGGTCGAGCTCGATTTTCTCGCGAATCCGGCGTACGTACGTCGGTATGCTGATTGCGTTTCCCTTCTGGTACTCGTCACCCCAGACGCACGCGATGATGTCATCGCGCGTATAAACATTGCCCGGATGCCTAGCAAGCAGCTCAACGATGCGGAACTCTTTGGGCGTAAGCTGAACCACCTCACCCCGCACGATAACCTCGCGTCGAGCAGGATCGACCTCGAGCTCAAGGGGTTCTCGGCCTGTCGTCCGTCCGATACCTGCGGAAACCATGCTCTCTTTCGGTGTCGCCGACGTGGTCCCCGTCCGTTCTAAGCCCTTTCGGCGGAGCAGCGCCTCTATTCGTAGCAACAATTCCTCTTCGTCAAAAGGCTTGGCGAGATAATCATCCGCGCCCGCTTTGAACCCGACGCGCTTGTCGACAATGTCGCTCTTGGCCGAGAGCATGAGAATGGGCAGGCTCGGTGAGGCCGCTCGTAAGCGTTCGCACAGCTCGAAGCCGTCTATACCAGGCAACATAACGTCAAGCACGGCCAAATCGGGCCGCTCATGAGAAAACAGCTGCAGCGCCTCGTCCCCATCGCCGGCACAAACGAAGTCGTATCCAGCGCGCTCGATGATGAGCCCGAGGGCCGTGCAGAGGCTCTTCTCATCGTCTACCAGCATGACTTTCACGAGTTCCCCCCAACCTGCCCCGGCGCGGCAACCGGCAGAAGCACGCTGAACGTACTGCCTACGCCGGGCGCGCTTTCCAGCATTATGGACCCGCCCAGACGATCCACGAGCGACTTTGCCAGAAACAGTCCCAGCCCGCTGCCGGCGGAACGACCGTGCTTTCCATCTCCCGCCTGCTCAAAGCGCTCGAAGACACGCTCTTGCTGGTCGGCAGGAATGCCAATTCCCTCGTCACGCACCGACACGCGCACGACATCCCCCTCGGGTGCAACCTCGATGAACACCCGGCTGTCCTCGCGCGAGAACTTGAGCGCGTTGCCGATGATGTTCATGAACACCTTGCGCAGCGCCTCTGAGTCCGAGTAGATGATGGGCGTGTCCGACGCTATGCTCTTGCGGATCTCGATGCCGTTCTTGCTGGCAAGAGGGCCGACGGCCGCCGTGATGGACTGGATGACATCCACAAGGTCGACCTCGTCGTACGACAAGCTGAAATGCCCGCTCTCCAACTTCGCCACATCGATGGTGTTGTTCACGAGGTTGAGCAGGTGGCGGCTGTTCTCCTTGATTTCTCCGACCATCCTGCGCTCCTGCTCGCCATGGTGCTCGCCGTCCTTCTCCCAGAGGTCTGTAAAGGCGATAATCGAGGAGAGCGGCGTGCGCAGCTCGTGGCTCATGACCGCGAGGAATTCCTGCTGGGCCTTGTTCTCGTCGTGCAGGCGCGCGTTCGAGTCGCTCAGGGGCTTGACGACCCACCTCTTGAGTGCAAGGTGCACCACCAGCACAATCGTCAGCCCGAGCAGAAAGAAGAAAGCAACGTTGCCCATGGTCGCCTGGCGCGCATCGGCGGTATAGGTATCGAGCGGGATGATGACGCTTGCGACGCCGGCGAGGTCGCCGAGCTGCATGCCCTCCTTGAGATAGCCGGTCTCGTCCCTCTCCCCGGCAGGGGCGCCGTGGCAGTCAAGGCAGTTGCTCTTAATCTCAAGCGCCGACGCGTAGCGGAACACATCGCGGCCGCCATCGCTCTCGATGCGGTAGAACTCGGTGGCCCCACCCGCCTCGAACAGCGCGATCGCCTCTGCCTCAAACGGGTCGGGCTCGTCGGTTCCCGAGCGCGGGTTGGTGCGCGCGTAGCGAATTTCATAGCCTTGTGCCTGTCTGGTAAACCGACGGGCGATATTTTTTGCGGCGACGGCGCAGTACACGTCTTTGAAATCGTACGAGCCGTCCGAGTTGTAGTTGATGGCGAACTGGGCGTCGTCGATGTAGTCCCAGCAGGCTTTCATCTGCAGATTGAGCGTCCGCGCCTCCGCGAGGGCCTTGTCGCCAATGGCTTCGGACTGAGACGATATGTCACGAACGACATATAAGCAGGTAGCAGCGATGAAGACCGTCATGACCGCGACGGTGAACTTTAACGACAGCCGCTTGTTGTCGACGTCCATGGCCCTCCCATCGCCTCCCTTGGACGCAACTGCCTCACTATAGCACAAGGGGAGGCCCACATCAGCGAGCCTCCCCGTTTCCGCCTGTAGAGTGCCTCTGCCATCGTTGAGGACACAGGCGGCTGCGCTTTCCTACTTGCCGGCCTCGATAAGGTCGAACGAGTCTGCAACGAGCTTCTCGGCACGGGTCAGGTAGTCGTCCACCGCCGTGGGGTTGTGGGCGACCTTGATGCCCGGCTGCGCATACGAACCGATGCAGTACTCGTTGTAGAAGTCGGCCGTGAACAGGTTGCTCCGCAAAGTGTCGAGCGTCTCCTCAGAGTACTTGCCCGAGTGGATAGCGGAGCGGACGGCATCCTCCAGCACGTTGAGGCTGGAGCGCAGCGCGGTCTCGCGGTCGGCGGCCTCCTGCTGCTTGGCGCGAACCATGGCGACCATAGCATCGGCGTCCTCGATGCCCTGGGACTCATGACAGCTCAGGCACGTCTCGAGCGAGGCCGTATTCTCAAGCGGAGACTGCGAGGCGTCATGATTCGTGTAGACCGTACCGTCTGCAGCCTTCTCCTGGGGCATGTGACATGTGACGCAGTCGACCCCGAGTGAATCGTGCACGCTGTTGTGGAAAAGCTCGACGTCACCGTGCATGCCTCCCACACGCGAGATTCCGTCCTCGTCCGGGTAGGTC
>CAKTXN010000121.1 GCA_934630905.1 uncultured Eggerthellaceae bacterium
AAGCTTCCAAGGGCAGTGTGCAAGAAGTTGATAAGCGACGAAGCGGCTCCGGTGTCGTCGTCTTGCTGAGAAAGCAGAATGTTCGTGCTGTAGGGGCGAACGCAAGCCTGCATTACGGCAAATATCAGGAACGTTACGCAAAACAGCGTTGGGGAAATCTGCCCCATGCAAAGCATGGCCACGCCGCTTAAGCCGGCGATGGTCAAAATAATGTTCGTGAAGCGACGCGCGTTCATGAATTTCTGCGCTACCAGCCAGATAAACGGACCAAGCGCCGTGAGAAGCGCGGCGATAGCAAAATACAGGCTGTAGCCCATTTCATCCAATCCGAAAAAGTCGATATACACGTAAGACGCCACGGCGATATACGCCATAAACGGCAAGTTGAACATGCCCACGATTAGCAGAAACGAGGTAAACCCCTTGTTTTTTGCCACCACGCCCAAATTACAAAGGCTGCCCAGCACGCTACCCTGGTAGCGTTCGTTCTCTGGCAGCGTTTCCTTGAACAAGACGGTTAGCACGAAGCAGAGAGCGCCTACTGCGGCAAGAACCCAAAACGTTACGCGCCAGTCGGCAACGCGCACGATGAATGCGCCCACAACGGGCGCCAGAACTGGACCTATTACGAACATGACTTGCACAACAGACAGCACGGCTTCGCGTCGCTCGGCGCAAAACGCGTCTTTCACCACTGCCGTGGACACCGCGCTCACTGCACCTGCACCCAGCGCTTCCACCACGCGAAAGGCAATGAGCGCCCAAATCGACGTTGCCATTGCGCATAACGCGCTGCCCGCCGTATACACTGCCATTCCTCCCATAAGGATCGGGCGGCGCCCATGTTTATCCGAGATGGGACCGAAAATGAGAAGACCCACAGAGAAAAACAGGTAGTACCCCACCAGCGTTAAATTCACGGTGGAGGCATTTGTGTTGAAGTGGTCAGTCATGTGCGGCACCGCCGGTGTGTACATATCCAGCGACAACGGCGTAATCAGGCTAGCAACAACCAGCAGTATTAACAGGCCGAATATGCCCAAGCGCGGTTGTGGCGCAACAAGCCAGCTATTCAACTTTTTCAAAATTATCTCCAAAACTTTGAGATGGCCCAATGTGGGATTGCAGAAACATTTAAAATAGCGCAATGGGCTTCTGCCGGCGCGCCGTTTTGAAAACTGAGCATTATATCCACGAGTCTGCAACTAAATGTAGACAATCGCTGCCTTTTGTCAACATTTAGCGTTACTCTTTCAGGCGAAAGGGAAAGCGTGAAAGGGAAAGCGAGAAACAAGAAGGGCACGGCAACCGAACGGAATCGGAAGCCGCGCCCTTCGCATTTGCGGTGTGCATTGCGGATGCACTTGCGACGTCGCGCTATGACGCGCTCGCCGTGCACCGGCGTGCCAACGCGTTGCGCGATTACTCGGCGCTCAGCAGCGTGATTTCGAAATTCAGCACCTTGCCAGCCATTTCGTGGTTCAAGTCAACGGTAACGGCTGCATCGGTAATCTCGGCAATGCGTGCCGGAACGGGCTGGCCAAAGTTATCGCGCAGCAGAACCTGGTCGCCAACGTGCATCTCTTCGGGGTTGGGAACCTGGTCGATGGGGAACTCAATGACCATCGAGGGGTCGGGCATGCCGTAAGCATCTTCGGGCTCAAGACGAACCGTTACGGTTTCGCCAACTTCCATGTTCTCAACGGCTTTGTCGAAGCCAGGAATCATCATGCCAGCCATGCAGGTGAAGCGCAGCGGCTCGTTGCGGCTGTAGGAAGAATCGAACTCGGTGCCGTCGTCAAGCGTGCCGCGATAATGTACGGCAACTTTCTTTCCAGAATTGCTCATTACTCTCTTCTTTCTGTTTGCGTGGTTTTGCTCTTACAGAGTTTCCAGGTAATTTACCAGGTCGCCAACGTTTTGCAGACCCTCGGGCTCGCCAAAGTCAATGTCAAGACGATCCTCGAGTTCGGTGATAATCTCAAGTAGATCCAGCGAATCAATGCCCAGAGATTCAAACGTCGAATCGCTCTTCACGGATTCGGGGTCGATATCCAGGTTCTCCGCCAAAATGGCTTTCAAAACAGCAAGTTTAGACATGGTTTTCCTTCCAGGATTTGTGCTCGTTGCTTCACGCATTGTACCCGAAAAGCGGTGGGCGCACTGCGCGGCGTGAAATACGATGCAAAAACGTTAAAGAGCGCGGGCGAAGGGACGCGCTTGTCACGAATGCTTCACGCGGGTGGCACGTATGTGTCACGGACGATGATGTACGTTGCGCGATACGCGGGCAACGCCAACTGCACCGCGGGGCGTAGGCATCAAGTGATCCGCGCGAGCGTGCAGGCAACGCCGACTGTGCCGCGGGGTGCAGTCGGCGTGAGCAGTGCGGTCATCAAGCATCCTGCGCGCGTACGCCCGCATGGAGTCTTGACCACTATTTCTTTACGCGGATTTCGCCTTTTTCGCAGCGGTTGCCCCATGCGTCGATAAGCGTGTCGTCGCGGTAGACGCACACAATCTCGCAATGATTCGCGCATTTTTGGCAGATGACTTCGCGGGTGCGGAACTCAATGTTGTCAATGTTGAAGTCGAACGGTTTCCATTGAGGCGTGGGGGAATCTGCCGCCAGAAGCGCGGCTCCGTAAGCGCCCATCAAGTGACCATCGGGGTCAACAAGAACGTTCATGCCCAGGGCGTCTTCGAACGCCTTCACCACGCCCACGTTCTTGCTTACGCCGCCCTGAAACACCACCGGCGCTGCGATTTTCTTGCCTTTTCCCACGTTGTTCAGGTAATTTACCGCAACGGCTTTGCACAGGCCCGCAATAATGTCTTCGCGCGGGTAGCCCACTTGGATTTTGTGCACCAGGTCGCTTTCGGCAAACACCGTGCAGCGCGCCGCAATGCTGGCGGGGTGCTGTGACGTTAACGCAATATCGCCGAACTCTTCCACCGCCACGCCCAAGCGATGCGCTTGGCTGGACAAGAACGAGCCTGTTCCTGCTGCGCACAACGTGTTCATGGCGTAATCGGTGGCAATGCCGCCATCAATGCAGATGATCTTGGAGTCCTGGCCGCCAATTTCCAGAATAGTGCGCACATCGGGGTGCAGATGCGTGGTGCCCACGGCGTGCGCGGTGATCTCGTTTTTCACCACGGTTGCGCCCAAGATGGCGCCCACCAAGCGACGTGCCGAACCCGTGGTGCCCACAGCCATAACTTCTGCGTTGTATCCGCCTTCTTGCAGCTGTTCGTGCAGCTCATCGGCCACTTTGCGTGCGGCACCAGTGGGGTTGCCTTCCGTCCAAAGATACGATCGGGCAATAATATTGCGTTGCTCGTCAATAACAACGCCCTTAGTGGAAATGGAACCGGTATCAATTCCCAGAAATGCCTTCATGGTTTCTCCTAGCGTGCTTTTCTCATGGCAATCATGTCGTAAAACGCCTCAAGGCGCGTGTCCAGACCCGTGTCGGAGGTCTGCGAATCGTAGCTCAGGTACAAAATAGGCACGTTGTAGTCGTTGCTGATACGCTGCAACGCGGGCATGACGTCAATCTCGGGGGTGCAGCCCGTTGACTTCATGTGGATGATACCGTCGAAGCCCTGTTCAGCGTAACGTTTAGCAGCAGCGATGGTGAGCGACGACGTGGGCCCCATGTCGTACTTCGCGTACTCGCTTATGCTTGCGCGCAGGTTTTTCTCGTTGTAGCGCAAGTTGCGGTTTGTCATGTTCATCATGCGTGCCATGGAAACGCCCATGACCTGCAGTTTGTCCTCGATATGCAAGTTGCTGAAGGGGTCAACGGCAGTGAAATATTCGCCCACCAGGCCCACGCGAATGGGGTCAACGGGAACGTTTTTCGGCACCTCGTCAAGCGCCTCCAGACCGCGCTTTTGGGCGGCGTGGAGTTCCGTGCGATTCTTCACGCGGTACATATCGGCCAGGTACGCCTTGCGCACGCGCTTGCATTCGCCGGGGTTCGCTTCGAAACCGGCGGTTTCCAAGTAGGCATCGTTGAAGCGATCCAGACACTCAATCATTTCAAGCGTCACCATGAATTTGGGGATGGCAACGGGAACCACCAGGTCAGGGTTGATTCCCTGCTTGCAATATTCAATGTTTTGCTTGGCGGATGTTTCGGCCACTTCCGCAAAGTTCACCATTTGAAACTCGTAGCCCATGTCGCGCAGAATGGATTCCTGCAGCTCGCCGTAATAATGCAGACGGCACGGCCCCGAAAACTGCACGAGCGTGTCGGCGCCCCGTTCCAGCGCTTCAATGTAGTCGCCCAAAATGTGCTTGAACGGCGCGCAGACATAATCGTTGGAGTTCAGCGTGCCCAGTTCCAGCGATTTGCGCGTTGGTTCGGGGAGTCGCACGAATTCCGCGCTCAGGCATTCTTCCACGAAGAAGCGAAACGCCACATCGTAGTAACCGTAGCGCATGAATGCCACTTTATGGCGTTCGCCCGACTTCGCCTTGCCACGCTTTGCGGAGCGGCGCATGCGGTACAGCGGCTCGGGCAAGCTGTGCGAATTCATCACTGACGTGCGCAAATCGCTGTAACGCCGCTTCAGGTTGTCCAGGGCTTCGCTGGCATTCGCCGGCAATTTCTCCAGGTTATTCGCCATGGCTATAGCCTCCCTGTTTTTGGTAGCGAAGGATATCGACGAAGCTTTCAACGCGGGTTTCCAGGCCGGCCGTGCCGCTTTGCGCGTCGATGGTGATGGACAGAATGGGACGTCCTTTGATGTAGCGCATCACGGCGTCGCTGGTCATGGAGTCGGGCCCGCAAGGGAAGGCGCTCACCAGCACAATGCCGTCAATCTTGTCGTGCAGGTCCAGCATGGTGCCAATGAGCTCGCGATTGATCAGCCACGGCAGCGTGTCGGAGAAGCTGCGCGACGTTTTGAAGGCGCGTGCACGATCGTAGTGGTCGGCGAACAGCGGAATGGTTTCCATTTGCTGAAGCATGTCGATGAGCGGTTTGCCCACGTAGGGGTCGTGGATCACATAAGGGTGGGCGGCCACCAGGATTTTCAGCTTTGGTGCGCCCGTTGACTCGGTTTCCGGGGAGCGCAGGTCGGCCATGAGTTTTTGATGCAGCTTGGCGTCGTAGGCATCTTGTGCTTTACGGGCGTGGTTGTACGCGCGCTTTGCTTGCGCGGCGCTGTGA
>CAKTXN010000122.1 GCA_934630905.1 uncultured Eggerthellaceae bacterium
GTTAAGGATAAAACCCCCGAGTGGGCTGCTGAGATTTGCGGTGTCGACGCAGATGATATCCGCAAGGCCGCCCGTTTGTACGCGAATGCGGAATCTGCTGCAATTCAATGGGGCCTGGCATTCGAACAGCAGCTGTCCGCTTTGGGTGTTACTGCTGCCGCTTGCGATCTGATGGGTGTAACGGGCAATATCGACAATCCTGGTGGCAACCTGCTTATCAAGTGCGCATTTGATATTGAGAAGCGCTACGGTTTGGGCGACTTCAAGATTCCGCGTGAGGAATATGCTGGCAAGATGACGCTGTCTGCTGGTATTGAATCTTCCGATATTGTTGCTTGCGCTGCAACCGATCCTCTGATGCTGGCTGTTGAGACTGGTGAGCCGTTCCAGCCGCAAATGCTGTGGATTGAATCCGCTAATCCGCTGGCTTGCTCCGGCATGGATGCTCCTCGTATGTATGAGTGCCTGAAGAAGATCCCCTATATCGTTGTAGCCGATCCCTTTATGACGCCGACCGCTGTTGCTGCTGCCGACATCGTTCTGCCCGTTGCCATGAGCTGCGAGCGTAATGCTGTTCGTACGTGGTGGACTCCTGCTCGTTCCATCTCTAAGTGCACCAGCTATTACGAAGCAAAGTCCGACGAGCAAATCATTCTTGATTTGGGTAAGCGTTTGAAGCCCGAGAATTGGCCTTGGAAAGACGACAAAGAGCTCTCCACTTGGTATCTGTGCGATCAATACGCCAAAGAAGGCACTCGTTATGAGGGCGACTTCGAAGAGCTGCAGGCGCGCGGTGGCTACAAGTACGATCCGTGGGATTCTGAGTACTACAAGTACAAGAAGGGCATGTGCCGTCCCGATGGACAGCCTGGTTTCGATACGGCAACGGGTCGCTTCGAGTTCTGGTCTTGGGGTTACAATCACTGGGGCGTTGATCCGATGCCTTACCATGTTGAGCCGAAGGATTCGCCCATTTCTAATCCTGAGCGCTTCAAGGAGTATCCGTTTGTCGCGACTTCCGGCGGACGTTCTTACGAATTCTTCCACTCCGAGCATCGTCAGCTGGATACCATGCGTGAGTTCCACCCGTGGCCGCTGGTGACCATTCATCCCGAAGCCGCTGCCGAATACGGTATTCAGGATGGTGACTGGGTTTGGATCGAAACGCCTCATGGACGCTGCCGTCAGAAGGCATTCCTGTTCCCGGGTATCAAGAAGGACACCATCCACATGGAGCATGCATGGTGGTACCCCGAGGAAGAGCCGGCAGAACCCAGCTTGTACGGTGTTTTCGACTCCAACATCAACAACATGACGTTGAACTTCGAAACCGGCCAGGGTGGCATTGGTTCTGGCATTAAGAGCTTCTTGGCTAAGATCTATAAATACCAAGAGGGCGATGAGATGCCTGGCGTTAAGGTTACCCGTGAAGGCGGCTGGATGGATTACATCCCTGGCGTTATGGCTGGCGACAAGGAATCTGCTGAGAAGCGTGCAGCAGAGGGCAATGAGTATCTCCAGAAGCAGCTCGAGAATGCTCGTCGTGTTCAGAATCTCAAGGTTGAGGATGCAGATATGCAGGGCCGCAACGCACTTGAGTACGCTAAGGAACACGCCGACGAGGTCATTCGTTAATTATCGAGATTCTTCAGAAAAAGGAGGCGAATATCATGTCCAAAGCAATTCTTGTCAACCTTGACTACTGCACCGGTTGCCATTCATGCGAAGTTGCCTGCAAAAAGGAGCTCGGTCTTCCTAAAGGCGAATTTGGTATCAAAGTGACCGAAGTGGGTCCTTTCCAATACAGCGAGCGTGAAGCGGTGAAGGGTAAGTGGGAATGGACCTATTCTCCGGTTATTACCAATGCGTGTGATATGTGCGTTGCGCGTACTGAAATTGGCAAGATGCCAATGTGCGTGCAGCACTGCCAAGCTTGGTGCATGTACTACGGTGAGATCAGCGATTTGGTTACCAAGATGGATAACAAGAATCGTTGGGCCTTGCTTACCAATAAGGAAGCATAGGCGTTTCGGAAAAAGGCGTGGATGCTTGAATACTTAAGCGTCCACGCCCAAGGATGGAGAAAATGGACTGTTCTGTAGTGATAGAAGGGGATTTTGTCACGAACGGCGTTCTGTCTCTAATCCGCATGACAATTGAGGGGTTGTAGTTTGTCGAGCCCCCTAGTATTTCGAAGCTCATAGAGCTTTAGAAATAAAGAGAAAAAGGCAACAACTTAGGAGGGAAAATGTCGAAAGAAATTCAACGCGATGAACAGGGTCGTCCGATTTACGGTGTCACTGTTCAGATTGCCGCGCTGCTTGTTATTACAATGCAGTACGTACAGTCTTTCGCAACGCCTGCATTGGCAACGATTAAGAAAGCTTATGCGAGTATCGGTGTAGACGACACCATGATTGCAAACATCCAGGGTATTCCTTCTCTGATGGCAATTTTCGGTGCTATTTTGGTTGGTATTCTTGAGCGCTATTTGAAGAAGCGTACCATTTTGATCATCGCTTTGATTCTGATGTTTGGCGGTTCGCTTGCTGGTCTTTGCCCTGAAAACGAGTTTGGCTTCTATATGCTGCTTGCCACCCGCGTTATGCTGGGTCTTGGCCGTGGCATGATCTTCCCCATGGCTTCTTCCTTCATTGCCGACCTGTTCTTCGGTGCCCAGAAGGCTCGCTTGATGTCTTGGAAGACTGCTGTTGGCGGTCTGTCTGGTTCTTTGTTCCAGATTGTCGGCGGTTTGCTGGCCGTTTTGTCTTGGCGCTACGCTTTCATCGGCATGCTGATGTGGGTTCCTATCGCGATTCTCTGCGTTGCTTGGCTGAAGGAGCCTGAGGTCAAGGCTGCTGGTGGCGTTGACGAGAGCGGTAAGAAGGGCAATGCTCTTAAGTCCATTACGCCGTTTGCATGGGTTATGTTTGTAGTGTTTGGCTTCTGGAACATCTTCCAGTTCGTTTACATGGCCAACACCACCTTGCTTATCAAGGCTTATGGTTTGGGCGAGTCTGCGATGGCTGGTTACATCATGTCTCTTGAGACCGCTATGAGCGCCGTTGCGGCATTGCTTTACCCGCTGTGGCGTGGTAAGGTCGGCGGTTTCGATATGGTTATCGGCATTGCGCTCGAGGCAATTGGCTACACTATTATCGTGAACTATGGCACCGATACGACCATGTTCGTGGCTGGCACTATCTGCTATGGTTTTGGTTTCGGTTCCTTCAACCCCATTCTTATCCTTCAGTTGGTACATGTTTTGCCGAAGGAAGGCGCAACATTGGGTCTGTCTTTGTTGGCTGCTGCACAGAATTTCTGCCAGTTCCTGTCCGCAAATGTTTTGGCTGTTGTCAATCCGCTGTTTGGACTTGATACGTCTGCGGCTGGCAAGTTTGCCTCTGCAATGTACGGTGCATGGTTCTACTGCGTAGCTATCGCAATTGTGCTGATTATCTTGCGCATCAAGGCGCCTCAGTTGATTGCAACTTACAAAGTTAAGCAACAAAACGACTAAGCAGATCGAATGATCGTTAGCTTTTGATTGAACGGACCCTCCTTTTGTAAGCGTTTATGATACGTATATCCAGAAGGAGGGTTCTTGCATAAGAACCAGTGCAACAATGCGATAAGATGCACAAACATTATTGCAGTCGCAGTGGTAAAGGAGGGGCATTTTGAGTCGCAAGCGTTTGTCGGATATGAATCCGGAACGAAGAAAAGAGTTGAAAAGGCAATACCGAAATCCGCCTACCACGCTATATCGGACGTTGCGTGTTGTTCGTGTTGCTTGCTTGCTCGTTGCTTTGCTTTGTGCTTATTTTGCGACGCCGCTATCTCCCCTTGGAGAAGATTATGGCATTGTGTTTGCGGTAATCGGAAACATCCTTATTATCGGTGCGATTGTTCTTGATGCTACCAAGATGAGATCGCTTCGCGAGGAATATATCGAAGATGTGCTTAATAGCAAAACGAAGGAGAACAGAAAGGCTCAAAAAGCTGCTCGTGCGGAGGAGCGGGTAAAAGCAAAGCAGAATCAAAGCACAAGTGTTGAAGACATGCTCTCTGATGAATCGTTGAGCTATTGGGATAGATTGAAGCTCAGTGCTCGCTTGAGCGCTCAGGCGGCGCAGGAGAGTCCGAGAGAAAAATGACCGGGGGAGGTCACCTATGAAGCTTGTCCGAAACGGGCTGTTTCTTGGTAAGGTTCAGTATTGTTGGGTAATTGCTGTTTGTTGCGGTTTGCTTCAGGCGTTTGGCATGGGTCTTGTGCTGAACTGCAGTAGCTTGTTTTATGTGTTTATCTGTGAGGATATGGGCTTCTTAAGGGCTGATATCTCCACGTATATGACGGGGTATTTTCTAGGAACGACCATTGTTACCCCAATCGCTGGCTTCCTGCTTTCGAAGCTTGATATTAGAAAAGTAATGACTGTTGCTATATGCATTCTGTCGGCATCCGTTGTTGCGATGAGTACGTACACCGAAATATGGCAATGGCAGATTTCCGGCTTTTTGGTTGGGTCGGCGGGCTCGTGCATTTTTGTTTTACCAAGTGCGTCGATGGTTGGAAACTGGTTCGTGAAACGGCGCGGAACCGTTTATGGCATTGTTATGGCCTGTTCGAGTATTTCTGCGGCGTTTTTTGCTCCGATTCTTAACCATATTATTACTGAATTCGGTTGGCGAACGGGGTATTTGTTCGTTGGGATCATGGCCTTTGTCGTCATTTTGCCTTGTTGCTTCTTATTCAGGTATCGTCCCTCCGATCTTGGGTGCAAGCCGTATGGTGGTGACGGTTTGGATGAGGAGTTAACCGATAAGCAAAAGAGCGGCGTGAGAACAAAAGTTGCTGTTGCTTCTGTTTCGTTCTGGTGTCTTTTTATGTTTGCCGGCATTGCGTCGTTCAACCATGGTGGGGTCGAGCAGCATATTCCCGGTTATATGGTCCAGATTGGATTGGGGACTGCTTTTGGTGCGACGGTGGTTTCAGCTCAGTCCGCAGGAAGCGTTGCTGATAAGTTCATCATGGGTTGGCTTAATGACAAGATTGGCGTGCAGAAAACCACGATTGTCGAACTCATTGTGATTATGCTGGGGCTTGCTGGTTTTATTTTCACGCGAGAGCCGATTCTGCTCATTTTGTCCGCGGTGGCGTTTG
>CAKTXN010000123.1 GCA_934630905.1 uncultured Eggerthellaceae bacterium
TTCCTATCCTTGGACGCTGCATAACGCTTCATGGCCTCTCCGACGATTTGAACATCGCTGCCGCACCCGCGCAGGATATCGCACAGCGTCCGTTCCAAATCGTACACACGAATTGGATTGGCGGTCTTTGGCTTCTTGAAGCAGTTATCGCGGGCGTATTGCGAGTAGCCGTCGATCCTCGCGCCCAGGCTCTGGAACGGTCTGTACTTTTCCAGAACCCTTTATGACGCTTTTCATAGATGCCGGAGAAACAGAAATTGTTGCAGAAGGCGCGCGCTATCTACGTATCGAGAGCGCGTTTTACTGCGGTATTGGCTGCTTGTTCCTGTTTTGTGGTTTGTATCGCGCCCTGGGTAAGACGTTATACTTTTAAATAGCAGCAACCATTTCATCGAAGGTCACGAGTCGCGCACCTGGCATCTGTGCAGCATGCGTGTCACACCCCTCAGTAAAGCCAGATTTCGAAAAAATCCAACGAGCGGCAGAAGCGTCCGCGGCAGCCAAATGAGCACGCTGATCAAGCTTCACAAGTTGATTAGCGCCAACCTGCTCGTTCTTCCATTTGCACTCACCTACAAGAACCGTTCTCCCCTCGTCAACGGCAACAATATCTATTTCCGCTTCCGATCGCGCCACAGGATCGTTGCCCCACCAGCGCCCAATATCCGTTATCTCAAAATCAAGGGCATCCGCTTCAAGCTCGCGCCAAAGCCAATCCCTGCATATAGCTTCAAATACGGGCCCCATATACTCAGGAAGTCCCGATTCTATACGCGCCGCCGCTCTTGCACCCAGACCGCGCTCCACAAGCGCTTGACGCGGGCGAACGAAACGATACCAGAACTTGAAAAGATTATCGGTAAGTTGCCACAAGCATTTTCGGCCTTTTTTCCCAGTAATGGGCTCTTCCCTTTGAACCAAGCCAAGACGCACGAGTTCTTTCAGATAGTAATCCAAAGCGCTAGATTCAATCCCTGCCTTTGCGGCAATTTCATTATGCTGGGATGCTCCTGCCGCTATTGCAGAAATCACTGCATTATAAGGAGCCGCTTTGCTGACCTCTTGCTTCAAAAGATTCATGGGTTCCTCATACAAAATCGAACCCACATCAAGAAAGACAGACTCGATTCCTTCTCCTATGCTCTGCATCCCTGAGAATTGCTTTAAATACAAGGGGATACCGCCTACCATGCCATAGATATTCGCAGCAGACACGGCATCCAGCTCTGGAAAAAAATCCCTTGACTCAAAAAAGTCAAAGGGTTTCACCTCCAGTTGAGCCGTACGCCTCCCGTAAAGCGGACTGTTTCTTCCAAGCAGCTGTTCTTTCATAAACGACAACGACGATCCGCATAGCACCAAAAACAGTTTGGAGTCTGCCTGATGAGCGTCAATTGCAGCTTGCAATACAGAAGGGAAAGCAGGATACGACTTTACAAGATACGGAAATTCATCGATAACAAGTACGGCGCGTGTTTCTGCCGCGGCTGCGAATGCCGCCTCTACAGCAAGCTGAAAATCAGCATAAACCGGCGCTGACTCTGTATCGGCATCACAAGGCTGGCTCATGGAGTATATAGCGCGACTGAATATACGTAAATTCATAGCGGCATCGTCTTCGACCGCAGCACACCAACCAGTCCTTAGACCCCGCGTGAACTCAGTAAGCAGAGCCGTCTTGCCAACACGACGACGGCCATACACGCCGATAAACTCAAACTTATTCGAGGCGTTGAGCTTATTTAAAAGATTCAATTCCCTATCGCGGCCGACAAACATAAGCAATCCCCTCATAACCAAATTCAATTTTGCCTAAGTAGAGTTTAGCAAAGTTTAGTTTGGATTGATAGTACGATTTGAGAACCATTTGTTTTAACAAAGGCCTTTAAAAGATTTTCCAAGGTCCAACCAACATCTGTTCTCCAATTCACAGAAACTCAAGGGCCAGGAAGGAAAGCGCAACCTTAACTACTATGCACTACAATCCTTTCATTTCACAAAGTAAATCATGAGCAGTTTCAATACTCTGGAAACGAATGGCGCAGTCGTCTTTTTTGGGGAAAGCCAACAGAGGAATAGATCCATACCATATAAGGGATTCATCAAAAATGGCAATATTGGAACGTCCTTTTATTTCATTAGGCAGCTTGATGTCCGCTCCTGCTTTCGCAAGCTGGTCAACCGCATCATCTGATGAAGCCTTTTCCAACAAGCACGTCACTTTCACGCCTCGCGAACTTGCATCTGCAATAGAGGGAGCAATGATGGAAACAGCTTTCGCGGAAGCATATTGCGCACGGAAAAGAATGGATTTTCTGGCGCGGGCAATATCCTGAAGCAGCTTCTTCGTTGCCTCATCGTAAAGGACAAACGAACCGCTCACCCTGCCATATTGGTCAGAATCATCACTTGCGGCTACCTCGTATCCAAGTTTTGCATACGTCTTCAAGCGTTTGCGATACATGCGTTCAAGCATGGGAACAGAAGTTTCAATGTAATCATAAATTACAACATCGCTCTTTCCTTCTTAGGAACGATGAAGCCGACCTGCCTGCTGGGTAACATTTCCATCCCATGATATTGGAGTTGCAAGGAAAAGCGCATCGAGCCGGGCTAGGTCGAACCCCTCTCCCAAGTAGCTTTCTGTTGCAACGATTGCATAACGGCAATCATTATCACTACCAGCCTCAACCAGCGATGCTAAATTATCACGGCGCTGTTTTTCTGTCCCACTGCCAATTAAAAGTCGCGATTCGGCTCCTTGCTTTGAAATTGCTTCGCATAATAAACGTGCATGTTCCTTGCGCTTTGTGAGCACTAAAGGAAACCTTCCTGATTGAACTGCGGTTACCACATCGCGAGCTATAAAAGCATTTCTCTCACGATGGACGCAAAGACTGTCAAGAACTTGATTGAAGGATAAGGAATTGTTATCCCCTTGGTCAGAATTATAGACACGGAAACCGGTGAAACGCGGGATAAGCACACGAGAAATACCCTGCTGCTTGACTTGCTCTTTTGGATCCACCTTAAATCTTATAGGACCGCAAAGCATAAACAGAGCAGCATCCATGCCATCGGAGCGCTTAGGAGTAGCGGAAAGTCCATACACAACTTTTGCTGGAATCGATTTAAGCACATTTTCGAGCTGCAGCGCAGCAGCGTGGTGACACTCGTCGCAGATAACAAGACCATACGACGAAAGGTCCTTGACGAAGTGACCTTCAGATTCTCCACCTTTGACAACAAGCGATTGAAAAGTTGCAACATCAATTATTCCGCTCGGTGCAGTTTTGCCACCACTAATCTTTCCAATAAGGGGTCTTTTTCGCTTACTAATCTTGCCCGACGGAGTAAGAAGCGGAGGAAGACTTTGGCGAATATCCAAAAATTCCGTCAGCTTATCAATCCACTGGGAAACAAGCGCCGTCTTCGGAACAATAACGAGCGTAGGCAAGCGCAGCTGGGCAATGAGATATGCGCCAATCACTGTTTTACCAAAACCAGTCGGTGCAGATAAAATGCCGTTTTCGTATTTAAGAAGATTCTCAGCTGCCTCTTTTTGTTCCAGTCTCAGTTCGCCTTTAAATTGGACATCGATGGATGCGTCCGAAAACCTGCAATCGTTCCAAACGTAATGAATACTAGATGCGTTAAGCAAATCAATAAGTCTTGATTTACATCCGCGTGGCAGCGCTATACATCCGCCTCGCGTTTCCCCAAAATAGGCAATGCGTGGTTTTCCGTATACCGATTGATGCATGGCCTGCGCACGATAAAACTCAGGGTTTGAAAACGCCGCAAGCCGCTTTACGCAATTTCGCGCAGCAGGACTCATTCCATCTTCGGGAATATAAATCATATCGGCTTCGGTTACCGTAAGATTTTTCGAGATGTCACCTGGAGAAAGCGCCATTGGAACTCTCGCCTTCCATGACGAAGATAAAATACGCTCTTCATCGACATATTCCTGTTTTAAGAGAGAGTCAAAAGCATCCGATTCGATACCGGAAGATGAATCCTTAAGCAACGCACGTACGCGCTCTTCTGAAATTCGTTCAACCCGAGAAAGAAAAAACCACTGGTCAGGAATCGCTTCAAAAGAAGAATCAACAAATACGCTGTTGCCTTTTCTTTGCGAGGCACCTTGAAAAGGCAGTGCAATTAAATTACCGAATCCGCCCTCTGGAATAGTTGACTGCGCAGGAAACATTCTGTCATATGCTTCAAAGCCGATACTATCCGACTTCATCATTGCCCTTGAAATTAAATAATTCCCTAATTCGCGCGCGAGAGAAGCATCCACGGGAGCATCGAAGAAAAACCAGACGTGGGCGCCGTTACCCGATCTCGATCGTTCTATATATGCTGGTATTAAGCACCGAATTGATTCAGCATGAATCGCTTTGACGGCATCAGTCCAACCTTTTCCGTCAAAATCAAGAACAAGAACCGATGTTTTGCAATCTTTATCCAAAACATACATGCCAATTACATCGCGAAAACGCTCATCAGCGCCTTTGAAGTGCGCAATTAATGCAGCATCGCTTATCTCTGAAAACGCCTGATTGTTGCAAAGAGCGCATTTTATCTTTTTCCCCGAAGCTCTTGGGCAAATCCCCCTTTTCCACTCATTCGCACATGCAGGAGTATAACCAATGCCGCCGTCTTTGCGTCTGTAGCCGTGTGCGTATACATCAGGGCGGCCTCTGAAAAGAGAACGAAACAAAGCAATTTTATCTTTGGCGGAACTTGCTGACGTAACCAAGCCATAAGAGCTCAGCACAGATGAAGACGTAGCGCTTCCCCGTTCCCAGTCGGAAACGGATGCGTAGCGCTCTTCGCCGTCGCATGAGCATACGACTACGGGAGCATCATGAGCATTCGCGCTTTCAATCAGCTTCACAAACGAAAACTGTTTTCCGTTGATTAACGCGTGCCGGGAAAGCTCGACCACCATCTTGCTTCCTATCGCTCATAGGGCGCTAGTCTTAAACTGCGAATAGCTGGAAAATAACCGACGCACAAAATATCAATTCAAGCCATTACTCAGTCT
>CAKTXN010000124.1 GCA_934630905.1 uncultured Eggerthellaceae bacterium
GCGAAGATGAACATTCACAAGCGCAGCGAGCTGTTGGACTACATCAACATGCACCGCGACAGCGAAAAGCCCGTACGTCCCGCCGCAAAGGCCGAGAAGAAGTAACGGGAACGGGAGAAGGTGATTGAGGCGCCCTGCGGGGCGCCTCTTTTGTGCTAGGGAAACGGACCGAAAAAGCTCGAAGCGTCAGCCTACACCAGATACAAGCCAACACTGCGCAACACAACCATTCACACACCGCCACGTAAGCGATCTTCTAAACAGCGCATTTGCCAATTTAACGTCCCTCGCAAAGGAACTCATCAACCTCAGCAAGAAAACGGGCGATATCCATTGAATAATTCGGATAAGCTTCGTTCAATGCTTTCAAAGAAGCCACCCTGACCAGCAGCACGTCCTGCAATCCCTTCTTCATTCGCTCGCTTTTGGCATACATCTGATTAGCCTCGACCTCATCAACCGTGTCGTAAACAAACAAGTCGGTCTTTTGAATCTCATAGTCAATAACCATAAGGCAAAGAGCATCGCCTGAAAAATTTCCCCTCCGTGGAACGATTGTCACCGAATCTGAGCACGCTCTAAGTTTCTCGATTGCAAACAACTCATTGTTTAGGGATGCGATTTCCCTTCGCAGCTCGCCCCTAAACGCGGGCGTTTCTGGAACCAGCGGGGACCCCTCTTTAATAGCAAAGGCATTCGAAATCAAGGCAAACAGCCTCTTTTCCTTTTCCGACCCACCACCGAATTTCAAAGTATTTCTCGACATTACATCATAGGTTTCCAACGCGGTCGCCCATGCATGCTGGAGTCGGGTTCGAACTTGAGTTTCGCAAAACAGGTTGGTCAACCCAGCTTCAGGCGCATCGTGTCGAGAGATAACATGCGTGCTTCTATAGCCGTTTAGTTTTGGGTGCGCAATGTAATCCTTCACACCCGTTTCCGGTTTTACGTTTAGCCGATTCTCAATTGCTGCAGAGATTTGCCTTACCGCTTCTATGTCGCTTGCGATTACTCGACACCCAACGATATCGCACATCTCGTTAAGTTTCATATTCAAACCAGGACGCCTAAGCTTTCCAACAATGGTGTCCATTCTTTTAAGCCTGCCGACAACAACAGCCTGGGAGTCTATCGAATATGAAATATCTTTAAGGGTCTCGGGTGCTTCGAGAAATACTTCTTTATGGGCTTCTCTCCACTCGTCAACAACCGACCTGGCAAACGACGCCTCTTCGCCAAAAGGGTTCACGCACTTTGCGAGAAACTCGCCGGCCTTCTTTGCTTGATTCTTTGACAGCTTTCCGCTCATGAGGCCAGATTTGCAAACGCAACGTTACTGCAGGCCGAAGAACTGTAGTATTCCTTTATCGCCTGCTTAGCAATAACGGCAGTACAGCGTTCGTCATCGGAGCACCCATTTCTCGCATCAAGCCAAGGGGACTCAGCATGAGTGAGCGCGCTCAGTTCTTGCCCGCTAAGCTTACCCAACGCAAGCACGACATGCTTCACGCACGCCGCCTGCTCCTTTGTAACCTTGCCCAAATCACCCCCAGCTCGCAAATCTCCTTTACCGACGACAAACAAACCCTTGTGAGCCCGAAACAAGGGGGGGCACACGGGGCCATTGACCCAAGCTTCAAAGTCATCGGAAAAGAGCGGCTCGTCGAGGGTCACCAACGAATAGGCCTGACTGTAGAACACAAGCTTCTGAAGCTTCATGGTGGAGACATAGCCAACTTCAGACAAAACGTACTCAGCGACATCAAACACGCCAACCATATCTCCTCCTTGCTCTTGAACGGGAACTCGTTATAGATGGAAGGTATTATCTCACATATGTCAATTGGACCTGAATCTACTCTATTTATGTCGGAAAGCCAATCAGCATCGCACGGTGCGAACAGAGAAGAACATGGGCCGAGAGCGATAGATGAGCGACGAAATCCAAAACCGTCCGTTCCTCTCTTCCCCATCGATGCAACCGACATCGCATTTCGCCGTATCACATACGAGGAATTAAAGTCGTTCTCCTCGATTACAAATCAGAAATAGACTGTCCATTTATGCGAAAACGGTCTTGAATGCTGTACGACCAAACGGACGTTCTCCATTCCTCCCCAAGGATTCCTCCACGTTCTGTCCTCCCGTTTTTTCTCAGAGGAATACAAGAACGATCGATGAACGGTTTCTCTTGAGATTTAATTTTCCGTCCTCTATGGTGACAGGAATATAATTTCCATTACTGCTGGTGACTGCATATTTCTTAAATGACAACCGCGCTTGATAGCTTGGTCTAAATCGATGTACTATGCTGACGACGTATCAAACGTCTTACGAAAGGTAGAATATGTCGAACATCGCAGAGAAGATAAGGGTACGGCGCAAAAACCTCGGTCTCTCGCAAGAGAGCTTGGCCGAGCGATTACACGTTTCTCGACAGACGATATCGTCTTGGGAGAACGGCAAGTCGGCCATAAAACTCGAGAACGCAAAACCCTTAAGCGATGAGCTTAAGATTCCGCTCGATGAATTCTGATACTGAAGGAGCCCCCATGAACCCAGCATACAATTTTTTTCTTAGCGAGAAGATCGCTCTAGCTGCCTGCAGGGCAATCAACAAGAATCCCGAGGTCCCATTAGAGAAGGAAAACCTGGTCAAGCTTCAACACGGCAACATCTCGAAGGAGAATGCCCAGAAAAACATAAACACCCTCAGAAAGCTAGGCATCCTGGACGAAACGGGCCTACCAACCGACTTAGGGAGAAATTGGGCGAATGAGATCACCAGAAAAGATGCAACCGCCATCATTATGCAAACATCTTTCCCCAGCGGAACAATTCAGGCATCTTCCCTTCCTAGCAACGATTTCGTTGCATGGATAGCGAAGAATGCGAACACGACGAAAAGCGTCGCCGAAAAGAGCGTCACAACCTTTCGGATTTTAATGCGCATCTGCGAGCAAGAGACGCCAAAAAAAGAGAGCTGCCGACACCGCTCGCCACAAAAGAAAAACGCCTTTTCTGAAATGAATGGTCAATGCGTCATGCGCGTTCCAATCACCGCAAACGAAGAACAAATTAGGACGATTGCGAAAACGGCGCTCGAACTCAACATTCCTGTCGAGTTTTTCTGATCAGTTCGACGAAAACCACTGTTAGGAAAAGGCCGGGGTTGCTACGACCTCGGCCGATGAGGCCTGGCATAAATAGCCGACTCAGCGAAGCGAGATTTTAACCACGTCAGCGAAGTAATGCACCGCAAACGCGAATCGCCTGCACCGCACGGCGTGTCGCCCAACTCAAACCTAAAATCCAGCCGCGGCCAAATCGGAAGAGAGGCGCGCCGCGCCAGCCGATTACACCCCTCGATTCAATCCAGCAGAGTCCCAAACAGAGACCCCGTCTGCGCTAGTCCCTCTTGAACAGGCCGCGCGTGTGTAGCTTGCCGACTACGTCGGATAGATTGTCGCTCCAGCAGTTGGACACGACCACGTCGCGCTCGGCCTTGGATTTGGACTCCGCCAAATCGTGCGTGATCTCGCCGCCAAAGAACTCCGACTCGTCGAGTTCGGGCGCGTAAACCACCGCGGGCACGCCCTTGGCCCTGACGCGCTTCATGACGCCCTGGATGGAGCTCGCGCGGAAGTTGTCAGCTTGACTTCCGGTCAGGCATACACGCCGACGACCGGCTTCTTCCTGCCCTCGTGGACCTTGTTCCATACCATCTGCAGCACCTCGTCGGCGACGAAGTCTTCGCAGGTTCGGTCGGCGTCGACGATGCCTCAATCAGATTCTGGGGCACGTCCTTGTGGTTCGCCAGCAACTGCTTGGTGTCTTTGGGCAGACAGTAGCCGCCGTAGCCAAAGCCAGGGTTGTTGTAGCAGGCGCCAACGCGCGGCTCCAAGCACGCGTCGTCGATGACGTCGCGGATATTAAGGCCAACCAAAGGCAGCAGTTATGAAATCGGAATGAAATCAGGAACCAGGACGGAAGTTGTCGGCAGGATAAAGACCGAAATGACGAAGCGCTTCCCAATCGCGCAAGCGAGCCCCGACCATTCCCTCGATTCGGTTCGATTCTAACCATTCTAACCACCATGGTTAGAATGGTTATATATGCAGAACGAAATCCTGCAATTCTTGGCTGAGCACCCCTCAACCGCCCGAAAAGAGATGCAGACACCGTTCAGGAGGAGTCGATCCACAGCTTGCCGTATATTGAGGGAGATGGTGGACAAAAGGGGAGGAAATCGTGGCGGCCGGTGAAAGCCACGCCTCGCGATACGAATCGCCACAGTACAGCGCTAGGGCAATTATCCGTATATACCAACTTGATTGCAGGCCTCATTTCGGTTCAAAATAGGTTGCCCTTTGCTTGTCCGACCGCCCTCAACACCAATGCGAACAATGCTACCACTTTCGTAGGACTCGACGTGCACGTCCGCTCGATAAAGGACTGTGCCTTCGCGCCGGCCACAGGCGAGACCGAGAGGAAATCGCTCGGATGCGACCACCAGCAAGCTCGCATCGTGGATGAAGTCCCTGCCCCAGCCTGCGAAACACGTCTACGAGTCAGGCGCGACAGGCTTCCACCTGTGCCGCAAGCTGCGCGCCATGGGCGTCGGCTGCGCCATCGGCGCGGTGTCGAAGATGCACAGGCCCGCCGCCGACCGCGGGCGAAGGACGGAGCGCCGCGACGCGCATTTCCTTGCCGTGCAGCTGGCGCTCGGAGTGGTCACCGGGCGTGATAGATGATGCGGTCGGCGGTCTCGCGCCTGGACTCGTCTGTGTACTTGGCGGCTAGGTTGGCCATATCTGCCGTCCTTTCGTCGTCGTTGGCACGGTCGATTACGCGCAGAAGCTCGGCCGCATCATTCGCACGGCATTCATTAGGAACGAGCACGGTATCGTGCCGTTACGGCCGCAGGGCGGTAATGGGGAACACGTAGACGTCATGGGTGGCGTCGTAGCGGCAGAAGGGAGACGTCGCGGTGACAACGGCGCAAAACTCGGG
>CAKTXN010000125.1 GCA_934630905.1 uncultured Eggerthellaceae bacterium
ACCGCCGTTCATAAAGCGAATATTATGAAGTTTTCTGACGGCCTGTTTTTGCATACGGCGCGCGAAGTGGCTGCCGAACATGTGGATGTTGCGTTTGATGAGCGCATTGTGGATGCGTTTTGCATGAATATGGTCATGGATCCGTCGCAATTCGACGTAGTGGTGTTCCCGAATTTGTATGGCGACATTGCCAGCGACTTGGCAGCAGGCCTGGTGGGCGGCTTGGGTATTGCGCCGGGTGCGAATATTGGCAGGGATTATGCCGTGTTCGAGGCCGTTCATGGTTCGGCTCCCGATATTGCGGGCAAGAATTTAGCGAACCCCACAGCAGAGATTCTGTCGGGCGCGTTGATGCTTGACCACTTGGGCGAACAGGAAGCCGCGGAGCGTATTCGTCAGGCGGTACGTGCGGTGTACGCAAAGGGCGACGTGCTTACGGGTGATATTCGCCGCGCAACGGGATCTTCTGTTGCGCCCGCAACGTGTTCGCAATTTACGGATGCTTTAATTGATGCGATGACACGATAATGCACAAGCGCGATAATGCGATCGCGCTTGTGCACTGCACTGCATGAAGGGTGCGTTGCGATGCGCGAAGGGCGCGTTGCAAATCCAATGCGTGAGGTTCTTTGCGCAGGTATTGCGTGTTGTTGTGGAGGTGCGCACGATTGCTCGGGCTCGGTGCATTCTGTTTGCGCAGGTGAGCGTATGGGCGCATAAAATTTACGCATGAGTAAGCTTATAAAGGAGAAGCGAAATTGGCTGTATCATTCAAGCAGGAACTTTCTGTTGCAGGGCAGCGTTATGCGTTCTACCCAGTAGACGCTATTCAGGGCACCGAGCGTTTGCCGTTGTCGCTGAAGATTCTTGTTGAAAACGTTTTGCGTAACGTGCAAGACGAAGAGCAGGCCACGCGCCTTGCCCAGCGCATTGTTCAGGCTGGTCTGGCGGGTTGCACGGGCGAGGAAGTTGAGTTCATGCCCGCGCGCGTGCTGTTCCAGGACTTTACCGGCGTGCCCGTGTTCGTTGACTTCGCCACGATGCGCGAGGCGTGCGCTCGATTGGGCGGCGATCCGAGCCGCATTAATCCGCAGATTCCCTGCGATCTTGTTATCGACCACTCTATCATTGCCGATTCATTTGGCTGCCCTACGAGCCAAAGCGAAAACGAAGCAATCGAGCAGCAGCGCAACGGCGAGCGCTACACGTTTTTGAAGTGGGCGCAAAAATCGTTCCAGAACGTGCGTATTGTGCCGCCGGGAGTAGGCATTTGCCATCAGTTGAACATTGAGAACTTTGCGCAAGTCGCCATGACCGATGCGTGGAAACGTCGCGCAGAGGGCGAAACGTGCGCAGCGGCAGATAAAGCGGCAGATAAAACCGCAGATGGAGTTGCAGTCGAAGCTGCCGGCGCAGCAAGCGCGACGAACGAACCGCTTTCCGTGTACTTCGATACGTTGGTGGGAACCGATAGCCATACGCCTACCGCAAACGGTATTGGCGTTTTGGGCTGGGGCGTGGGCGGTATTGAGGCAGAGGCCGCAGCGCTGGGGCAGCCTATCACCACGCTGGTGCCGCGCGTTGTGGGCGTAAAGCTTGTGGGACGTCTGTCCGCAGGTGTGTCTGGCATGGACGTGGCATTGAAGTTTGCGCAGGTCCTGCGCGCGGAAAACGTTGTTGGGTGCTTTGTTGAGTGCTTCGGCGAAGGTGTTGCAAGCTTGAGCGCTACGCAGCGTGCGTGCATTTCCAACATGACTCCCGAATATGGTTCAACGTGCACGCTTTTCCCCGTGGACGATCAGACGCTTGAGTACCTTTGTATGACGGGGCGCAGCGTTGAGCAGATTCGCTTGGTGGAAGCGTATGCGAAACGCCAGGGAACGTGGGCAGAAGTCGCCGACGCGAGCGAAACGGGCGATATGAATCGCGTGTATGCGCAGATTGTTGAAATCGACTTGTCTGCTATTGAGCCCTGCTTAGCGGGACCGTCGCGCCCGCATGATCGCATTTTGCTGTCCGACATGAAGGAGCGCTTCCGTGCGGTATGCCAGGAGCGTAAGCTTGACCTGGACAAATACGTTGATGTTGATGTAATGGGAACGAAGCATCGCTTGACGCATGGCGCATTGGCTATTGCTGCGGTGACAAGCTGCACCACGGCAACCGATCCCGCCATGATGCTGGCAGCGGGCATGGTGGCACGCAATGCCGCCGCGAAGGGACTGTCGCCCAAACCGTGGGTAAAGACGATCCTTGCGCCGGGCAGCCATGTCACGCAGTTGCTGCTTGAGCGCGCAGGCTTGATGGAAGGCTTGGCTCATCTGGGATTTTACAACTGCGGCTTTGGTTGCATGAGCTGCATTGGCAACTCGGGTCCTGTGCTGCCGGGCGTTCACGACAAGGCAACCGAGATTGAATTTGCCAGCATTTTGTCGGGCAACCGCAACTTTGAGGGTCGCATTTCTCCGGATGTTTCTCAGAACTACTTAACGGCGCCCGCGCTGGTAATTGCCTATGCGCTGGCAGGCACTATGGATATCGATATGGCGCACGAACCACTGGGTAAGACCCCCGCAGGCGAAGACGTGTTTCTGCACGATATCCTGCCCGATGCGGATGAGCTTGACATGCTGGTAAAGAAGCTGGTCACGGCTGATTTGTTCGCATCGTGCAGCGAGAATCTGTACGAAGGCAGCGAAGCGTGGCGCAATTTGCACGTGGAGCCTTCGAGCCTTTTTGCCTGGGATCAAGCTTCGACGTACGTGCGCAAGGCGCCGTATTTCGACGAGATGGAACTTGAGCCAGGCGCGCCACGCCCCGTGCAGAACGCTTACGTGCTGGCGAAGCTCGGCGATTTCATTACCACCGACCACATTTCCCCCGCAGGCGCTATTGCGGCGGATTCGCCGGCTGCGCGTTACTTGCGCGAAGATGGCGTGCAGGATGCCGATTTCAACACGTACGGCTCGCGTCGTGGCAATCACGAAGGCCTGATGTATGGCAGCGGATCTTCGCGCGACTGGGCGGCAAAAGGTCCGCTGCTTTTAGGTGTGGGTGCCGTGGTTGCGAAGAGTTTCGAGCGCATTCATCGTTCGAACCTTATTGGCATGGGCATTGTGCCGCTGCAGTTCGAAGAGGGACAGGATTGCGCATCGCTGGGTCTGGATGGCTCCGAGCGCGTTAGCGTTGACCCGATTGACTTCTCGGATGGCTTGCCGCAGCCCGCGCATGTGGGCGTTCGTGCTGTTCGCGCGAACGGGGAAGAAGTCCGTTTCACGGCGCTGGTGCGCGTGGACACCCCCATGGAAGGCGCATACATGCGTCATGGCGGCATCTTGCAATACGTTATTCGCGAGCTGCAAAAGTAGCGCGCGGCTGAACATGGCAAAAGACGAAGGCGAACGAGGCAGTGCTTCGCTCGCCTTCGTGCATGGTGGGCGCTCTGGCCTTTTTTGCGGGGTGTCTGCCTGCGCCCGTTCGACCGTTTTGTCTGTGCCTGCGCCTTCGCCGGTGCTTTTGCCTTCCTCCTTCCCGCTTCCGTAAAGCGTGCGCTTCTTTCACGCTTCCGCACTTTTCGTCTAGGAAACGATTATCCTTGCACCTGTGTATGATATGGTGCATAAGGTATACTGATGACTTGTAGTTTCGCATTCGATACGAAATAGGAAAGGAACTCTTTCATGGAGGAAAGACCGAAAAGTGGCCTGGAAGCCTTGATGGCAGCGCTGGGCGGCTCTGGGTTCAACGTCGATGGCTTTGGCGGAACCCAGAACGCGAAAAGCGCCGAAGATGAAATTGCCGAAGAGGTGGACTCCGTTTTCTCTGGCAGCAATGGGGAAGGGACAGCCGGCGGACGGCAGCGCAAGTCCGGAAACGGCGGCGGTGCGATGCCGAAGGTGCATTTCATTGAAGACATGGCCGAATGGAGCAAGAAGCGCCTGGTAATTGCTGCAATTGTTGCTATTTTGGCATTGGCGGCGGCGTACTGGTGGTTCCATCCGCCCATCAATATCCACAGCATTGATACGTGGTTTGTTGTCCTTATCATCGTGGCGTTTCTGTGGGCGTTCATGCGCGTGCGTTCGCGCAATTTCAGCAAGGGAACGAAGAAAGTGGAGCGCAATCCCGGCAAAGCGAAGGCACTGAAAATCGCATCGTTTATCCCGGTTGCGGTGGTTGTGGTGTTCTTGCTGGGCTCGGTGATGTCGCTTTCGCTGTTTCCGGGCAATGCGGAGAAGTATTCCAGCATTCTGACCATCCAGAACGAGGACTTCACGGAAGACATCAAGGAAGTCAACTACTCCGAGATTCCCATTATCGACCGCTCCACGGCCGAGCTTTTGGGCAACAAGGAGATGGGCACCATTCCTTCGTACGTGAGCCAGTTCGAGATTGACCCGCTGTACAGCCAGATCAACTATAAGGGAACGCCGGTGCGCGTGAGCCCACTGGGTTATGCCGACTTGTTCAAGTGGCTGTCGAACCGCTCCGAGGGCTTGCCTGCGTACGCGTTGGTTGACATGACCACGCAGGATGCACAGATTGTGAGCTTGCCGGAAGGCGAGGGCGTGAAGTATTCCACTTCCGAACCGTTGGCGCGCAACATTGACCGCTACATACAGCTGAAATACCCGTTCTACATGTTCGACGAGAAGTCGTTCGAGATTGACGAAGACGGCCATCCGTGGTGGATTTGCCCTGTTCAGACCCGTACGATTGGCTTGTTTGGCGGCACCACCATCCATCGTGTTATCTTGTGCGATGCCGTAACGGGCGAGTGCCAGGACCTCTCGATCGATGAGGTTCCCCAGTGGGTTGACCGCGCATATCCAGCTGAGCTGCTTATCCAGCAGTACAACTGGTACGGTTCGCTGAACAACGGCTGGTTCAATTCCTGGTTGGGTCAGTCGGGCGTTGTGCAGACCACGCCGGGCAATTC
>CAKTXN010000126.1 GCA_934630905.1 uncultured Eggerthellaceae bacterium
TCGCGGTCCAGGGCGACGTCGTCTACGCGGCCGGTGACTTCGACGCCGTCTCCGGCACCCCGCGCGACGCGGTGGCCGGCCTGGACGCCACCACCGTTACTATCATCGCCATGGCCGTCATGATGCTTCCGGGCGTTGAGCTGCTTACGTTTGACGAGATGAAGTCGCAGGTTCCGTGGGACATCGTGTTGGTTATTGGTACGATTATCTCTTTGGGCAAGGCCGTTATCACCACGGGTGGCGCAGGCGCTGTTGCTAAGCTGATTATGGGTAGCGGTCTTACCGGACTTCCCATTGTGCCGCTGTGCCTGGTTGCCTTCGCTATCATTTACCTGTTGCACACGTTCTTCCCCATTGGTGCGGCCATCATCGCAATTTTCGTGCCTATCTTGATCCCTGTTTTCGCTGCTGCCGGCATTAGCCCCGTTGTTCCGACGGTTGCAATCGCAGTTTGCGTGGCGGGCAACTTCCTGCTGCCGTTTAACCCCACCGTGGCGTTGACGTTCGGCAAGGGCTATTACAACGCAGCCGAGATGATCAAGTTCGGCGTTGTTCCCGCTATTGCGCTTATCGTGCTTATGTCGCTGTGGATTCCGTTTATCTCCACGATTATCTAGTGCCTGTTGACGGATACCGCTTTCGCATACTAAGCGGCCAATGATTTGGGCTTACGGACGACGTTATCCGCAAAGCATTGACAAGGGGCTGCACCGAACCGATTGATGCAGCTCTTTTTGATAAGCAGCAAAACGGATACACGCTCGAACGATAGAAGCAATGCAAAAAAACAGAGGAAGGGGAAACCACGTGGAAGAATACAGCACTGGCAGAAAGGTTGCGGTTGCAGTGGGCGTAACGCTCATTCTTGCCTCCGCAACAGGCGTTACCTCGATTTGCAACGCCATTGTGCCGTTTTTGCTTACGGGCATGAACGTCAACTTGGCAATGTTCATGCTTGGACCGACCATCGCAACGGTGCTTTCGTTCATCATGAGCGTTGTTGGCATCAAGGTCATTGACATCATTGGCCCCAAATGGTGCATGCTTGTTGGATCGATTTGCTCGGGCATTGCCATTTACATGATTGGTACGGCCACTTCAATTACTATGTGGATTGTGGCAAACATCCTTACGGGCGTTATTTTGGCTGTTGCCGCGTTTGCCTCTGCTGGCGGCGTTTTGGCTCCGTTCTGGGGCAAGGATACCCAGAAGGCGTTCGGCGTAGTTGGTGGCGTCTGCGCACTTTTGGTAGCAACCTGGGTTGCGATAACGGGTTTTCTGCTGAGCTCCGTGCCGTATCAGACGCTGTTCACCGTCTACGCAGTAGGCGTTATCGCAATCGGCGTTTTCTGCAACTTGGTGCTTATCGGCAAGGTGCCGCGCAAGCAGGTAGCTCCGAAGAAGGCCGATTCCGAAGAGAAGAAGGCGCAAGCAGCTCCCGAGCTTCCTGGTTTCACGTTCGCCGAAACTTTGAAGAAGGGCCCTTCGATCTTCTGCTTCCTTGTCGCGATGTTCTGCATTGCCTGGTGCGCCACGGGCGTTACCGCTTACTCGACGGTCTTCTACACCTCGTTCGGCATGGCTGCCACCACGGCCGCGCTCCTTTTGAGCGTGTACACTTATTCGGCGGCAGTGCTTAAGCTGGCTTCGGGCTTCTTGGTGAAGAAACTTGGCCTGAAGAAGATGAGCATGTGCATCTACCTGGGCTTTGTCATTGGCATGGTGCTGCTGCTTACCTGGAGCCAGACCGGAATCATTGCGTTCGCGTTCATTGGCATGATCCTGTGCGCGTTCATCTCCTACGCGGCCATGATCCCCGGCCTATTCGTGCCCGACCTGTACGGCATGAAGGACTACACGGGCATCAACTCCGGCGGCATTGCGGGCTTCTACCTGGGCTCCGTGTTCGTGCTGGGCGGCCTTTCCGCCATCATCGGCGCGCTGGGCTACTTCAACTCGTTCGTGCTGCTGGCTGTTTTGGCGGTTGTAGCGATGACCTTTATGCTTGGCGCTGTTGCCACCAGCCCCATGAAGAAAGAGAAAAAGGCAAAGGAGTAAGTTTTGGGGTGCAAGTGCGGTAGCGGCAGTACTGCTTGCCGCTAGCACGCGCGCATTGACCTCACGGTAAACGTCAAACCGGATGACCTCGCATCGAACTAACAATTGGCTCCCCGTCTCTCGACAAAAGAAACGGGGAGTTTTTTATGCCCAGTAAGCTAAGACCGACAGCTTCCGTTTAATCGAAAAAAAGGATGCTAGCGCAACTCGATCACCTCCAGCCTTGGCACCTTGGATATCCTTTTCGGTAACGTCCCTTGACAACCATTCCTGCGATTATTACTTTCAGAGTAGTTAGCTGCATATCCGCCCGACATTCAATTGTCCTAGTCACAAACAACATTCAAACGAGGTTACTATGAAAGATAGTTCAAGACACAATGGTTTACAAACCGCCGCTGATACCAACTCTTTGAATCAAGGATGCACAAACTACTGCGATAGCGCAGGCAGCGTTTTTTCGGACGAAGCAACCAAACATCCCCTACCCTACGATCTTTCCCATGCGAAAAAGATAATCGCGGAGCCCTGGATTACCGTCTCTAACGGCGAAAGCGATTTCCTTGAAGGTCCCGTATGCGACAAAAATGGAAACCTAATCCTCTGCTACCGATTCATCCAGGATCGAACCATGATTTCGCGCATTCTTAAAGTAGATACTGAAGGCAATATATCGGTGCTATTCGAATCGGACCCCGGCATTCTGCTCAACGGTCTGGCTCTTCACAAAGACGGACGCATATTTGCCGCCGACGTCTTAGGGAGTATTTTATCCTTCGACGAAAACGGCAAGAAGCTTACGCAAATACCCGCCGAATACAACGGAAAGAAAATAATGCCCAACGATTTGGCATTTGGAAAAAACGGCGATCTTTATGTGACGGACTTCACCGGAAACGCTGTAAGCCCAACAGGTGGAGTATATCGTATTACTTCCGAAAGCGAATACACGACCATTGTCCCCTTCCAGGAAAACATGTGCACAGGCAATGGAATTGCATTCGCTCCTGACTTCGGCTGCATTTGGGTTGCAGAAACCGCACTCAACCGCATCGATCGCATACGAGTGAACACGGATGGGACAAATAGAGGATCGTTTCTTGACCCCTGCGTCGTGTATCAAGGAATAGGCATCGCAGGACCCGATGGCACCAGAACAGACGAATGCGGCAATATTTATCAAGTGTTCAATCCCGGCGGATACGCCGCCGTTCTTAATAGCTCCGCAATCCCCGTTGCTGTTATCGTGTTGTCGGACCGCGAAAAAGGCGATGGACTTACCACGACATCCTTGGCAATCGGCTATGCCGATAAAACGGGCTATTTCTTGTCTTGCGGCAGTAGGGGCACCGTTATTTATAAATTCACAGCGTTGGCACCTGCAGCACCAAGCTTTTACACGCTCACAAGCGAATAGACGACTCGCATCAGCCCTCTGCGCCATAAACACGCGATAACCGCTCTTGATAACCGGAGCGCGCACGCAATGTCCAATCGGAACATCGTGAATAAAATCTAGCCAAACCAAAACCAAGCCCCTCATCGAATGACGAGGGGCTTTACGTGAACCATACTTGCGTAAGCATACTAGAAGCGTCAAATTACAACGCAAAATATCACGCTTACATGCACTATTCTTTCTTCTCCTTCTTCATAGGGCTAGTGGCAACGGCGATAAGCATGAACACCATCGCTACAACCGCCAAAACAGCCAGCAGCACGAACGAGTTGAAGTAGCCCAGTGCACCGATGATGGCAGAGAGGCCGCCCAGCACGAACACGGAGCCCAGGTAGAAGCCCGCGACGCCGCTGGAGTTGATGCCGGTGTAATCCTTCATGCCGTACAGGTCGGGCACGAACAGGCCGGGGATCATGGCCGCGTAGGAGATGAACGCGCACAGGACCATTCCGATGAACGCGAACGCGATGATCCCAGTTTGGCTCCAGATGAGAAGCATTACCATACCAATAGCAAATCCCAGATAGATGCACATACTCATAACCTTAAGACCAAGCTTTTTCACCAAGAAGCCAGAAGCCAGCTTGAGCACGGCCGCCGAGTAAGAGTACACGCTCAAAAGGAGTGCAGCCGTAGTTGCAGCCATGCCGAACGAGGTGTAGTAAACCGACGAATAAGACTGAACGCCCGTGGCGCACCAGGCAATGCAGAACATCGCGATAAGGAAGCAGAAAATCGAAGGGCCCTTCTTCAAGGTCTCGGCAAACGTGAAGCCGGGAACTTCGGATGCGACCTCTCCCTTCTTTTCCGTAGAAGGCTCCTTCGGCGCCACCTTCTTGCGCGGCACCTTGCCGATAAGAATGAAATTGCACAACGCACCGATAACAACGATACCAACAGCATAGACGGTGAAAAGCGTCTGATACGGCACGGAGCTCAACAGAAGACCCGTTACCGCAACCCAAGTTGCCACCAAAAGAGCGGTGATGCCGCCAACCACGCCAAATGTCTTCTGGGTATCCTTGCCCCAGAACGGAGCGATAACGCCGCCCGCAGAGGCATACGTTGCTACAGCCAAAACAATGCCATTCAGCACATTCGCAACAATCCACATGGGAAGCGATGTCGCCGTACCAATCAGGTAAATGGTGAAACCAGAACATATAGAACCAATAAGCATGCACCACTTGGCACCTATAAGATCAATAATCTTAATACCCAAAACGCTCATGATGAACGAAAGGATTGTCGCGATAGTGGGGCCAATCATGAACGTTGCCAACGTGACGTTCATGCCCTTGAGGAGAAATGGGACAATAGCATTGCAAACCGTCGTACCACCTGTTGCAGTGGCAAGGATAATTGTTACGCCGATTGCAACGGAAATCTTTCTGCCAGTACTGTATTG
>CAKTXN010000127.1 GCA_934630905.1 uncultured Eggerthellaceae bacterium
TGTTGACAAATTACCCCACCTTTTGTCAACAAGTGCGGGGTTGGGGATGGGTTTGTGTTGTTGCTTTCGATTCTGGTGCTGGGAAGAAAATATTGGCATAAACTCTCAATTATTTTCGATTTTTAGTCAAGTGGCGTGCCCAGGTTGGGTGCGCCACTTGCGTTTTCCCAGGTCATGGTTTGTAGGGAAGGGATTGGTTTTCGCTTGTTTGCGCAGCAGAATTGGGGGTGGCGGCAAGGGAATGAGCCGACGTACGACGCTCTGAATAAGTTGAGTGAGCCACAGGCACAAAGAAGCATTATCCAAGCGGAGTCCGTTCGGCGAATCCCTTGCCGCCACGCTACCGAAAAATGCTTGAATCCTTCCTCGTTTGTTGACAAAAGGTGGGGTAATTTGTCAACAAAAGCGTGACCTTGTGGCGCAAAATCGGCGCGCAGATGGGACACGTGTCCCAATCTTTCTTTTGGGCGCAAAATAAGCCTCTGACCTCTGTATACTGTAAGCAGTGGTACTGGCATCGCTTACAGAAAGAGGTGGACAGACAATGAAAACAAGAGCTTCCTCCTATCGAAAGACCGCAAACGTTTTCCTTTCGGTCGTACTGGTGTTGGGACTTGCGCCCGTGCCAGCCTTCGCAACGGGTGACGCTGCCGATGAAGCGGCAACCGCGCTGACCCCCCCCCATCGCCTCTGAGCCGTTAACGGCGCCTGCGGCACCCAGTGTTGCTGTTGACTCCTCCGCGACCCTTGCGGCGCCTTCTGCATCTGATCTGGTCAATGCGCCGGCGACGCCTTCTGCACCTGCGTCGTCGCTAGATGCACCAGCGGCGCCCGCAGAACCGGCGGCGGAACCGACGGCCGCTGTTCCCGCCGATGCGTCCCTGACTCCAGGTTGGACTCAATCGGGCACGTGCGAGTGGATAATCAATGCGGCGGGCAAGCTCACCATCCGCCCGCTGGGCAACGGCTCATCAGGCAGTTTGGGCGCGTTATCGGGATATGCTCCCTGGTACGATCAGCGTGCATCCATCACGTCTGTGGTGGTGGAACCGGGCGTGAGCACGAACTGGTGCCAGCACATGTTCCGGGAATGCGAGAACCTGGTTACCGTCGACCTTTCGGGGCTGAACACCCAGAACGCAGAGGGCATGAGTTACATGTTCTTCGGCTGTAAATCGCTTAAATCAGTGAATCTGAGTGGTGTGGACACCTCGAACGTGAAGGCGATGGCGCTGATGTTTGGCGTGTGCTCATCGCTCGAATCGATCGATCTTTCGGGGTTCGATACTTCCCAAGTGACCTCCATGCTTGGCATGTTCAACGGTGCCTCGGCGCTAACTTCGCTGGATTTGTCGTCGTTTGACACTTCGAAAGTTGCCACTATGCGCATCATGTTCTCGGAATGCGCGGCTCTGACCTCGGTGAATGTGTCGTCTTTCAATACCGCAAACGTTACCGATATGCACGGTATGTTCTCGGTTTGCGACTCGCTTGAGACTCTTGACGTGTCGAACTTTGTTCTTTTCGCTTCGACGGACGTGTCGTATTTCTTCTCGAACAGCCCGAAACTCTCCCGGCTGACTTTGGCCGCCGGTCAGAATTTCACGAACTCAAATCTGCGGGAAGCCTCATGGATGGATACTGCAGGGAACTTGTATGACTGGTCATACGTCATGCTGAGCGCTAACCGCGACCGCACATCGGGCGTTGAGACCTATGTTATTCCGCAGCCAACGGAGGGTTGGACGCGTGTGGGTACGTGCGAGTGGATGATTAACTCTGCCGGCAAGCTTACGGTGCGGCCGCTGGGGAACGGCGCATCGGGCAAGATGGATTACGATCTTGGCGGCACCTTGGGTGGTGCGCCGTGGAGCTCTCAGAGCGAATCGATCACATCTGCTGTTTTTGAGCCAGGCGTGTCCACGAACTGGACGGCTTATATGTTCTCGGGTTGTGAAAACCTGGCAACTGTTGATTTTTCGGAGCTGGACACTTCGCGGGTGACCGACATGAAATCGATGTTTGCGAGCTGCAGCTCGCTTACGTCGCTTGACGTAACGCCTTTGGATACTTCGAACGTGACCGATATGACCCGCATGTTTGCAAACTGCACGAATTTGACCTCAATTGACTTTTCGGGTTTCAACACTGCGCAGGTGAAGCGCATGGAATCTATGTTCGTGGGGTGCGAGAAGCTTGGCGCGCTTGATCTTTCGTCCTTCGATACGTCCAACGTAACAACTATGTATAACATGTTCTTGGGCTGCAACGCCCTTGCTTCGTTGAATGTGTCTAGCTTCAACACGGCAAACGTGATTACCATGGGGTATATGTTCCACGGCTGCAAAGCGCTGACCTCACTTGATGTTTCGTCGTTCAACACGGCGAAGGTGTTTGGAATGAATTCCATGTTCTCTGGCTGCACTGCGCTCAAGACGCTCAATTTGGGACGCCTTAATACGTCAAGCGTGAAAAACATGAGCGATATGTTCAATAGTTGCGAGGCGCTGACTTCGCTGGACGTCTCTTCGTTCGATACTTCGAACGTGACGAACATGAACGGCATGTTCGGGGGATGCTACGCGCTTACGACGCTTGATTTGAGTTCGTTTAATACGTCGAGCGTGGAAAATATGGGCTACATGTTCCAGGTCTGCAAGGCGCTGACCTTGGTTGACGTTTCATCTTTTGACACCGCGAAGGTGACTAAAATGGATTCCATGTTCGCGGGCTGTGAAGCGATTGAAGTGCTTGACCTGGGATCGTTCAATATGTCAAATGTAAGGGATGCGAAGTATATGTTCCAGGGCTGCAACAATCTGCGCACGATTTACGCTTCGGATGCATTCGCTGTCTCGCGATATACGGCGTGTGACTCCATGTTCAGCTATTGCTATGCTTTGGTGGGCGGAATGGGAACCGCGTATGATTCGATGCATGTGGGCTGGGAGTATGCTCGCATTGACGGCGGCACGGCCGCTCCGGGTTACTTGGCCACGAAGCGCGGCGACGTGAATGGCAACGGGTGGTTGAACGTGGTGGACGCGCAACTGGCGTATGATATTGCGCTGGGCAAGTGCACGGCGCTTCCGGACTACGCTGCCATGTGGTCCCGCGCCGATGTGACCGGCGCTCCCAGCGGCGGCCCCGATGGCCAAGTGACGGCCAATGATGCGTTCGCCATTCAGTATGCGGCGTTGCGCGGTTGGGGTGCGTAGCAGCTTGTTGCCTGCGTGCGCCTGATGCTGCGTTGATATGCGCTGCGTGCATGCGATTCGTATTTGGCTGAGGTGCGGCAGATGTGACTGGATGCGACGTTCGTGCGGTGTCTATGCATCCAGGCAGTATTGGGTGAGCTTCTGCAATGATCTTTCCGGCCGGCAAGGGAAGCCACCGTCTGTTGCTAATACCACAACCCTTGCTGGCACTTCCGATGCCTTCCCCTCACGCCCGAGGGGAAGGCTTTTTACGGGGTCGATGATAAAAACGACCCACTTTTCTGTGGATTTTCTCCTTGGGGGTGCGGAAAAACAAGTATTTCCCCAGGTCGCGAAAAAGTAAGTCATGGTAAACTCACAGAAAAGTGGGGTGTTTTTATCATGTTGACAAAAGGTGGGGTAATTTGTCAACAATTGATGTTGCGGTTTGGTTATTGCTTGCGGCGGGGGAATTTGCTTAGCGCTTGAAGCGGCGGGTGATGGTGCGCATCTCGGGAATGCGGAACGCAATGCAAAGCCCAAACGTCACTACAAGGCCCACAACGCCGCAGATGCACAACTGAATAAGGCCGGCAAGCATGCCCGACCCTATGCCCGAAAGCGCAGACAACAAAACGCCCAGCAGCAAATACGCAGCTCCGGCGCCCAACGCGCTGGCAATGCACGCGCGCACCGCAAGGGAAAGCATATGCCTGTATTTAATTCCGCTGCCCACGTATTTGCGTAGCACTAGCATGCCGATAATACATAGCAGGCCGTAATACGCAAGGTCGGCAAGCGGTACGCCGTAAAGCCCCAGCACGTCGGTGCCGCACAGCACGGCGTACAGCGCCACCTGCACCACAACCAGTCCGCAGCTTATTGCGGCGAACACGCTGAACTTGCGGATGCTGGCGTATACGTTATAGATGAACATGCTCACCGAATAGAACGGCAGCGAAATGGCCCACATGGCAAGGATGCTGGCCACGAAGCGCACGTCATCCATGCTGAACGCGCCAGCGCGGAATAACTGCATAAGTGGGGTGGAAAGCGCGCCCAGAAGAAACGCCATGGGAATCATGAGCAGCAGCGTGCCTGAAATACCTGATGAAACGTGATGCTTCAGCGATGCGGTATCGTTTTTTGCAGCGGCGTCGCTCATTTCCGTGAACAGTGCGCGCGACAGCGAAACGGCCAGCACTCCATGCGGCAGCTGATACCACGTCCACGCGTAAATCAACGTGGAAGGGCCGTTGTCGCCCGCCTGCAACGAAAAAGCATTGCGGCAGGAAAACGAAATCATGGTGCCCACGATATACAGGAACGTGGGAAGCGCGATTTTCACGGCTTCGAGCAGCGCGGGATCATACAGGTCAATGAACCAGCGGTAGCGGAAGCCGCCGCGCACCAAAGCGGGAATCTGGATGACGAACTGCACCACCACGCCCAGCGAAGTACCAATGGCAAGCACGTTTAACGCCAGGTCAACATTAATATTTGAAAGCGGAATGTACGCGAAAAACGACGCAATTACGATAATGTTGTTCAGCGCGGGTGCCAGCGACGGCAGGAAATAAACGCGGTTCGCGTTGAGCATGCCGGTGACCACGCCGCCAATGCCGTAAAACAGAATCTGTATGGCAAAAACGCGGAAGAAGCGCACCGCCTGGTCAATGACTTC
>CAKTXN010000128.1 GCA_934630905.1 uncultured Eggerthellaceae bacterium
TCGGCGGCTGTTTTGGTTCCTGTTTTTGTTTTCTCTTGTGTCATGTAATCTTCTTTCGCATCTATCTGATTAGCCGAAACGTCCAGAAACGTAGTCGGCGGTTCGTTTGTCTTGAGGATAGTTGAAAAGCTGTCCCGTGGGGGCGAACTCCACTAAATCGCCCAAAAGGAAGAACGCTGCGTGGTCGGATACGCGCACGGCTTGCTGCATGTTGTGCGTAACCATGATCACGGTGTACTTCTCTTTCAGCTCGCCCACCAGTTCTTCGATCTGTCCGGTTGAAATGGGGTCCAAAGCGCTCGTGGATTCGTCAAGCAACAGCACTTGCGGCTTAACTGCCAGCGCGCGTGCAATGCATAAACGTTGCTGCTGGCCGCCGGACAGGCCCAGCGCGCTCTTCTTCAGACGGTCCTTCACTTCGTTCCACAGCGCCGCGCCGCGTAGCGACTCTTCAACGATGGCGTCCAGCTGCTCCTTGTTGCGGATTCCGTGGACCTTAGGGCCATATGCCACGTTCTCGTAGATGCTCATGGGGAAGGGGTTGGCCTTCTGGAACACCATGCCCACGTTTTTGCGCAGCGCGGTGACATCGACTTTTGGCCCGTAGATGTCCTGTCCGTTGAACAGCACCTGGCCCTCGATGCGCACGTTTTCCACCAGGTCTTGCATGCGGTTGAGCGTTTTCAAGAACGTTGATTTGCCGCATCCGGAAGGGCCGATGAGCGCGGTTACTTGGTTTGCCGGAATGTCGATGTTGATGTCGTGCAGTGCATGATGCGCGCCATACCACAAGTTCAGATTCGATATCTCGAAGCTGATGGGCAGGGTGCTGGTTGCGGTCGCAGCGGTCGCAGCAGGTGCCGTTGCGGCGGATTCTGCGGTCATGGTGGCTGTATTGGTAGTGCTGGTCATACTAGTTCTCCTTATATTTGAGTTTGGAAGATGCCAAATTGGCGGCAAGGTTCAAAAGAAGGGTGAGCACCATAAGGATGGTTGCTACTGAAAACGCCACGTTGAGCTCGCCGCGCTCCGTTGCGTACACGTACAGGGCCACGGTCAGCGTTGCGCTGGAAGATTGCAAAGCGGTCATGAAGCTGTTCAAAATCAGGCCGAAGCCAGCCGTGTACAGCAGCGCGGCGGATTCGCCTACGATGCGTCCAACAGCCAAAATGCAGCCGGTTGCAATACCATTCATGGCGTTGGGCAGAACCACGGTGCGCACCATGTGCCATTTGCCGCTTCCCAAGGCAAGCGAGCCTTCGCGGTAGGAATTAGGGATGGTCTTCAGGCTTTCAAGCGTGTTGCTGATGATGGTGGGCAAAACCATAACCACCAAGGTCAGACCGCCTGCCAAAACACCTGCTTGCAGGCCCAGCAGCTGAATGAAGAACAGCATGCCTACCAGGCCGAAGATGACAGAAGGGATGCCCGTGAGCGTTTCAACGGCAAAGCCGATGATGCGAACCAAGCGCTTGTTCGTGGCGTATTCGTTCAGATAAACCGCTGCGCACACGCCCAAGGGAATCACAATGACCATTGCCACCAGCACAATGTAGAGCGTGTTCAGGATGTTCGGCAGAATGCCAATGGTGTCACGCACGTAGCTTGTTTGCGTGGTAAGCAGCTCGGTGGTGATACCCGGAACGCCGCGGTAGAAAATGTAGCCGATGATTGCGGCCAGCACCGCGCATACCGCAACGCCGCTTCCGTACACCAGGCCGCGCAGCAAAACGTCTTTTGCATGACGCGCCGGGGAAATTCTGTCTTCTGCTTGGTCGAATTCGGCGGCTTTGTCGCACGCGCTCTTCTTGGGCGAAAACTGCGCCGCCTGCGCTATCTGTGCGCCAGCGTTGTTCATGCCGTTTGCGGCTTTCTGCAACGGCGTGGGGGACATAACGCCTTCGCCCGCGCCCGCAGTTGCTTGTTGGAATTCTTGTTGCATTAGTCTTCCTTTCGGCGGGTGATCAGGTTAAGCACCACGTTGACCAGCACACTGAACACGAACAGCACCAATCCAATGGAGAACAGCGCTTCGCGGTGCAGGCTTCCGTACGATGCGTAGGACATTTCGCTGACGATGGCGGTGGTCAGGAAGCGTACCGAACCGAAGAGGTCGGGCATGTTTGCTACGTTGCCCGCCACCATGATGATGGCCATGGCCTCGCCCAACGCACGACCCACGCCTTGAATGACGGCGGTTGCAATGCCGCTGCGGGCGGCGTGCAGCGAAACTTTGAAGTACGTCTCGGTTTTCGTGGCGCCCAATGCCAACGAACCTTCTTCGTATTCTTTCGGAACGGCATCAAGCGCGGTGGATGAAACGTTGACGATGTAGGGCAGAATCATGATGGTTAGAACCAGAATTGCGGCAAGCAGTGTAGCGCCGCTGGAAAGGCTGAAAGCGTGTTGAATGGCAGGAACCAGCACGATCATGCCAACAAGGCCATAAACGACCGAGGGAATGCCGGCAAGCAGCTCAACAGCGCTGCGGATGACGCGCCCCGATTTCTTTCCTGCGTACTTCGACAGAAACATTGCGGTGAACAGGCCCAGCGGCAAACCGATAACAAGTGCGCCAAGCGTGCCGTATACGCTGGTCAAGATGAAAGGCAGAATGCCGTACTGTTCTTTGCCAGGGTTCCAAACTTGACCCAACAGGAAGTTCACGGGGCCGATTTCTGCAATGGCAGGAATTCCCGGTGCAATCAGATAAGCGGTGATACCCACCACGAAAGCGACGGAGAGCATGCCGCAGGCGAAAAATACGCCGTTGAACACGACCTCGACGAATTCTTTTCGTTTCATGTTATGCATTCTCCTTGTGTTGCAACTATTGGCCCGGGTGTTTATGCGCGCTTACGCTTTTGCTTGCAACGCGTGCGCGCTAGCGTGCGTTGCTGTGCACAAGCGTTGCGCCATCGTGCAAGCGTTGCGTCAACGCCCGGGTTCATGAAAAAGCCGGACGCGGCTGCATCACGTTCGATGCGCGCATCCGGCTTTCGGTTGGTGGGTGATTAAGCAGCGGTCGGTACAGCGCCAGCTTCGCGGATGAGCGATGCGGCATCTTTGCTGGTGGCGAACTCAATGAACGCCTGAGCAGCGGGGGAGAGCTGAGCATCTTCCGAGACGATGAAGTTGAACGGACGCTGGATTTTGTAGCTGCCGTCAAGAACCGTAGCTTCGGAGCAGGCCACGCCGTCAATCGTGACGGCCTTCACGCCAGCTTTGCCTTCAACGGAGGACAGGGAAGCGTAGCCAATAGCGTTCTTGGAGCTGGAAACGGCGGTGATAACAGCGCCGGTAGAGGTGAGTTCCTGGTCAAGCTTGCAGGAATCCTTCGTGCCGGTAATGGACTCAAAACCATCGCGGGTGCCGGAACCGCTCTCGCGGCCAATGCAGGAAATCTCCAGTTCAGAGCCGCCTACTTCGCTCCAGTTCGTGATCTTGCCGGTGAAGATGTCGCTTATCTGTTGCAGACTCAGGTTGGATACGCCCGAATCGGCGTTTACGATAATGGCAATGCCGTCAAGGGCAACGGTAATGGACTTCAGGCCAGTCTCGGAATCCTTCAGCGCGCGGGATGATAGGCCCACATCGCAGCTCTTGTTCTTGGCGCTCTCAATGCCGGTGCCCGAGCCCGTTGCGTCGTACGTAATGGTCACGCCGCTGTTGTCGCCCATAAAGGCCTCGGAAAGCGTGCCGATTACTTTTTCCATGGAGGTCGAGCCGTTCGTGGAAATGGTGCCCGAAAGCGCGCTTGTGGATCCCTGGGCAGATGCGCTGCCCGAAGTGCTTGCGTTTGAGCTTCCGCAGCCTGCCAGCGAGGCTGCGAGCAGGGCGCATACGGCAGCACCTGCAAAAATCTTGCCAATACGATTGAATTTCATGACATTCCTTTCAATATTTCGACGTATGTCGTGCATGTGTTTGTGCTTCGTGCTCTCTTTTGCGGTCCTCTTTTTGACCTGAAGCTATTAAAACGCCGTCTTGAAAAGAACATGTCAGAGGGATGTCAATCTCGTATCACGCTTTTGTCACGAATTTGCAAAGTGAAGGGCTCTAGGAAGGGTTCGAAAAGCCCCTGACTCGTTTATGCGGGTCAGGGGCTCGGAAACGCTAGATATCTGCTTCTCCCGCTCGATGGCGCACCTTTCACCATATGCACATACCAGCATTCCCGAGATTGACAACGACTGGGCTTTGCAAGCTCTCAACGATCAGATTTGCGAGTTGCACACGTCTTGCTGCGGACTCGACTCGCACGACCAGCCTTGCTGGCTGCATATCCGAGCCATCCCGATGCGCTCACTACTGCCCTTCGGCCGCTCCGCTTGCGATTGATGCGGCCTGGGGACGGGGTCGCGTCGGCGCATCGCTTGCGGGGGCCGTTCGCTAAATGGCCTTGCGCCTCGCCTGCTTGAGCCAGTTTTTCTTAAAGGGGCCGATTCCGCCGAAGAACTTGTTGTAGGTCTCTCCGTCTTCCTTCGCGGCGTATTTGATGGCCGCCAGCTCGATCGTGCATAGATAGTCCGCAGCCTGTTCGAGCCGATAGTCGGTCATCGATGTCTTGCGACGCTCCAAGACGCCCTTGGAGAGGGCGAACCCGAAGGACTGGTCGAGGGCCTTCTTGACGATGTCCTGGCCGTTGTCGTAATAGACCTTCACGTCGTCGAACGCCTGAAAGAAGTCGAGGTGGTCGAACAGGTGAATCTGAATCTGAATCTGAATCTGAATGTGGCGCCGTCCACGATGTACATGTGGATGAGCAGGTTCCGCGAGCAGGAGCCCGGCATGTTCGCCGGCCAGCGCGC
>CAKTXN010000129.1 GCA_934630905.1 uncultured Eggerthellaceae bacterium
AAAGCGGTAATGACTGCGCAAACGTCCAACTGGGCAAGGAAAACGGCAAAAATTCTCAAGCGTTCGCTTTGAATTACGACAGCTACACCGGCTATTACCTTATTACCAACTACGGATCGGGCAAGCTGCTTGACGTGGCAAAGGGCGAGACGTCCAACAATGCGAACGTGTGGCAGTACACCTCTAACCGCTCGGCTGCTCAGCTGTGGCGCGTTATTGTGAACAGCAATGGCACGCTCTCTTTTGCTTCGGCAAAAAGCAACAAGGCCCTAACGATTAACGGCAAGGCAAAGAGCGGTGCAAACCTTAAGATTTACACGCTGTCGAACTCCGCATCGCAGCGCTTCAAACTATCCGCCGCAACCCCAAAGGCAACTGAAGGCAGCTTCAACATCCAAGATGGCACGAACGGTGGGCTTGTTTGGGATATGCCTGCTGGCTCCACAGCAGAAGGCACGCGCGCGGGCCTGTACGAAGCGAATGGCACGATTGCGCAGAAATATGTCTTTGAATCCGATGGCGCAGGCGCCTGGTACATTCGCCCAGTAATTTCGGGCCAATACATAAGCGTTGACTCCAAGGGCAACATCACGCAGCAAAACAAGAACAGCAAGTTCATTCAAAAATGGAACATTGTTCCCACCAACGATGGCCACTTCACGTTTGCCGCTATCTCTAACGGCATGTTGATTGGCTCGCGTGACTTTAACATGGGCGGTTCGCTGTACGGCGCAAAGAAAGCTTCGCATTCCGGCTGGAACTTTGTGAGCACATCGCTTCTTTCCTCGGGCTACTACACCATCAAGCTCAAGGAGAATACCGACGTTGCCGTTGAGGTATATTACAACAGCTCATCGGCCGGCGGAAACATTAGCACGTGGCACGCCGAGAATCACAACTCTCAGAAATTCTACTTGAGCGATGAGGGCAACGGCTACTACACCATCTACGGCGGTTGGTCCATGCTGCCATGGGATGTTAAGGGCGGCTCGGCGCAGGCGGGCGCAAACATCCAGCAGTACTACGATAACGGAACGAACGCTCAAAAGTGGCAGATTACCTGGCAAAACGGCGGATTCATGTTCAAGAGCGCGCTGGGCAACTTCGCCATAAGCTTGAACAGCCTGGGCGCAGGCGCAAACGTACAACTTGCCGCGTTCGACAAAACGTCGGCAAACCAGCACTTCCTGCTGAACCACGCAACGCTGGGACGTGCAAGTATCTCTGATCTTATTGAAGTCCTTGACGAATACGCAACGGGCGATGGCCTGAAAACGTTCAAGAGCCCCAAAAGCCTTTCCGGCGATACCGTTGATGCCATTTGGGATGCCCTGTACGGCTTTTGGGACATTGGCGCTTCGGTGGGCTTCACGCTGATCGACCTTACTACGGGTGCGGGCATCACCTACAACTCCGACACCGTGTACTACAGCGCTTGCTCCATTAAGGGCCCCTACTCCATGGCGCTGAGCCAATACGTACCTAGCGCGCTGGACGAATGGCGCGGTTCTTTCTGGCACGCACTGGATTACTCCAACAACGAAACGTACCAGGCCTATTTCTATAATTACGGACGTTGGCCGCTGGAAGAGTACAACAGCATTGGCCACGTGGAGAACTTCTCCTGGAACGGCTGGACGGCCTCTTATACAGCAGAAGACCTTTGCCGCATGTGGGTCGTGTCGCAAGATTACCTGTTGGGCGGAACCGATAACGCCGCATGGCTGCGTGAAACGCTGGAGCAAAATAGCGCCGGCATGACACGCATGAGCGTATCGAAATATGGCGCAAGCCCCGTATACGCGAAATCGGGTTGGACCGACAATGCGCGCACCGAAGGCTGCCTGGTTATGGACGGCGATCATCCTTATGTGTGCGCCATCATGTCCACCACGAACATCAATCACTCTGACCTGGTGATGAACCTTGCCGATGCGCTGTATCGCGCTCATCGCGACTTGGTGATTTAGGCGTAGCAGCACGGCGGCTTTGACGCCGCACGGCAGAGTGCTTGCAACGGGAGCGGATGCTAATTCCGCTCCCGTTTTTTTGCTTGTCATTGGGATTCTGATGCTTTCCACCGCACCGCATTGCGGCAAGCCGCCCCCTACCCGCAACCTTCCTGCGAGTTCTTATGCTACTCCCCTCGTGGTTCCTCGACAGCTTCTTCGCGGCCTTTTATGGTCCTTCCGCCATCTACATGATTACCCGATAAAATCTAGCACTTTACTAGGAATTTCTTTTCCTTCAGCAAAGTAAATGCAACGTTACCTCCCATGGAGCAACGTCAGCAATTGACTCATTTTTCCTAAAATATCACAATTTTGCGAATTTTGCGCAATAATAGACACTGTTCAGACCAATCGAACGCCTCTCACACGAAGGACGCTCAAAAAAAGAAAGAAGAAGAAAATGCAGTCGTACAACAAGTACTCCAGCATGGACAGCTGGCTCAACGCCGTTCTTTCCACGCGTCACAAAATACCCCAGCCCATTGCTACGTTCCCCGCAGCACACATCTTGGGCTGCACTGTTGAACACCTGGCAAAAGATCCCGCTGGTCAAGCGATGGGCATCAAGCTTATGGCAGAGAAATACAACATGAGCATTGCCATGGGCTTCATGGATCTTTCCGCAGAAGCAGAGGCTTTTGGCGCTAACTGCATCTATCATGAAGAAGAAGTTCCCACCATTTCCGGCGCCATTGTTGAATCCGAAGAAGACGCCGACGCACTGCAGATTCCTGAAGTTGGCACAGGACGCACTGGCACGTACTTAAAGGGCATCGAGATGGCGCTGCACTTGATTGACGATCGCCCTGTATTCGCCGAATGCATTGGTCCGTTTTCCCTGGCAGGACGCTTGGTTGACATTACGGAAGCCATGGTTTTGTGCTATGAAGAGCCCGACATGATGCATACCGTGCTTAAGAAAGCTACAACGTTCATCATCAACTACATTAACGCTTATAAGGAAATTGGCGCGCACGGCGTACTGATTGCCGAACCGCTGGCAGGCATTCTGTCCCCCGCCCTTGTCGATGAATTCTCATGCCAATACATGAAGCAAATAGTGGATGCATGCCAAGACAAGGATTTCCTGGTGTTCTATCACAACTGCGGCAACAACGCAGTCCTGCAAGCCGATGACATTTTCGCTATAGGCTGCAAGGGATACCACTTCGGCGATAAAATTCGCTTGAAAGATATTCTGGAAAAGGCGCCGTCCGATGTAATTGTCATGGGCAACGTAAGCCCGTCCGAGGAATTCTTCAAAGGAACGAAGAAGTCAATTCGCATGGCAACGTATCGCGTCATGCACGACTGCTACGATTACGATAACTTCTGGCTTTCTTCTGGATGCGATGTGCCTGCGTTGGCTGATCCCACGAACATAGCCGAATTCTTCAGCGCGGCAGAGGATTTCTACAAGTGCCACGATATGTATGAAGTGCTGCAAGCAAACTTCGATGCAAAGTATTTTGAACGAGCCAAGTAGCATTCGTGAACTGCTCGGACTTTTAGCGCCCGCAGAGGGCACCCAAGCAAACACCGAGCATAATCAATAAGCGAACCCTTCTCTTTCGGGCCCGCATTTTCGCTTTCAGGACTGTCCCTCATCCCCTTTGTTCCTGAACAGGCGAATATGCGGGTCCCTTTATTCCCTTATTAAATTGTCTGCTTCCCTATAATTCCAGATCGAGCGAGTCAAAACCAGAAAACGATGCCGCAGTTGCGCACTCAAGCAACACCGCAGCAGCTTCCGGCTGCCCAAAAGAAGACGCCTGCGCCGCATAAGCCGCTTCTTCGCCACAAGGAATAAAACCCCTGTTGACCAGCCATTTGACAGACGCTGATTCAAAACGCAGGCTCCGCAAAATGTCACTTACCCTTGCACGCACGAAATCCGCACACGCGGGCGAAAGCGATACGCTGCCCGCCGCTGCTAATTTCACAAACCCCGCAGCCAAGGGAAGCTGAAGCGATGAACGCACCTGGTTACCAAACGAACCTTCGGGCATGATAAGCACTTCCAAAGAAGCAGGCGGCACAAAACTCTCGGGGATAGAGCGGCCCTCAAGCCACACCTCGCGGATGCGCGTGCATCCCGTAAAAACATTGCTGCCGAAAGCGTCTACCCCTGCCGGAATACGCACCGATTCCAGCGCAGAGCAACCGTAGAACACGTCATCGACCAGGGAATTCAGCGTTGAAGGCAAGCGAACAAAGCCGATTGACGAACAACCGTAGAACGCATCGCGATCTAAGCTCGTAAGCCCCTCGGGCAAAACAACCGCGGAAAGCGCTGTGCACTGCGCAAACGCCCAAGAGCAAATGCTCTTCAAGCTGAGTGGGAACGCGAACGTGGTCAACGCCGCGCAGCCGCGAAACGCGCTATAACCGATTTCTTCAAGACCGCCTGCGTTGCCTTCAGCGAACTGCACATCTTTGAGCGCCGAGCATGCGCCAAACGCCAGCTTTCCGATTGAACGCGCTGTGGAAGGAATCTTCACGCTTTCAAGCGAAGTGCACCCTTCAAAAACGCGCTGCGGTACGTGGGTAACACCTTCGGGAATAACAGCATGGACGACTTCGTTTCCGCAGGTGCAACCTTCACTGCCGTTTTGCTCACTCGCACTCGCGGGTATTTCACCTCCCGCCGCGCAGACCTCATCAACGAACAGCTTTGCGCCATTCGAGAGCGGATTAGCCCGGAAGCCCTGGAAGTCAATATCGAGCCACATTCGCAGCGAAGGTACGTGCACTTCCTCAAGCGCATCGCAATTGTTGAACGCGAACTCCCCGAT
>CAKTXN010000130.1 GCA_934630905.1 uncultured Eggerthellaceae bacterium
TAATGGAAGAGTCGCTTTAAGACTTCTGCTCCGCAAACGGACTCAGCAGCCCTTCGGAGCTTTACGAATCAACAAGGGATCAAGTTGTCGAAACCATTGCTTGCCGCCGTTTTTCGGTGGACTTGCTTGGAGACGAAACGATCGTAAAATCCCCTGATATGTCGAGTGAGCAGAAAATGATGGAGCTCATTAAAGAGGCCATTCCCGTAACGGTTCAATCGATTGCGTACGTGGATTTCTTTACCGGCGGCAGCCCCAAAAAGGAACGATATTTCCGAGGAAACGAGAAGCTATCGAACGAGAACGAGCTGATAGCAGGCACGCTTGCCATCCTGGACGACCTTGAGAAGAAGGGCGGCACTGATTTAATTTTCACAGTCCACGGCATTGTCCCGATTGTGAACGGGACAAAAAAGAAGCTTGTTCCATACGATAGCGTTGAGTACCTTGAAGGCAAAGAGCAATCCCTTAGATTTGGTTTGTTCGGTGTCACCTTTGCAAACAGCTCCGTGAGAATCGATGAATTGAACCGACTGATAAAGGATCTGTCCTCCTACGCCCCACCCTTGCCTGAAAGCGCAGATGTAATCGACAAACCGGGTTTCAAGATCCCGTTTGCCAGAAAAGAATAGGAGTTGCCCAGCTGCTGCCCGCGTCGATGCTACGGCCGTGCAGCCACCCCAGCCATCGTGCCGCGCGTCATCCCCTTGCCAGGCGCCGTTCACCGGAGCGCATGGCAAGGGTGGCTCGGACGCATCCGCCCTACCCTGCACCGCCGCCGCCACGCACGCACGGCTCAACCTGCCCCAGCGCACAACCGCCACCCGCACGCGAATCGCCATCCATACATCCCAGCAACGAACGCTTCTGCATTTTGTTACAATAACGCAGGTAAGCGCTGGGAATTGCAACTCGGCTATTGTTGCTGCCCCGCGCTGGCCTGCAGTCGAATACAAGGAGGCTTGAACTCATGGGATTTTTCACTGGTAAAACCGTCATTATCACGGGCGCCGGTCGCGCCACGCTGCAAGACGGAAGCTGCGGATCCATTGGCTACGGCATTGCCACCGCATATGCCAAAGAGGGCGCGAATCTGGTCATCACCGGCCGCAATGTAGCAAAACTCGAGGCCGCCAAAGAAGAGCTGGAGCGCTTGTACGGCATTGAGGTGCTGTGCGTTGCTGCCGATGTGAACGCCAGCGCCGACAACGAGGCCATCACAAAAGAGGTTGTGCGCCAAGCCGTTGAGCGCTTCGGCGGCATCCAGGTGCTTATCAACAACGCGCAGGCATCCGCTTCCGGCGTGACGCTTGCCGACCACACCACCGAGCAGTTTGACCTGGCTCTATACTCTGGATTGTACGCCGCATTCTATTACATGAAGGCATGCTACCCCTATTTGAAGGAATCGCAGGGTTCCGTTATCAACTTCGCATCGGGCGCCGGCCTGTTCGGCAACTACGGGCAGTGCGCGTACGCCGCCGCAAAAGAAGGCATCCGCGGCATGTCGCGCGTAGCCGCCACCGAATGGGGCCCCGACGGCATTAACGTGAACGTCGTATGCCCGCTGGCCTGGACCGCAGCACTGGAAAACTTCAAGCTGGCCTACCCCGAGGCATTCGAAGCAAACGTGAAGATGCCACCCATGGGCCACTACGGCGACGTAGAGAAGGAAATCGGCCGCGTGTGCGTACAGCTGGCAACTCCCGACTTCAAGTACATGTCTGGCGAGACCATCACGCTGGAAGGCGGCATGGGTCTGCGTCCGTAATGGCGGCGCACCGGGTCTGCCTGCCGCGACGCCGATGGGTCGTTGCAGCGCGCGACGGCGTTGTAGCTATTTCGGCGTCGCGCAGTAGCCGCAGTCGCGCTCTTACCCACATGTGAGATAGCGTTGCCGCCATTTCGCCGCCCGCGACGCCGGCAAAAAGCTTTTCCGAACGATAGTTGTTGGAAAAACGGGTGCAAATTCAGGCAAATGCACGATATTCGGTGGTTGAAGAGTCCCAATCGGGGCTCTTCTTCTGCTTTATGAGCACCTTGCAAAACAATCATTTACAAAAGCCCAGGTCAGATAGCTGCAGAAAAAACAGCCTTGCCAGCCTGACCGCGAATCGACCAACCAAACCACCATCTATCGTCGATTTGCCCGAGTTTGGGGGTCGTTTTCCAACAAGCAGCGGCAAAATCGACAGAAAAGAAGGTGCGCAGCGGCCTCAAACCGCCAATGCACCGCCGTGCATCATAAAACCCCGTTGCAAACGCATGGGTTCGGCTCGCAAATGTTGACAAAAGGTGGGGTAATTTGTCAACAAGCAATGTCGCTACACAAGCTTGGCCTGGCGCTTTGCGTGCCAGACGTCGAAACGCGTATATACGTAGTGGTAGAACATCGCAATGAGCACCATCATGACACCCAGCGTGACCCACATGCCAATCGAAAGCGCCGAGATACCAAACAAGTTGTGGAACAGCGTAGCGCCCAGAATCGTGCCACCCGCGCACACCACCAAAAGCCCAGCTCGAATAGGGGTAAACGGAATCGACAGGCGAATGATAAGCATGATGCCCGTCCATGCCGTAAGCAGCACCGCCAACGTGGAGATTTGCTCGTAATCCCAGTTCGCAAACACATTACCCACAACGTTCACGATAAGCACGCTGAACACCACCGTAATGGCGCCGGGTATAGCGCGCACGATAACGTTTTCCAGGAAGTTGCCCTTGATGCGATCGCGATTCGGTTCAAGCGCCAGCACGAACGACGGCAAACCAATCGTCATGGCGCTCACCAGCGTCATCTGAATAGGCTGGAACGGATACTGCCAGGGCAAGAACACAAACAAAACCGCCATTGTTATCGAGAACAGCGTCTTGACCAGGAACAACGATGCAGAACGCTGCAAATTGTTGATAGAGCGCCTACCCTCTGCCACCACTTTGGGCATGCTGGCAAAGTCGTTGTCCACCAGCACCAGATGCGCCACATTACGTGCGGCGTCGGAACCCGCTGCCATGGCAACGCTGCAGTCAGCCTGCTTGAGCGCTAACGTATCGTTCACGCCGTCGCCCGTCATGGCAACAACATGGCCCTCGCTCTGAAGCGCCTGGACAAACTGCTTTTTCTGCTCGGGCTTCACACGGCCGAACACGTGGTATTTCTTCATGGCGGCCGCCACGTCTTCGTCGGTTTTCAGCGTAGTGGCGTCCACATAGGCATCGGCGTTCGGCACGCCTACTTTCGCCGCAATGCCGGAAACCGTGCGTGGATCGTCGCCGGAAATCACGTTCACGGTAACGCCCTGCTCCTTGAAGAACTGAATGGTCTGCGCCGCTGTGGAACGAATCTGATCATGGATGCAAATGAACGCCAGCGGCTCGGGATCACCCACCAGCGCGCCGTCTTCCGTGAAGCCCGAAACAGTCGCAAGCACCAAAACACGCGCGTCTTTCGCCAGCTCAGAAACGCGTTCTTCAATGAGCGCGTAACGTTGCTCCATGACAAACTGCCCCGCGCCCATGACGTAAGCGGCGCCTTCAAAAGCCGCGCCCGACCATTTTTTGTCCGACGAAAACGGAATCGCGCGCACCAGCGGCAGCACCGCGCCCGTTTGCCCCTTGCAATACTCCATAATGGCGCGCGACGTTTCGTTGGGGTCATTCTCGGCGGCCATGAGCGATGCCAGCGCACTGGCAACTTCTTGCTCGCTGGCACCTGGCACCAGCTCAACCGCATTCACTTCCATGGCGCCCGTGGTGATAGTGCCCGTTTTATCCAAGCACAACGTGTCCACGCGAGCCAGCGTTTCAATGCAGTACAGCTGCTGGACCAGCACGTTTGACTTCGAAAGACGAATAACGGCAACCGCCATAACCGTTGAGGTAAGAAGGATAAGGCCTTCGGGGATCATGCCAATCAGCGCGGCAACAGTGCTCAAAATGCAATCGATCAAATCCACCGGTCCGCTTGACAAGTAATACTGGCTGCAGAACAGCGCGCCACCCACAAACGGCAGCGCAATGGACACGTACTTTACAATCTTGTTCAGCGTGTCCATGATTTCGGAATTGACTTTCTTGTGCTTTTTGGCCTCGGCGCTGATCTTGCTTGCATAATTCTCGGCACCAACGTGAATCACGCGCGCCGTAACGCTGCCCGCGTTCACAAACGACCCGCTCATAAGCACGTCCCCGGGCTTTTTGGGAACAAGGTCGCTTTCGCCTGTAAGAAGGCTTTCGTTCATGTCGCATTCGCCCGCAATGATTTCGCAGTCAGCAGGAACCTGCATGCCACGCCCCAAGCAAATCACGTCATCGCGAACCACCTGGTCAAGCTCGATTTCCTGGCGCACGCCATCGCGAATAACGGAAGCATGCGCACTTGCAACAATAGACAGCTTATCGGTAACCGCTTTCGAGCGAAGTTCCTGAATGATGCCAATGAAAACGTTCACGACAATAACAATCATGAACAGCATGTTCTTGTAAGAACCGGTAAGGAAAACGATAACGGCAAGGATCAGATTCACCGCGTTGAACAGCGTGACCAGATTGTCGAAAAGAATCTCCTTGACCGAGCGCGTATGCACGTTCGCATCTACGTTCACATCGCCCGAAGCAATGCGCTGCCGCACCTCTTCGCTGGTCAGACCCGTTATCTTTTCCATTGAAACCCCAAAATCTCTTCTTCTCTACCTGCATGCGAAGCGCCTGGCATAAAGCGACCAGCAATCACCGGTCGAAG
>CAKTXN010000131.1 GCA_934630905.1 uncultured Eggerthellaceae bacterium
GTAAGAAACACCCAGCTCATCAAGCTTTTTGAACAGGCCGAAGTTGCTCATGATGGTCGTAACAATAGTGTTGTTGGCCAGGCGGCCTTCGTCCTTCAAGTGCAGACCGCACACGTACATGATTTGATCGCCGTCAACGCTGTTGCCGTTCTCGTCAACCGCCAAGCAGCGGTCGGCATCGCCATCGTAGGCAAAGCCCAGGTCAAAGTCACCGTCTTTGACCAGCTGACACAGCTGGCCAATGTGGGTGCTACCGCAGTTCACGTTGATGTTTTCGCCGTTCGGCTCGGTGGAAATGGCCGTCACCTGCGCGCCCAACGCCTCGAACACGCGCTTGCCCAGGGCATACGCGCTGCCGTTTGCGCAGTCCAGCGCCACCTTGAAGCCATCGAAGCGCTTCTTCGCCAACGAAATCAGGAATTCCGCATACGCATCGCACTTGCTGCTGGCGTCAACCACGCGGCCAATCTCGGAACGCAGCGCGTACTCAACGCTCGCGCGGTCGCCATCCAGGTACACCTCGCACGCGGCCACCGTGGCATCTTCCAGCTTTTCGCCGTTGGAGTTGAGCACCTTAATGCCGTTATCCTGATACGGGTTGTGACTTGCGGAAACCATAATGCCAAAGGCGAAGTCGTTCGTGCGCGTGATGTAGGCAACACCCGGGGTGGTTACTACGCCCAAAAGGTGCGCATCCGCACCGCTCGAAACAATGCCTGCCGCCAGCGCATGCTCAAACATGTCGCCCGACCTGCGCGTATCCTTGCCAATAACAATGCTGCCACGCGCACCTTCACCTGCTTCTGCTGCTTTTTCCGCAGCAAGCGCCCCAAAGAAACGGCCCACTAAAAACGCGTGCTCGGCGTTCAGGTTCACGTTCGCTTCACCGCGGAAGCCGTCGGTTCCGAAATACTTTCCCATTGTGCCTCTTTTCGTTGGGCGGCCCGCATCAATCGAACCGCCGGAAATTATTGTTTTACGGCTGCCGCCGCCGTCCCTCGGGCGAAAAGCAGCCATTCTTGCGGTCGCTCCTCAACCGCAAAAACCCTTTGTCGCAGGCCTACGGGCAGCTCAACTTCGATGCCGCGCCTTCATCGCAGAAGACCACCGCGTCGGGATGAAGCTGCAGCACGCTTGCGGGGCACTCGGCGCACACCGGGCCTTCCACCGTTGCTTTGATGGCATCGGCTTTGGACTCGCCCAGCGCAATGAGCAGGAGTTTTCGTGCGTTCATCACGGTCTTAATGCCCATAGTTGCTGCGTGCGTGGGAACTTCGTCAATGCTCTCGAAGAAGCGCGCGTTCACTTCACGCGTGTTCTGGGTGAGCTCTACCACGTGCGTTAGGCTCTCAAGCGGCGTGCCCGGCTCGTTAAAGCCAATGTGACCGTTGCAGCCAATGCCCAACAGCTGCATGTCAACGCCGCCAGCTGCGGCAATAGCCTTGTCGTAACCCGCCAGCGCATCGTCGGACGTGTCAATGCCGCTCGGAATATGCACTGCTTCTGGGTCAAGATCAATATGGTTGAACAGGTTGGTGTCCATAAAATACCGATAGCTCTGGTCATGCGTGGGCTCAAGGCCAACGTATTCATCCAAGTTGAACGTCGTAACGTCCTTAAAGCTGAGCTCGCCTGCCTTGTACCCTTCGATGAGCTGGGCATACAGGTCAAGCGGCGTGGATCCGGTGGCAAAACCCAAAACGGCATTCGGTTTGACAGCCAAAAGTTCCTTGTAGATGGCGGCTGCCTGCTTGGCAATGCCCTCTGGGGTGTCAACGATTATCTTCATGCACTACCTCTTTCTTTTTGCATCTCGCTTTGCCTCTTGCGCCCGCCAACGCATGACGCGCCGGCCGCAAGCCGACTGCAAGCGCAATTGAGCTAAGGTCTTTCATTTTCCATCTTTTCGATGCTCAGGTGAAGATTCCTACGAAAAAAACGGTTTTCGAACGCTTTTGCTCTGTTCTGACCCGCCCTGTGCACCATGCACTCCGCACGGCGCACCTCTCGGCGTTTCGCCACGCGTCGACCGCACGCTTCACATAACCCACCATCTGCGCAGGTCGCAACCGCATAATCCCTTATCAGGTGACGCGAATCACCCCTGACACCCACAAACTACAGCCAGCCATGGAACGCCACGTATTGAATGACAAAGGCGTCGACCGCATCGATTTGGCCGTCAAGTATCACCTCGGCGCGCGCCATCATTTCATCGTAATCAGCACGATCTTTGTAATGATCCGTCGTGGCAAGTTCGTACGCAATCTGGGCATCAACAACATTCACAACGCCATTGCCGTTCACGTCACCAATTTCGTAAGAACTCGCCCTGGGAGCAACGAAGGTGAAATACTCCGATGAGGCCGTTTTGTTCGGGTCGTCATCGGGGCACATCTCGTTCACTGCCTCCACAAGCACCGTATAGCGATACCCCGGCCAAATTGTGTCTGCCGGAATCTCTTGCACCTCATCCGCCTTGCTCCAGATCTCCACCATGGTTTTTAAGCCCGAAGCAGGGTCGCCACTGTACTGATGATACGTGTAGCTGCGCTGGTCAACGTCGGGGTTTTGGCTGGTCAAGGGCGATTCCGTCCAGAACACAACAACGCTTCCGTCTTTTAAGGGAAGCGCCATGACCATGGGGGCCTCAGGCTTTTTGTAGGCAGAATACGATTGTTCCGACGCAAGTGAAGGCTCGTCTTCGTCAAGCGCCATTGCAATGCTTGCAGGGCTTACCAAACATACGGATAAAACCGCAGTAAGGGCAAACGCCGCCGCGCCAACCTTGCCAATCTTGCACGACAAGGCGGTTTTCAACCTATGCGGCATTTTTTTACCCTTATCCAACCCAGTCTGGCAACATGTCGTTTTCATTGTTTCTGCCTTGCTGCAAAAATGATTCTTCATTTCTTCAAACAGTTCAATGAAGTGGGTTTTTGCCATTGCGATGCCATGCATGTCGTTCCTTCCTCGGTCGCTTTCTGCGGTGGCTTTCGCGTGTTCGTTTCCCCTTCCGCATCCGCGTTTCGCAGTGATAAGGTCGAACTTGCCCGAAGCCGCCAAAGCAGGCTCTCATAACGTAATGCGCAATTCTACCACTTCTTCGAAGCGCCCCTCCACAAGCGCTCACAACGCAGCGCGAACTCAAGGACACCTAAGGCACAAACGGCAACACCACCTGCCGCTGCATCGCATCACCCCGAACAACTTGCAATTTCCCTGCGCTCCCCTTCCCCGCTCAAAGCCCCAACCCGGCCCTTGCTGCGCATTTCCCAGCAGCTTCCCCCATGCTCGCCCCCAAATCGCCTGCACGATGCGCACAACGATTGGCCTTTCTGAATTGCCTTTCGGTTTCGCGCGCTGACCTGCCCGGTACGCGTATAATGGTCGAGTCGAAAAACCAACACGGGAGGAATACATGCAGGAAGAAACACGCCCTTACGTTTCGTGGGAGCTCATGCACGATTTCATGGTTGACGCCTTTGTGGGCTATGAAATCCCGCGCGAAGACGCCGAGATTTGCGCCGACGTTTTGCTTGAAGCAGATCGTCGCGGCATTGAAAGCCACGGTTGCAATCGCTTCAAGCCCATCTACCTGGATCGCATCCGCAAAGGCACGCTGCTGCCTAAAACGAACATCGAAATCCTGAAGGAAACGCCTACCACCTTGGTGTTTGACGCGCACGATGGCATGGGTATGGTTGCCAGCCACCACATGATGACGCGACTCATCGAGAAAGCGAAAACCTACGGCATGGCGGGCGGCGCCATTCGCAATTCCACCCATTACGGCATTGCGGGTTACTGGACTGGAATGGCCACTGAACAGGGGCTTATTGGCATCACGGGCACGAACGCGCGTCCCAGCATTGCGCCCACGTTCGGCGTGGAAAACATGATGGGCACGAACCCGCTCACGTTTGGCCTGCCCACCGACGAGCCGTTCCCCTTCTGCATCGACTGCGCCACTTCTATTGTGCAGCGCGGCAAAATCGAGTACTGGGAGCGCAGCGGAAAGCCCACTCCGCCCTCGTGCGTGATTGCGCGCGACGGCTCCACCATGACCGATAGTGCTGAAATCCTGAAGGCCTTGGTCGATGGCAAAGCCGCATTGGCACCTTTGGGCGGCATTGGCGAAGAGGCCGCCGGTTACAAAGGCTACGGCTATGCGGCTGTTGTTGAGATCTTGAGTGCGGCGCTTGCAGGCGGCAAGTTCATGAAAGCGCTTTCAGGCGTAGACGAATCCGGCAATCCGCGCATGTACAGCTTGGGCCACTTCTTCTTCGTGATTGACCCGAACGCGTTCATGGGTGAAGACGAATTCCGCGCCATTGCCGGTCAAATTTGCCGTGACCTGCGCTCCAGCGAAAAAGCACCTGGTCAAGAGCGTATTTATACCGCTGGCGAGAACGAGTATCTGGCGTGGCTCGATCGCAAAGACAAGGGTGTTCCGGTAAGCGAGTCCGTTCAGCGCGAACTTGTCGCCGTACGCGATGAGCTAGGCCTTGACTACCACTTCCCCTTCGAACGTTAAAAAGGGACGGGGTCTTTTTCACTTTTTGCGGCCAATCGCCTCTAGATCGAACCGAAATCAACTCATGTGTTAACGTCGGGCAATTTTGACCACTGAAAGTCAATTTAATTTAGCCAATTTAAGCCAAACTAAATTAGCCACTA
>CAKTXN010000132.1 GCA_934630905.1 uncultured Eggerthellaceae bacterium
GATGCCGTTTTGGGCAACAATCGCGCGATTCGTGCGCGCTATGACGACTCTGTGGTGCGCATTCTGGACTTTGGGCAGGCGGGTTCTGCGCTGCAGTTTGTGCGCCGCGCCCGCGGTTATGCGCCCACGCCACTTCATCTGTCGGATGCGTTCGCCGCACCTGAAGATACGTGCATTTGCGCAACGGGTCCCGAGCAGAAAACCACGGCGTGCTTTTTGCGCGAGGGCGATGCATTTGTGACGCAGCATGTGGGCGATATGGAAAATGCCCTGGTAAATGATGCGTGGTTTGAAACGCTTGAGCGCTACGAGACCCTTTTCGGCATAATGCCGTCGCTGCTTGCTTGCGACAAGCACCCCGAGTACCTGACCACGAAATGGGCGCGCGAGCAGCAGCTGCCGCGTGTGGAAACGCAACATCACCATGCGCACATTGTGTCGGCATTGGCGGAAAACGGCATCACCCAGGCTGCGCTTGGTTTCGCGTTCGATGGCACGGGCTACGGCGCGGATGGCGCCATTTGGGGTGGCGAGGCGCTACTGTGCAACGCGGTGGCGTTCGAGCGCTTCGCGAACTTCGCGTACGTTCCCATGCCGGGTGGCGCTGCGGCGGTGAAAAACTCGCTGCGTATGGCGTATGGCGTGCTGTGGGAGTACGATTTGCTGGAGCATCCGGCGGCGCAGGCGGCGCTGGCGCCCCTTGGTGACGCAACAAAGCTGTTTGACCAGATGATCGAAGGGGGCATCAACACGCCGCATACGTCTTCGGTCGGGCGCCTGTTCGATGCCGCTAGCGCGCTTTTGGGCATTTGTCCGCAGCCTGCGTACGAAAGCGAAGGTGCGGTTCTTTTGGAGGCGGCTGCCGCACGCGCTGCTGTTTCTGCGGGTCATAGCGGGGAAGGGGCAGTCGACGAGCGCTACAGTATTGCCATCCAGAAGAACGTGGCAACGGAAGGCTCCACGGCGCAAGATACGTCGGTGCTGATTTTCGATGCCGCACCTACGTTTGCGGCGTTGCTTGACGACATGCAAGCGGGCGTTTGCGCAGATGAGATTGCTCTTCGTTTCCACAATGCGTTTGTCGAGCTTATCGTGAATGCGTCGCAACTGTTCCGCGCGCTCTATGACATTCCCGTTGTTGCGCTTTCGGGCGGCGTCTTCCTGAACCGCTACCTTATGGAGCACGCTGTTCCCGCGTTGGTGGATGCTGGATTTACCGTTGCCCTGAATAGGGAAGTTCCGCCCAGCGATGGCTGCATTTCTTTGGGCCAAGCTGTGATAGCATGTGCCACGAGCAAACAAATGGCAGAATAAAGCAGAGTGAAGAACTACGAAGATAACGAAGGAGCAGCTCATGTGCCTTGCAATTCCCATGAAAATAGCTTCTCTCAATGAAGACCGCATGGCCACTGTGGACGTGTTGGGCGTCACGCGCGAGATTTCGCTGGATTTAACGCCGCAGGCGCAGGTGGGCGATTACGTTTTGGTGCACGCTGGTTTTGCCATTGAAGTGGTTGACGAGCGGTACGCGCAAGAAACGCTCGATTTGATCAAAGAATTCCCCGAGCTTGCGGGTGAGGATGGGCTGATGTGATGACCGTTGATCTTTCGGTACGCGCAAAGGATTTCAAAGACCCCGAACTGGCGAAGGGTCTGGTGGAGGCTATTGAAAAATGGGCTCCTGAACAGGCGAATCTCATGGAAGTGTGTGGCACTCATACGGTTGCCATCGCGCGAAACGGTCTGCGTGATTTGATGCCCGAAGGGGTGCGTTTGAGCTCTGGTCCGGGGTGTCCGGTGTGCGTGACGCACAACAAAGACATCGATGCCGTTATTGCTCTTTCACGCGTTCCCAATGTCATCATCACCACGTTTGGCGATATGACGCGCGTTCCGGGTTCCACGTCTTCGCTTCTTGCCGAACAAGCTGCCGGGCGCGACGTGCGCATTGTGTATTCGCCGCTTGATGCGCTGACCATTGCGCAAGAAAACCCTGATAGACAAGTCATTTTTGTAGGTGTTGGCTTTGAGACCACCACGCCGCTTGTTGCCATGGCAATCAAGCGTGCGGCAGCTCTTGGCTTGAAGAACTTCACGGTTTTCGCGGCGCATAAGAACATGCCGGGCGCGCTGGAGGCGATTATCGCCGATCCGCAGTTGAAGGTTGATGCGCTTATTTTGCCTGGTCACGTGAGCACGATCATCGGCGTTGAGCCGTATAAGTTCCTTGCGGAAAAATATGGCATTCCTGGTGTGATTTCAGGTTTTGAGCCGCTTGACGTGCTGCAATGCGTTGCCATGATCATGCGCCAGCTTCACGAAGGACGTGCGGAGATTGAGATTGCCTACGCGCGTGGTGTTATGCCCGAGGGCAATCCAGTTGCGCGCGCGGTTATCGATGAGGTGTTCGACACGTGCACAGCCACGTGGCGCGGCTTAGGAGATATTCCTGGTTCGGGCTACGTGATTCGACCCGAATTCGCCCAGTTCGACGCTATGAAACGGTTCCAGCCCACCGTTGAACCCACGCAAAGCCCCAAGGGGTGCCGCTGCGGAGACATCCTTCGCGGCATTATGGCGCCAAACGAGTGCCCGCTTTTCCGCAAGGTTTGCTCGCCGGAAAACCCCGTGGGTCCCTGCATGGTTTCCTCTGAGGGTAGCTGCGCTGCGTATTATCGGTATTACTAGGGCTTCGGATGGTTGGCGCTCGTAGGGCTTTGCCGGCTTGTTTAGTGTCTGCAGCGGCGGTTTTGCGCTGCCGTGGACTTTCCGGTCAAGGCATTTTGTCGCAAGAAGGATTAAAGCATGCGTGCATATAAAGAAGAAGAACGCTTAGCGGAGCTTCAGGCGGTGCGCCAGGAAATGGGCGAGCTTAACCGCGAAGAGGGCGCAAGGATGCGCCCTGCTGTAACCGCGCTTGTCCTGGCGCTGGTAGTGTGGTTGGTTCTTCTGTTGTTTGACCTGGTTACTGGCAGAAGTTTTACAGCTCCCACGGCTGTGATGCTTGCTGTTTTTGCGGGTCTGTGCTGGGGTATGTATCGCGAAAGCCACGAGCGCTCAATGGGATTGTACGCACTTGCGGCGGGCATTGTGGCGCTCTGTTTCGCCGTCGCCCATTTCGTCGGCTTCTAGACCGTTTGTTGACAAATTACCCCACCTTTTGTCAACAATTGACGCGAAATCAAGCGGTGAATCTCGGGATGCGCCGCCTAGCGATACGGGTAGGTTGTTGGCGATTCGCGCGCATGGGGAAGGGACGCGGGAATCGTGCACGTCTTCTTTCGTTCGCAATCCGGGACGCCTGCCGGCAGGGCCTGCCTCACGACTCCGCTTGGATAATGCTTCTTTTTGCTCCGAGGTCGCTCAACTTATCCAAAGCGTCGCAGTTCGGCTCGACCCTTGCCGACAGGCGCCTTTTGGGGTTACGCGAAGGGTGGGCGGCATGACAAAAACGACCCACTTTTCTGTGGATTTTCTTCTTCAAGATAATGAAAAATCGTCATTTCCCCAGGTCGTGAAAAAGTTAGCTGTGGCAAACCCACAGAAAAGTGGGTCGTTTTTGTCATTGACCTTAAACAGATCTCAAACAGAGACGCAAGTGTTGTCTCGGACGAAAAATTGGGAAGAAGCTCTCGGCTTCTTCCCGGAAAAAACGAGCTGGGGCTGTCGGATGCCGAAAGACCACGCGTTTTTACGCGCTCCAGCAATGGGAGCCGCGGCTTTTCGGCTGGCGCAGGATATCGATCACCATGGTGCGCGCCGTTGCCAGGCGAAGTTGCGTGGTGCGCGTTGCGGCAATGGCTGCGGCGTCGCTTGATTCCGTAGAACTGCCGGCAAGTTGTTCGGAAAGCGCATCGATTTCTTGCAATGCGCGTTCGACCTGCGCTTTTTCACGCACAATTCCGCACGATTCGTCCATTATGGTCGAAAGTTCTTTCTCGATGCGTTCTGCCTGCGTTGATGCGAGACGCATCCAAGCGGGAAGAGCTGCTTTTGGCGAAGGGTTTGCGGTGCTCTGAGGATTCGCCGCGCTCACGGCCTCTTCACCCGTTGCGCCTGGGGCACCCGCAGTGCCTTCCGTAAGCGCAAACTCCGCGGCGCTTTCTCCTGCGCGCATGCCAAAAACCAGGCCGTTTGCGCTGGAAAGGCCGCCCAGGCGATCAGCGCCGTGCATGCCGCCGGTGCATTCGCCTGCTGCAAAAATCCCCGAAACCGTTGTGCATCCGTGCTGGTCAATGACCAGTCCGCCATTGTTCGCGTGCGCATACATCGCCACGCGCAGGGGTGTTTTCGCTGTCACGCCCGCCACGGTTTCCAGCCACGTTTGATACGTGCTCACGAACTCGGGCAGCTCGTCTTCGTTTCCGAAATGCGGCGTGAAAACCAGGCCATCTTTTCCCGCACGGTGGATGGCGAAGTCTATCGCGCACGAATCCAAACGGCTGGTGAAGGGGCCGTATCCGCTGCGCATATCCAGAAGGCGTTGCGCTTCCTGCGCGCCGCCCAATTCTTCGACCGTTGCGTTGTCAAGCGCCATGTAGCGGAACGTCTTCTCATTGAAAACAATGCCTTGAACAGGAGAAACAATACCCGGCATAAATTGCAGGAACG
>CAKTXN010000133.1 GCA_934630905.1 uncultured Eggerthellaceae bacterium
GCCTACGTAGACCCTTCGGTCATGACATACACCATTCAGGCGTTGGCGGGCGTTGCCGTGGCGCTCTCTGCGGTTTTAGGCGTTGCCGCGCGTCGGACACGTAAGTTTTTGATGCGCGCGCTTGATATCGACGAAGCACGCAAACGCACCATGGATCCGCCGGTGTATCGTCTGGACGAACACGGGAATCCGATTATTCCCGCCGTTGTGGAGCAGGCTGCATCCCCTGCTGCGGCCGCAACACCCACAACACCCACAGCGTCCTGCGCGAAACAGGAAGGCACCTGCAAAGGCGACACCACATTTGCGGCAGCCAGCACCGAAGACGCAGATAACAGCAATGCGCAACAAGCTTCCCCTGCCCATGCACGCAAGCCACGCAAAGTGCAGGATAAACTGCGCGCGCTCTACGAAAAGCTCCCCTTCGACACACGTCCTTATGCGCCCCGTTGGCGCAAGCGCTTCTTGCTTGCATTCGCAGCCAGCGCCTTGACCATCGGAACGATTTTCATTCTGTCGCCCTTGGAAATTGTGGGTGCCAGCGCCGGATCGCTCGTGTTCGGACTTGATGCCATTTGGTGGATTCCCGTTTTGGCGGGAACAGTACTCATTCTGGCGCTGAGCTTGGTGCTCTCTCTTTTCAAAGGGAAGCTGTTTTCCCTGCTCATTACGCTGGTAGCATCGGTGGGGCTGTGTGCGTACGTACAGTGCCTTTGCCTGAACATCGGTGTTCCCCTTGCAAACGGCGACACCATTGTGTGGGCCGATCATGCCGCCATGATGTCGGTATGCGCCGTGGCGTGGACCGCCATCATTGTTGCCTGCCTGCTTTTCAGCCGCCGAAACCTGCGCCGCACGCAAGGCGTAATCGCGCTTGCTTCCGTGTGTCTTCTTGTCGTGCAAACCGTGGGCGTGCTCAGCCTGGTTGTCAATCCGCCCGCCCAAGAAGATGCGTCTGTCGGAGAAGGCCTTACGGGAAACGTGCTGGCGCAAACAGAGGCAATCGCTACCGAAGAAGGGCTTTTTACCGTTTCAAGCAGGGAAAACGTCATTATGTTCGTGCTTGACACCTTCGATACCTCCACCATGAAAAGCCTGCTGCGTACAAACCCCGACTTGCTGGACGATTACACGGGTTTCACGTGCTTCACGAACGTCACTGGCTCCATGATTCCCACCCATTATGCCATTCCGGCGCTGCTCACGGGGTCACTCCCCCAGCAGGGCGAACCGTTTAGCACGTACGTTTCGCAGCGTTACGCGCGCGGCACGTTCCTGGGCGATTTGTCGGAGGCGGGCTACTCCATTGGTCTGTACTCCGATTCGCTGGGCATTGGCGAAATCGAGGGCACACAGGCGCAACATGACCAGGTGATTGATAAGACCATCAACATTCACGGCGTTTCAACGAGCACCATCGATGTGCGCGGCACGCTGGGCGCGCTGTGGCAGATTGCGCTTTACCGCGAGATGCCGTGGGGCGTAAAGCCGCTGTTTTGGTATTACACAGACCAAATCAACAAGGCCATGGTGCATTATGATGCGTCTAATGCCGCAGAAGACACCGTCTACATCATGGACGACACGCGCTTCTACGAACAACTGCAAAACGTATCGCTTTCTGTGGAGGGCAACGACGAAGATTATCGCGGCGCTTTCCGCTTCATCCACTTGCTGGGCGCGCATTACCCCTACTCCTACGACGAAACGGGCGCGTTCATTGGCGTGGATAAATCCACCATGACCAAACAAGCACAGGGGTCGCTGCGCATTGTGGCAAGCTATCTTGACCTGCTCAAAGAGAAAGGGCTCTACGATAACGCCACCATTATTGTAACGGCCGACCACGGCACCTGGCGCCTTACCAACGACCCGCTGACCAGCGCAAGCTGTCCTATTTTGCTGGTGAAGCCGTCTCAGGATGCATCCGCGGCGGCGCAAAGCGCCGTTGTTTCGAAAGCGCCCGTGAGCCACGCCGATATCTTGGCCACCGTTCGCGCAAGTATCAGACTTTCCGGCGCAAGCACTTACGAAGGCGAGAACACCGTGTTTGATTTCGCGGCAAACGACGTAGACGAACGCACACGCTATTATTACACCACCACAACCGAAACGCGCCGCGAGACAGGAATTGTGGAGTACGCCATTACAGGCGATGCGGGAAGCATCTCGAACTGGGATCTTACCGGCGTTGTTTGGGACCCATCGCAGTAGGATGGCAGCGCAACGGGGCGTTGACCGCCCGCAATGCACATACACGCTGTGGACCTGGCGCGTAAGGCATGCGCACCGCACCCGGGCGGCACGACCGGCATGAACGACCAACGCGGTCAACGGGCACTAGCTGGCTAGCACTGGCTGAGCGCGACTGAACGCAACGTGAAGTAACTACTCATTGACCTGCTCTTTTGAGAGGATTGCACTGCCCATGATGGAAGCCATAACAAACGCGCTCATGCTTCTCATGCAGCCGTGCTATGCCCTGACGCAAAACTGGTGGCTTGCCATTGCGCTGTTCACGGTGCTCGTAAAAGTCATCTTGCTGCCGCTGTCGCTTTGGTGTCAAAAAAACAGCATTGTCATGGTGCAGCTCATGCCGGAGCTTAACCGCATTAAAGTAAAGCATTTCGGCGATGCGGAAGCAATTGGCGAGGCGCAAACGAAGCTGCACAAGCAGATGCATTACCATCCGCTGCTGTCGCTTGTTCCCCTGGCGGTGCAAATCTTAATACTGTTTGGCCTGGTAGATGTAGTGCACTACATCACCGGTAACGGATTTCCCGGCACGGAATTCCTAGGTGCCCAACCTACTATTGACGGCAGATTGTCGTGGATTATGCCGCTTTTGGCGGGAGCGTCCGCCGTGATCATGGGCTTTGCGCAAAATCGCATTAACCCCTTGCAGCGCGAGCAGTCGCGCGCGGAAAAGAACATGACAAACGGGCTTTCCATTGCGTTATCCCTGTTCTTGGGCGTATTCGTAGCTGCTGGCATGTGCTTTTACTGGGTTTGCTCGAACGTAACCTCCATTGCTGTGCAGGCGCTCTGCAACGTGATTATCAAGCCACGCAAGTACATCGACTACAACGACTTAGCGCAAAGCAGAATCGAACTTGAACAGCTGGAAAACTTGGGCGGTCCGCAACGCTCCTGGTGGAAAAAGGATCCGCAAGCAGCGCGTGAGAAGGCTGATTACAAACGGTTCATGAGCATTGACGGAAAGCATCTTGTGTTTTATTCCGAAGGAAGCGGTTTCTACAAGTACTTCCAAGGAGCAATCGAGTACTTGCTGGAACATAGCACGTGCCCTATCCATTACGTGACAAACGACCCAAATGACCAGGTGTTTTCGATTGCGCAAACTCAGACGCGCCTTCTTCCCTACTACATTGGCCCCAAGCGCGCCATCACGCTTTTTATGAAGATGGATGCCGATGTGGTGGCAACAACGCTTGAAGATCTGGATTCGTTCTACCTGAAGCGCTCGTATGTGCGCCAGGACATCGAGTACGTGTTTTTCTTCCACCATATGTTGTCCACGCATCTTACGCCGCTGGCAGCCGCTTACGACAGCTACGATACGTTGCTGTGCGTGGGGCCCCACCAAGTTGCAGAAGTGCGTCGTCGCGAGCAGATGGCAGGTTTGCCGCCAAAGCGCCTGATAGAATGCGGATATGACCTTTTGGATCGCGAAATTGAAAGCTACCAGCAACTCATGACGTGCAATGACGGCAGCGTTGGGCAAAGCAGCCACAGCGGACAACGAAGCAACGATGCGCGGAATGACAACGCGGAAAGCAGCGGCAGGGGGCAAAATGGCAGCACGGAGTCGATCCCTTCCCCTGTTTCCACTATTCTGATTGCGCCATCGTGGCAAGAGGACAACTTACTTGACCTTTGCATAAACGACATGCTTGAACAACTTGTAGCTCCAGATAGACGCGTTATTGTGCGCCCGCATCCCGAATATATCAAGCGGTTTGGACCGCGCTGGGAGGCGCTGCAGAAACGCTGGGGGGACACAAGCAACGAACAGCTTCATTTTGAGGGCGATTTTTCCTCGAATGAGAGCATCTACACATCTGACGTGCTGGTCACGGATTGGTCGTCCATTAGCTGCGAGTTTTCATTCAGCACGCTCAAGCCCTGCATTTTCATCGATACGCCCATGAAAGAGCGCAACACCACGTGGCGCGATTGGAATATGGAGCCTACCGATATCACGTTACGCAACAAGATTGGCGTTTCGTTTGCACCCGATGCGCTCGATGGTTTGGTGCAAGCGGTGGATTCCATGATTTCCCACCCCGACGATTGGAGCGAGCGCATCAAGGATATCCGCGACGGCTTCATCTTCAATTTGGGGCATGGCGGGGAAATCGCCGGCGAATACCTGCTTTCCGCCGTTCTGGAAAAACAGGAAGCGCGCTGCAAGCAGTAGGTAGCGAATAGGACCTTCGCTACCTACCTTCCAGATCGAATCGTTGCAAAACTACCCCGACGGCATCAACGATTCAACCCGAGAACACTCAGAGCAACGGCAAATCGGGGCCGTTTGTTGTAAAAGCAAGGGCAAATTCGGGCAAATCGACGATACTCGGT
>CAKTXN010000134.1 GCA_934630905.1 uncultured Eggerthellaceae bacterium
GAAATTCCTTGCCACGCCCCAAGTGCCACCACTAATATCCGCCAACAACGCAACAGAAACCACCGCCAGCCTTCTTTGGACGGGCAACGCCATCGACCTCGTGGAACTTATCTACGGCATAGACGAGATGGGCTGTATCAACAACGGCAATATGCCGCTAAAACAGCTCGCCCCGATTCTCTACAAGATATTCGGTATTGAGTCGAAGGATTGCTACCGCTTCTATACCGACATCAAACGTCGGAAAAACGAAAGCCGTACCTATTTCCTCGACAAGATGCAGGAGAAACTGAACGAGAGAATGCTGCGCGATGAAGAGCTGGAACGTATGAGAAGATAAAATCAGGTATAAGCGGGAGAATGGTATCATGCTGTTCTCCCGTTTGAGTAAAATCTATACGAAAAAGGGCGTTTTCGGCGCGCTATTGCCCCGAATTTCAGCGAAAAACGCTATCTTTGTACAATTGTTACGAATTGAATATGAACATAGACAACCTCGATATAGTAAAACAACTGATAGCCGAAAAGGAAAACGGGCAGGTGGAGTTCAAGGAAACCACCGGGCAGTTGGAGCGCGGCATGGAAACGCTCTGCGCTTTCCTTAACAGCGAAGGTGGCACGGTGTTGTTCGGTGTGACCGACAAAGGAAAGATCATCGGGCAGGAAGTGAGCGACAAGACGAAGCGTGATATTGCGGAAGCCATCCGGCGTTTTGAACCATTTGCCACACTCGAAGTTTCGTATATCAGTATCCAAAATACAGACAAGAGTGTGATAGCCTTGTCTGCGGACAGCCAACGTTATATGCGTCCGTTCTCCTATAAGGGACGGGCTTATCTTCGATTGGAGAGCGTGACATCCTCCATGCCGCAAGACGTATATAACCAACTGCTTATGCAGCGAGGTGGGAAATACGCTTGGGAGGCGATGACGAATCCCGACATCAAAGTTACTGACCTTGATGAACATGCCATTATGGGAGCGGTACGTGGAGGCATCCGGTGCGGTCGCCTACCCGAAGCCACCATAAGGGAGGATTTGCCGACCATACTCGAAAAATTCAACCTGTTACATGACGGAAAACTGAATAATGCTTCCGCAGTCTTGTTCGGTCGTGATTTTTACTTCTATCCCCAGTGCCTGCTTCGGTTGGCGCGTTTCAAAGGAACTACAAAAGACGAGTTTATAGACAATCAGCGTACCACTGGCAATATCTACACACTGCTGGACACTGCAATGTCGTTCTTTTTCAAGCATCTTTCCCTTTCGGGCAAAGTTGAAGGCTTGTATCGGGAGGAAGAGCTTGAGATTCCTTACAAGGCATTGAGGGAATGCTGCACAAATGCCCTTTGCCACCGCTCATACCACCGTCCCGGCAGTTCGGTAGGAATTGCCATCTATGATGACCGTGTGGAGATTGAGAACAGTGGAACTTTTCCGCCGGATATAACAATGGAAAAGTTATTGAGCGGGCATAATTCAGAACCTCAAAACCTGATTATTGCGAATGTTCTGTATAAAAGCGAGGTTCTGGAAAGCTGGGGACGAGGCATCGGGCTTATGATAAGCGAATGCCGGCGTGTCGGCATTCCCGATCCGGAGTTTCATACAGATGGAAATAGTGTATGGGTTATTTTCCGCTATACCCGAAAAACTGTGGGGCACGACCCGACAATTACCCGACAGTTACCCCACAGTCACCCCACAGTTACCCCACAGGTGGAAAAGGTGTTGTCTGCAATCGGCACACAGACACTTTCAACCAAAGAGATTATGTGTGTGATAGGATTAAAGGACAAAAGTAATTTTTTAGAACTATATCTGTATCCAGCCATAAGGCAGAATTTGGTAGAGCCTATTTACCCGGAAAATCCGAAACATCCCCGGCAGAAATATCGTCTTACCGATAAAGGAAAAGAACTGTTGATATAATAACGGGGTATGGTGGCGAAAAAGAAGAAACAACAGGGGCATTACTGTCGGATTTGTAGCGAGTACAAAGCCAACGAGCAATTCAGCGGCAAAGGACACTCGCGGCATATCTGCAAGGAATGCCGGTCGCTTCCCGATGATGTGAAGGCGGACATGGTGCGCTGTAACGAGGTGGAACGAGCCGTTTTCAAATGCCCGATGAGCCGTCAGGACTGGGAACTGCTGGAAAAATATGCCAAGAAGTACAAGGACAAGGAATCCGGGCAGTTCGCGCAGGATATGTTGGACATGAAACGGGGCAATCAGACACCGGACGAGGATATGGAAGAGGATGATGTTTTAATAGAAGGCATCTATGAAGAGGAAACCATACCATTTGCCGAACTGGAGGATGACATCCGTTATCAGTTGGAAGAATTGTTGGCGGACAACATCAACGAGTTCATGATACACAAGAATTACATTCCCGAAGGCAAGGAACTGAAAGACATCAACGAATGGGTCATGAAAGAAACCCGTGACACCTTTTTTATAAAGGTTATTCCCGATGCCGCTTATGACAGTCTGGTGGAAGAAACGATCAACAGGCTTGTGAAGGAATGGAAAGAGGACGGATTTGAGATAAAGACCTATTCCGCATCGCTGGTCGTCATGGAAACGGAACGGCTGCTTATCCGCAGGATAACCCGTAAGGATATGGACGCACTCCTTGCCATAATGGGAAAGCCGGAAGTCATGTACGCTTGGGAACACGGCTTTACCAAAAAGGACGTGCGCAAATGGATAAACAGGCAACTCATCCGATACCGCAAGGACGGGTTCGGATATTTTGCCGTCATACTGAAAGAAAGCGGCGCATTGATAGGACAAGCCGGTCTGATGAATAGTACCCTAAACGGGAACGAGACTGTCGAGCTTGGCTATATACTCGATAACACATACTGGCATAACGGTTACGGTACGGAAGCCGCCCGCGCGTGTTTGGAATACGCCTTTGGAGAGCTGGAACTGAAAACTGTCTGTTGCAGTATCCGACCGGAAAACGTGGCATCCATCCGTGTGGTTGAAAGGCTGGGAATGACCTTGTGCGACAACCATACAATAATATACAACGAAAAAGAAATGCCGCATCAGATATATGTGGCAACCAATAGTAAATCCTATATCTTATAAGCGAAATCACTCAACAATGAAAACAAATAATATTAATTTATTTTGCGATATAGTTACTCAAAGGTCAGGAGAACATTCTTGCGCTATAAATATTTTGTTGCAACAACAATTATATGGGCAGGTAATATCTATTCTGCGTCAAGAATTAGATTCTATGGTAAGAGTTATGTTTTTGTTGTCAATTAGCGACTTAAACCTTAGAGAGCATTTTATAAACCAAACTTTGGAGGGAATAAAATGGTCTTATCCCAATACAAAGAAAGTCGTGACCGATAAACAAATGGTGGATTTAGCTGATAAATTTTATGGCTGGCCTTTTTTTGTTTATAAATTAGGATGCGCTTTTATTCATCTTTCAGCAATGGTATATTATAAAAACAGTAATCCATTTTTGCTTTTATCTGTTTCAGAAAGAAATGACATCACAAGGTTTTTACATCAATATCATAGTTTCCCGTTAGAGTTGGAATTGAATTTGGAAAATATCATCCCATATCTTGATAAAGTATTTAATAAAGTTTCAAGTAACTTAGCATGTTACATTGAAGATTTACGTCAAAATAAACTTTTGGAGGAATATTAAAATAAGGGAGGATTTTAGCTATCCTCCCTTATTTTAATAGGTTACTTCTGCTGCAACAGATGCTTCAGGTTGTCATCGCCCGCGATGCGCTCCAATTCCTCCTGAACAATCTGCTTCACCTCCTCCTTGATGCGCCGGTAATTTGCCTGCACCGTTTCCTTCATGCGGTCGTTGCCGTCTGCGTCAGTGAAATCGGTAATAACGGGGATTTTCTTGTAGGCACTTTCCTCCCGTTTTACCTTATCGGCATCCACCACAATCTCGCAGTGGAAAATCTTCTGTTCGATACGCTCGTTGAAGTTGTCGGACACCGAACCGACAAACATTCCCTGCGTCAAACCGGAAATCTTGCTGGGCGGGATAAGCGCGTCCATCTGCGTGTTAATGGAGGTGGAAACATCCTGCCGGTTGATGGAGATAGACTGCCGTTTCTGCAACACCTTACCGAATCGTTCCGATAGTGTCTTTGCCGTTTCACCTACCACCTGCCCGGAGAAAATGTTACCGACCGTATTCATCACCACTTTCGCCTCCTTATCACCGTAGTCGCGCACCAGCTGGCTGAAATCCTGAAATCCCAGACACACGGCAACCTTGTTGCTTCGGGCGGTAGCTATAAGATTGTCCAACCCTTTGAAATATATCGTCGGCAGCTCGTCTATGATGACCGACGACTTCAGCATCCCCTTCTTATTGATGAGCTTCACGATGCGGGAGTTATACAATCCGAGAGCCGCCCCGTAGATATTCTGACGGTCGGGATTGTTGCCCACGCATAGGATTTTCGGCTCTTCGGGATTGTTGATGTCCAGCGTAAACTCGCTGTCCG
>CAKTXN010000135.1 GCA_934630905.1 uncultured Eggerthellaceae bacterium
TGGAGCAGCGCGAGAAGAAGGCGGAAAAGTCTGCTGCGAAGGGTGCCGCCAAAGCGGGTGCTAAGGCGGGCGCGAAGACTGCGTCAACCGCGAAGACAACGAAGAAGGCGGCAACTAAAACCACGGCTAAAAAGACCGCAGCGAAGAAGACGGCCGCTAAAAAGACCGCGTCAAAGGCCGATGCGTCCACTGACACTGTGGAAACAACTGAAGAAAACAAGCAAGGGGAGCAAGAATAACATGAAAGTCGTCACCCCTGAATCTATCGAACGCGCGCTGGAAGAGAATATCCCGCAGCTTGCGTACGTTCTGCCAACGGATGTGAAACAGGCGCTTGAGCAGGCACGACAGCATGAGACAAACCGATATGCCGCCCAGGCGCTTGACTTGCTGCTTGAAAACGCGCATGTTGCCGCAATCGATAGCGTGCCGCTGTGCCAGGACACGGGAACTACGTGGGTCTGCCTTGAGGTGGGGCCCGATATTGTAGTGCCGGGAAACGTGTTCTCGCAGGTCAACGAAGGCGTGGCGCATGCGTACGTTGACGGCAAGCTTCGCAAGTCCGTGGTAAAAGACGCTCTGTTCAACAGGGAAAACACGCAGAATAACACGCCTGCTTTTACGGATATTCACTTTGTGGACGAGCCGGGCGTGTGTCGTTTGCATATCATGCTCAAAGGCGGCGGCTCTGATAACGCAAGCCGTGTGGTCATGCTTGCTCCGGGTGCGGGGCGCAAAGGCATTGTGGACGAAGTCATCAAATGCGTGCGTGAAAAAGCCGCAAACGCCTGCCCGCCGCTTGTGGTAGGCGTGGGCGTGGGCGGCACGTTTGACAAGGTTGCTGGCCTGGCGAAACAGGCGCTTATGCGTCCCATTGACGTACCCGCTGCCGATGCTGACCATGCCGCATTCGAACAAGAGCTGCTTGACGCTATCAACGCTACGGGTGTGGGCGCTGCCGGCTTTGGCGGTGACACCACGGCGCTTACCGTGCGCGTGGAAACGGCGCCGTGTCACATCGCCGCCCTTCCTGTTGCCATCAACTTGGGATGCTCCGCCATGCGCCGTTGCACCATTGACCTGCAGCCGCAAGAGATTGATACGTTGCAACAGCTTGCGGATTTGATGACGCTCGCCAGCGAAAACGAACAGGGGGTTTGCCATGAGTAATGCAGAAGCAATTTCGTTGCAGCTTCCCCTTGCAAAAGACCAGCTTGCCAACTTGAAGGTGGGCGATAAATGCCTGTTATCAGGCGTTATGTATACTTTGCGCGATGCAGGTCACGTGCGTTTGCTCGATGAACTCCATGAGCAGGGGCGGCTTCCGTATGACCTGGATGGCCAAATCATTTTCTATGCGGGGCCGTCTCCTGCGGCAGCGGGCAGGCCGTTTGGCGCCATTGGACCCACCACGTCTTCGCGCATGGATTTTGCCGCACCCGAGCTGTACCGTGCGGGCATTGTTGCCACGGTGGGCAAGGGGCACCGCAGCGCGGCCGTTGCAGAGGCCATCAAGGAAACGGGCGGCGTGTATTTTGCTGCCGTGGGCGGCGCTGCTGCAGCATTGGCGAAATGCATTGTTTCCGAAGAAGTGATCAGCTACGCCGACCTGGGCACCGAAGCATTGCGAAAAATCCAGGTCAAGGACTTCCCGGTGTTCGTGGCGCTTGACGCAACGGGAGCATGCTTGTATGTGTAACGCAGAAATGGAACAAAACAAAGATCGGGGCATTTTCATCACGTTTGAAGGTGGCGAAGGTGCTGGTAAATCGACTCATATCTCGTTTTTAGCGTATTGCTTGCGCGAGCTGGGGTATGAGGTTTTGTGCTTGCGTGAGCCGGGTGGAACGGATGTCGGCGAAATGCTGCGCTCCATTGTGCTTGATCCGAAAAACGATTGCTTGGACGCGCATGCGGAGCTGTTCATCTACGAAGCGGCGCGTGCGCAGATTGTCGCTCAGGTCATTGCGCCCGCTCTTGAGCGCGGCGCCATTGTGCTGTGCGACCGTTTCTACGACTCCACGGTTGCGTATCAGGTTGCTGGCCGCGGTCTTTCTGCGCAGTTCGTTGACGCCGCGAATGCCTTCGCATGCCAAGGCACCGTGCCGCAGCGCACCATTCTTATGGTGAGCGCCACCACGGAAGAGGGCTTAACGCGTGCCACGAACGAAGGCGCCGATCGTATTGAACGCGCGGGCGTTGATTTCCATGCGCGCGTGAACGCAGCGTTTCTTGATATTGCGCGCAAAGAGCCCGAGCGCGTATGTGTGGTGCAGTTTGCCGATAACAAAGCGGAAACGGCGCAGCGTGTGTTTGACCAGGTGAAAGATTTGATTCCTGCTCTCGGGCGCGCGGCTTCTGCCAACGAGCATTTCTTCGATCGCGTTGAAGATAAATCGCTCTACGAGGGGAGCGCCCTGTAGCCATGCCCGCGATGCTTGAGCAAATCACCTTGCAGCCGCGCATCCGCGATCTGCTTATTTCTATGGTTGAAGCGAATCGCACAACGCATGCATACTTGTTTTCGGGCCCGAAAGGCGCGGGAAAGCTGGACATGGCCTGCGCTTTCGCCCAAGCGCTTGTATGCGCTGACCAGGGGTGCGGCCGTTGCATTGACTGTAAGAAAGCGCTTCTGCGCAATCATCCTGACATCCAGATAATCACGCCGAAAGGCGCTCAGGGCTACTTGATCGAGCAGATTCGCGAAGTGGTGACCAGTGCTACGCGCGCGCCCATTCAGGCCCAACGCAAGGTGTTCATTTTGGAAGACGTTGAGCAGCTGGGAACAGCGGCCGCGAACGCCTTCCTGAAAACGCTTGAGGAGCCCAGCCCGCGTGTGACGCTCATTTTGCTCACGAGCCACCAAGATAGCGTGCTGCCCACCATTCTATCCCGCTGCCAAGTGGTGTCGTTTCCTGCCATTCCTGAAGCGGATTTGATTGCGGAAGTCGTGCAGAAAACGCAATGCACGCCTGATATCGCGCGTATCGCGGTGAACGTGTGCGCTGGCTCGCTTGAGCTTACGGAAGCGTTTTGCACGTCGGACGACTTGCAGCAGATGCGTCGCAACGTGCTGGATGCCCTGGAAACGCTGCATGAGAGCGATGATTGGGATACCCTGAAGCTTTCTGCTGGGCTGGCAACGGGTGGAGAAAGCCTGATAGAGGAGCTGCAGGCCCAGCAAGAAGAAGAGCTTGCGGTTGCCGACGACTTTCTTTCCAGGGGTGCGCGCAAGCAGTTGGAAGACGCACATAAGCGCGCCATTACGGCTAAGAAGCGCCAACTGTTTCATTTACGCTGCAGCATTATGGAGTCGTGGCTGCGCGACATCTTGCTGCTGCGTACGGGCTGCGCAAGCATCATGGTGAACACCGATGCCGCCGAAGGGCTGCGTCGGGCCGCAAAAGCAACGTCGGAAGCAGGCGTATTGTGCGCATGCGCAGCAGTTTCGCGCGCAAAAGCGGCAATGGATTATAATGTATCGTTACAACTTTGTTTAGACACGTTACTGTTAGATATAAGAGAGGACCTCTATGGCCCGCATAACACCCGTTAAACTGCCATCGAGTTCGAAAACTCTTTGGTTTGATGCAAATGGCGTTGATGCCGTTAAGGGCAACGCCGTAATCGTGCAAACTGCGCGTGGATCCGAGTATGGCACTGTTTCGGAGCCGCCGTTTGATGCTACGCCCGAGCAGCTTTCTTCGTTGAAGTCGTCGCTTAAGCCCGTGCTGCGCCTGGCAACGGAGAAAGACGCGCAACGCTTGGCTGAGCTGCAGCAACGCGCGCGCGACATTATGCCGGCGTATCGCGAGCTTGTAGAGGAAGAGGGGCTAGACATGCGCCCCGTTTCCGTGGAGTTTCTGTTCGACGGCGATAAAGCCGTGTTCTATTTCGAGTCCGAAGATCGCGTTGACTTCCGCGAGCTGGTGCGCAAGCTTGCTTCGCGCTTCAAAGTGCGCGTTGACATGCGCCAAATTGGGCCGCGTGATGAAGCGCGCATGGTGGGCGGCATTGGCCATTGCGGCCAGGAGCTGTGCTGCAAGCGCTTGGGCGGCGAGTTTTGCCCCGTTTCCATTCGCATGGCAAAAGAGCAAGATCTGTCGCTGAACCCGCAGAAGATTTCGGGCATTTGCGGACGCCTGATGTGCTGCTTGCGCTATGAATATGATGCGTATAAGGATTTCAAGGGTCGCGCGCCAAAGGTAGGTGCCAAGATTGAAACCCCCGATGGCGTGGGTAAAGTTATTTCGCTGGATGTTCCCAAAGAGATGGTGACCATTCAGGTTGAAGCCGACAAGAAGATCAGCGTTCCCCTGGGTGACATGACGAAATCTGCTCAAGATGCTGCGCGCCCCGACACTGTTGACGCGGAAGCGTGGGAGCGTGCGTCGAATAAGGAAGAAATGACCGTTTTCGGCGAGGCATCGTTTGTGACCTCGCAGTTTACTAGCGCCGATAAGCTGGGCGAGGCGAAGGCTA
>CAKTXN010000136.1 GCA_934630905.1 uncultured Eggerthellaceae bacterium
GTCTTGCAGGGTTATCGTGCTACCCAAAAAGCTCCTGCGCATGATCTTTTGCATGCGGTGATGCACTGCGTTTTCTTGCATCCATATGTGGGTGCTGCCATCAATCAGCCGTTGTGGGATTTAGCATGCGACATGGCCACTGAGCGCGCTGTTATGGATTGCTGCGGCATAAGGCCAGGTGAGCGTGGCTTGAGTGCCCAAGCTGTCCTGCATCGCGTTGAGCTTGATTTAGGATGTCGTCCCACGGCGGAAAAGATCTATCGCCGTCTATGCGAGGGAAAGTGGGCTTCCGAAGTTGAGCGCTGGAGCAAGCTTTTTCACGCGGATAACCATGGCGTATGGTATGCGTTCGAGAGCGATGACTCCGAAGATGAAACCGATTCCTCGCACGGCGAGTGCTGCGAGGGGCAATGTTCGGAAGGTCAGAAGGGCTCCGCGCAGGGTAACCCGAGTGGTGCGGGCGCGGCTTCGGGCGAGACCGATGCTGGCACGGCTGATGAGGTTCGGGAAAATCCCGAGCGCTCGCAGGGAAGTGCGGCAGGAGACGCCCAGGTGGTGTACGAGACCGAGCGGCAGGGCAGGGGCCTTCGCCAGCTTTCTTCGGCGGATAAGCGGGAAGATCAGCGTGCCGCTTGGAATACGTTGCGAAAATCGCCATCTGAACTGCGTAAACAGCAAGATGAATGGCGCGGTGTGGCAGCAGGTCTGGCAGTGAATTTGCAGACGTTCGCCAAGAAAAAGGGTCAGGACTTAACGGGGCTTGTGGACGATTTGAACCAGGCGGCGCATCAGCGCGTGGATTATGCCGCGTTTCTGCGACAGTTCGCTACGCCGGGTGAAGTCATGCGCTTGTCCGAGGACGAGTTTGACTACATTTTCTATACGTACGGCTTGAAACTCTACGGCAACGTTCCGCTTATCGAGCCGTTGGAATATCGCGAAGAGAAGCGCATCCGTGAGTTTGTGCTGGTCATTGACACATCGGGAAGCGTTCAGGGCGACACGGTGCGCAGCTTTGTGACAACCACGTTCGATATTCTGAAATCCACGGAAAGCTTCCATCAAAAAGTGCAGGTCCACGTGATTCAGGCCGATGCACAAGTTCGCAGCGACGACGTTATCACCAGCTCCGATGAGCTGAAAACATGGGCGAATCATGCGACGATCCATGGTGGTGGCGGCACGGACTTTCGTCCTGCGTTTGAATACGTAAATGCCCTGGTGAACGATGGTGCTTTCACCGATCTGGGCGGTTTAGTGTACTTTACCGATGGTTGGGGAACGTATCCTCAGAGCATGCCCGACTATCGCGTTGCGTTTGTGTTCTACGATGAAGATTATCGTCCCGAAAGCGTGCCGTCGTGGGCGGCGCAGGTGGTGCTTGACGGAGACGCGCTGGAAGAGGAAAGGAAACGACATGAACATCCAGCAGGCAACTGAGCAAATCAGGGGTGCTATCAGCGCTTATCTGGCAAAAGATGACCATGGATTGCCTTGCATTCCGTTTCATATGCAGCGTCCTATTGTGATGTTCGGACCTCCGGGTGTGGGCAAAACCGCCGTAGTGTCTCAGATTGCGCGCGAGGCGGGCATCAACTTTGTGAGCTACTCCATTACGCACCACACGCGTCAAAGTGCGTTGGGTTTGCCGTTCATTGCGCAGGAAGATTTCGACGGCCGCCATTACAGCATTAGCGAATATACCATGAGCGAGATTATTGCCTCGGTGTATCGCGCGCAAGAAAAAACAGGCGTTCATCAGGGAATATTATTCCTTGATGAAATCAATTGCGTCTCTGAGACGCTTGCCCCTGCCATGCTTCAGTTTTTGCAGTACAAGACATTCGGCATGCATGAGCTGCCCGAGGGCTGGATTATTGTGACGGCAGGCAATCCGCCAGAGTACAATCGCGCTGCGCGTGAGTTCGATCCTGCCATGATGGACCGTTTGAAGCGCATTGATGTTGAGCCTGACCTGGAGGTATGGCAGGAATATGCGGCGACGCATGGCGTGCATCCGGCGGTAACGACATTCTTGGAAAACAAGCCGGGCAGCTTCTACAAAGTGCAGGCATCGGCGCGCGGCATGAGCTTGGTCACGGCGCGCGGTTGGGAAGACTTGTCGCGCATGCTGCAGACATACGAGCGCGTGGGGTTGCCGGCAAACGAAACGCTGGTGCGCCAGTATCTGCAGGATGATGCCACGGCCATGGAGTTTGCCGCGTATTACGAGCTGTTCTGCAAATACCAGGATGACTACAAGGTGAGCGACATTCTTGACGGCTGTGATGCATCGGTTCCAGCCGCCCGCGTTAAGGCGGCGCGTTTTGACGAGCGTTTAGCCCTTGTTGGCATTTTGACTGATGCGCTGCAGCATCGCGTTCATGACGCTATCGAGCTGGAACAGGCGCTGTTCTTGACGCGCGCGGATTTAGTCGCGGCGAAGGATACGCTGACTTCCTGCGATTTTTCCGAGGGGTCGCGCTTGTTGCTGGAAGCGGCTCAGGCGGCAAAAGATGCCCCTGACGTGGGCGAATCATCGCAAGCCGCATCTCTTGCGGGCGACGCCGCTGTGATAAAGGCGGAACACGTGCGTTGCTTGGAGGCGCTGGCGAGCGCGGTTGCAGCGGGAGCTGCTGGGCTTGCAGAGGCTGGTGGCGAAGGCACCGCCGATGCGGGTGCCGGTACTGCGGCAACGCCGTTCGATGCGGCGAAGGCAGCCTATAATGCGCGCGTGAAGGAACAGCGCGCTTTAGCTTCTACGGGTGTGGGTTCCTTGGATAACGCGTTTTCGTTTCTGGATGGCGCGCTGGGCGAAAGCTCGCAGGAATCGCTGGTGCTTACCACGAAGCTCTCCTTGGATCCACTGACGGTGAGGTTCGTGGGGCAATACGGCTCCGAGCAGTACATGAAACATAACAAGAGCTTGCTGTTGACCGACCGCGGCCTGGATTTGCTGTCGGAGATCCAATCGCTTGATGGTTTGGACGAGCTGGGTGTTAAATAAAGCCTATGTTGGAAGAACTTGAGATAGCAAACGGCTTGCTCGTGAAGTATCGCGGGCAAGCTGAGCACGTTGTTGTTCCTGAAAACGTTACTTCCATCAGGGAGAATGCGTTTTCCGATTGCAAGAACATTAAGAAAGTGACGTTTTTGGCTCCCGTGCAAACAATCGGGGAGTTTGCGTTCAACAATTGCGATGCACTTGAGGAAGTGCACGTACCTTCGCTGCGAATGTGGCTCGATATTGACTTCCGGGGCTTCCGGGCTAATCCGCTCTCGAACGGCGCAAAGCTGTTCGTTGACGCGGGTTGCGAAGTAGAGGGCGAAGCGTCCGAAGACGGAAGTGGGCAGAATGACGGCGAAAGCTGCGTTGGCGGTGGGGAAGTCGTCCATGCCGTTATCCCCGAAGATGTTACACAGGTGCCGCCGCGCGTTTTCGAAGGATGCACTTCGCTTGAGAGCGTGCAGCTTCCTTCTACCGTGCGCTCAATTGGAAAACTCGCGTTTAGCGCATGCCCAGCGCTCAAAGACGTGCGGCTCGCTGAAGGCAACGCAGGCGGTCTTGAGGAAATCGGTTATAGCGCGTTTCGCGGCTGCACGGCGTTGACCACGTTCGCGTTCCCGCCCAGCTTGAAGCGCATTTGCTCCTGGGCGTTCGCGCAGTGCACTGCCTTGTCTGCAGTTGCTTTGCCCGAAGGGCTTACCAGCCTGGAGCGCGATGCCTTCTACGGCTGTTCGTCGGTGGGTTTCGTTCGTCTGCCTGCAACGCTAAATGCCCTGGTGGACGACGTGTTTTACGGTTGTTCCGTGTTAGAGTCGGTGCGTATTCCGGCTGGGGTGGACGCTTTCGGCAGCAACGTTTTCACGGGATGTGCGCGCATCCGCGAAGTGTGGCTTGAAGGCTGCTTTATCCCCCAGAGTTTTGTGCCGCCTGCTTCTTTGGAAGTGCTTATCATGCCCGAAGGTTCGTTTGATAACCAGGTGCGTCCCTCGCTTTTGCTTCCTTTGGCTGCGGGATTTGTGAAATTAGCGGCTGCTGGCGATGCGCTGTTGTCGCCGGCGTGTGCAGATTTCGTGCGCTCCCATATGAGTGAGATTTTGCGTGCCTTGCAGTTCGAGGCAGCGTCCGTCAAATGGCTGGTCAACAAGGACTTTATTCCTTGTGGCGAAGAGGCAGCTTATGCAGCTCAGGCGTCTTCTTTCGGGCAGTCGGAAGCCGCTGCGGTGTTGCTTGAGTGCGCAACTGCGGTGTCGTTTTCTGGTTTTGACTCGCTCGATCTGGAATTATAGGGAAGCAGACAATTTAATAAGGGAATAAAGGGACCCGCATATTCGCTTGTTCAGGAATAAAGGGGATGAGGGACAGTCCTGAAAGCGAAAATGCGGGCCCGAAAGAGAAGGGTTCGCTTATTAATCATGCTCG
>CAKTXN010000137.1 GCA_934630905.1 uncultured Eggerthellaceae bacterium
CCTACATCAAGAAGAACGACATCGTCGAGTACCGTGAGCTCATCAAGGCTCTGGGCATCCGCGACAACATCCAGTAGTCGCGGATAGGTATAAACCCGCAGGTAGAACGCTTGCATATAGGTTTTGCGTCCTAATTTGTCCTTACGGGTACCTAACTAATTGCCGAAATAGGCCTTATCGACCGCCTCGATGAACATCTGTTTGTCGGGGCGGTCGTAGTTTTTACCGAGAATATTCTTGGCGGCGTGGCCCATCATTTTATCGACCATCTGGGATGGAATGCCGTACTTCCACAGCATCGCCGTGGCCCATGTGTTGCGCAGGTTCTTCATCGGAAGGTAGCGCACCGTTATGTCTCCATTTTTAAAGTCCTTGCGCCAGAACTGGTTGATGCTTGAGCGGTCGTAAGGGTAGCCGGTGCCACGGTCTACCAGATAGCGCTCGCCCTCGGCCCGGCGCTCGGCGATGATCTCGCGCAGGCGCAGGCTCCATGGCTCGGGGATGATGATGGGGCGGTAGCTGTCCTTGGTCTTGAGCGTCATAAACCCTTGGGCGTTGAAGCCGTACTGCTGATGTAGGTCGTACACGGCATAGGTGTGGCCGTTGTATTGCTCGAACGTGATATCGTCCACGCTTGCTGCCGTGGCTTCACCGACACGGCATGATCCGATTCCCATGAGGATGCAAATCGATTCGTAGCGCTTGCCCTCCACTTCTTTTAGGAGCTGGTGGAGTTCGGGGAGCGTGTAGACTTCGAGTTCTTTGCTGGGGGTCTGGTCGTTCCTGGGCATCTTGTATGTCACGTCCTTAAAAGTAATTCCCTTCACGCCATGTAACTTGGCGCATGACACTAGGTTTCCAACCGTGATATTGGACAGCTTGGCAACTGATGGCTTAAGTGTCTTCAACCACAGCTGGTATTCGTTTACGTCTACCTTGTCGAGCATCACCTTTTCCCATCGCTTCTCTATGTGCGCTCCCCATTGGGTCACGTACAGCTTGCGCGTGTTGTCGGCCAGCTCTCTTTTTTCCACGCGTGTATTAAGCTCGGGCAGATACCACTCGTACCAACACTGCGAGAATGTTGGGCACGGCACCACGCGCTCATTGGGCGGCAGGTGGTGGAGTTGCCAAAGGCGGCGCAGCTCATCGTCCGCTTCACGCGAGGTGCAGGGGTAGAGCGTCTTAGATCGCCGCACGCGATTGAGCCCGTTCCATTCGCACCAACGGATGCGCCATTTGTTCTTGGCGATTTTGGTCTTCGTCCCCCATGACGAACGTGTCATAATTAAAAAAGTCCCTCCTGTCGGCCAATGCCGACCTAGCAACCTGGATGGGATTGTCTAGCGCTCCACGTGTCTTGGCGGATGGTGGGGCGCTTTCTTTTATAAACAGAAAATCTGTTTATAGTTACCAGGTGGCTCGCTCCTGATTGAGTATGATCTCGAGAGCGCCCACAGCGTTCATCAGCTCACCCTCGGCCTTGCGGTAGTCGCGGCTCGAGGTCTTCGTGCGCTCGCTGATGTACGTGATGACCGTGGTGGGCATGTCGAGGTCGTTGAAGTCGATTTTCAGAGCGAGCGTATCGACGTACTTCTGCTTGTCGGAGACGAAGTTGCCGCTCATGCCAGACATGGAGAAGTTGCTCTGGCCGCCGAATGTCATCGAGCCACCGCCGAAACTGCCGGTGGTCACCTCGGAGCCGTCCACGAGCACAGAGAAGCCGCGAATGGATGCGATGGGAGCGTAGTAGGGCTTCGCCTCCATCGCCTTTTCAGCGACCAGCGAAAGACCGCCGGTGAACAACGCGAGCGTGGCCTTGCCGGCGATGCCCATACCCTTCTTCTTGACCGCTGCGGTCGCCCTCTTAACGCAGATGACGCCGTGCTCGGTGTCGATGGCAAACTTGCCGTAATCGTGCGTAGGCGTGAACTCCTGCTTGCCCTTTTTGGCGCTGATGACGCTCTTGAGCTCCTCAAGGCGCAGCTCGCCGTTGCGCTTGAACTCCTCCGCTTCCTTCCTCATGCGCTCGAGGTCGAACTCCTTGTCCTCCTCGCTGTAGTAGTCGTCGTCCTTCTCGTCGTCGTCGTAATCTCCCATGCTTATTCCTCCTTGTTCTGAGGGGTTGTAAATGCCTTGTTCGAGCTGTCGTACGCCAGGGCGATACGTTGGTCACGAACAAATGACAAAGCCATTTGTTTCCTGCTTGCATCCAGCGACCTGAAGTCTTGGATTAGCTGATCTTCCTCTTTAGTCAAAACAGTTTCATTTCCTTTAACTCGAAGCTCTTCAAACCCGCTCAGCTTCGCTGAGTCCCAATCGATGTTCAGTTCTCGATAGATCTTGTCCGTAAGTTCGGTTCTCGTGTTTGCCATTCCTCTATCAAGGGCGCTGTACACAGATGTAGCTGCTACGCCTATCTTTGCAGCGAATTTAGGTACGCTGCCGTAGTTTTCCTTAATAAGGGCTTTGATGGCGTCTTCTAGGCTGCGCATCTTAACCTCCAAAGTATGAATCCTCGTAACCAATAATAATCGATTCTAAAATTTCGTAAATATCCTATTGATAAATTACGAAATCTCGTATATATTCATCATCGTCACGTACGAAGTTTCGTAAGGAGGTGCCCAATGGCTCTTCAGAACATGAAGGCAGAGCTTAAACGCTCAGCTGTTACCTACCAGCAATGCGCTGATCTTCTTGGAATGAGCTCGAACAATTTCAGCCTGAAGCTGAACGAGCGAATCCCAATCACTGTGGTTGAAGCAAAGCGTATTCGAGATGTTTTCTGTCCGGATTGCACGCTCGATTATCTACTTGATAGCGACGGTGATTCTCAGCTCAACTAGCAAAATCACCCAGCCTGTGTCCCAAAAGTCAAAAGGGAAGGAGGAAAGGATGCCTGACTGGCAGTTCTGGGCAATCGCCTCTTGGTTCCTAGCGATTCTTTTCAGAATCGAGCGAATCTACGATTCCGTCAAAGAGGTCAAGCGCGATCTCGCCAAGCAGATCCAGTGGGAACGGGAGCATTCCGATAAACCAAGCGGTGAGCCCGTGAGCGATGTGGAAGAGGGCACGAAGCAATAGCTTGCGACTATCAGCACGCTTCAGATGCTTTGGGCGGTATGTCAGCTTGGTTCTGTTCATGCCGACAAATCTATGGGGAGCGTCCCCCAAGACCAGAAAGAAGGAGAAGGAAATGTCGATTGAGGAGCTTGAGAAGCGCGAGCGCGATGCCTATGAGGCCTTCATGGAAGCCGACTGGATGCACGCCGACATGCGTCTGAACGAGTGGCTGGATGCCGCCCACGAGCTTAACGAGGCGAAGGGGCTGTGAAGCGCAGGTCTCCAGACTTTGAGAAGGGCTTCAACTACTGCCTGTTTCTCAACGTCATCGTGCTTTTAGCCGTCCTGTTCCTTGTGCTTTTGGTCAAAGCCCTAGAAGGATGCCTATGAGCTTGAGTATGGCTGCTTCGTAAATGAGCGAAATCGCCACCCTCAGTAACCTTGGAATCTTATTCCAGACCATCTCGCAGAAATCTGCGTAGTCACCGAGACCGACCCGCAAGCGCAGAAATGCAATGCGCGGGCTCCCAGGGACGGAAGCAAAGTCCCGTTTCCTCATATGACGGTATGTCGAATTCCTCTTGATCATGCCGGGAACTATATTGCGATGTTCCCCCGCTGAACGTTTGCGCTGGTAGATAGCGCACTTCTGTTCATCCGCTTCGTACCCGTCTCCATCGGCGCTGGGCTTTTTGGCCTTCTCCTTGACGCCGATCGCAAGGCGGTACCTGTGCCGCGCCGCAGGCAACCTGCGCGACATGGAACGCAGCAGTCTCCCATGCCAAGCTGTTCCGTCTGACGAGACGGGCGCGAAGCGGGTGAACGGAGCGACCTTTGATAACCGCATCCGCCATTTGCCGCGAGCAGGGGGAGCCTGTGGCGGCTGCAATGGCTCGGCAGCTGGCTCCGTTGAAAAGCCAGACGGTCAGGTGCGATGCCTGGCAGCAAGTCTCAGCGTCGTGCGGTGCGCATCCGCTATCAACTCGTCGTAGACGTCTCGATAGTTCTCTGTTCAATCCGTTACCGCCTGGATGCGTACCTCAAGGCGCTGGGAAAAGAAGAGTGGCTCCGTTGACACTCCTTTGAAGTGGAAAGCGAGGGAGTGAAAAGGGAGCCACAGGCAAACCCACCATAGGAGGTGGACGCTATGAATCATACCAAAAGCAATTGGCTCGACCCCATCAGCGAGTTCCAGCAGGCGATGGATGCCGCAGCCGAGAAGCTGCGCTGTCAGCTGGAAGACCTCGAGCCGTACTGCGGCTCTGAAGCGCTGAAGTTCGCCATTCAAGCCGGATACC
>CAKTXN010000138.1 GCA_934630905.1 uncultured Eggerthellaceae bacterium
GGGCAAAGCAGCCACAGCGGACAACGAAGCAAAGATGCGCGAAATGACAACGCGGAAAGCAGCGACAGAGGGCGAAATGGCAGCACAGAGTCGATTCCTTCCCTTGTTTCCACTATTCTGATTGCACCATCGTGGCAAGAGGACAACTTGCTTGACCTTTGCATCGACGAAATGCTCGAACAGCTTGTAGTCCCAGGTCGTCGCGTTATCGTGCGCCCGCATCCGGAATACATCAAGCGGTTTGGACCACGCTGGGAAGCATTGCAAAAACGCTGGGGGAACACAAGCGACGAACAGCTTCATTTTGAGGGCGATTTTTCCTCGAATGAGAGCATCTACACATCTGACGTGCTGATCACGGATTGGTCGTCCATTAGCTGCGAGTTTTCGTTCAGTACGCTTAAGCCGTGCATATTCATTGACACGCCCATGAAAGAGCGCAACACCACGTGGCGCGATTGGAATATGGAACCCACCGATATCACGCTGCGCAACGAGATTGGCGTATCGTTTGCGCCTGACGCGCTTGAAGGCCTGGCAGAGACGGTGGATTCCATGGTTGCCCACCCCACCGATTGGAGCAAGCGTATCCAGGGCATCCGCAACGGCTTCATCTTCAATTTGGGGCATGGCGGGGAAATCGCCGGCGAATACCTGCTTTCCGCCGTCCTGGAAAAGCAAGCAGCGCATGAGACAAGCAACGATAAGCGGTAGGTAGCGAACAGGACCTTCGCTACCTACCTTTCAGATCGAATCGTTGCAAAACTACTCTGACGGCATCAACAATTCAACCCGAGAACACACAGAGCAGCGGCAAACCAGGGCCGTTTGTTGTAAAAACAAGGGCAAATGCGGGCAAATCGACGATACTCGGTGGTTGGTAAACCAAGGCACTAACGACAGAATAGCTACTGGATTTTATGCAACCCTTTGACCTGGGAAAACGTCGTTTGAGAATCTTACATATGCTCTAAGCGTCTTCAAGGGAGCCGAAAAGTCGCTCGATTCGGCAATCCAACCACCGAATATCGTCGATTTGCCTGAATTCGAGAGGTTATTTTCAACAAGGGGTCACACCAAAAACTGTCGCCTCTACATCTGCTGGGGCGCCGACACGCCCAAAAGGCTCAGCGCCAGCGCCAACACCGTGCGCGCAGCATCGCACAAAGCAAGGCGCGCTTCCTGAACAGGCTGCTCAACGCCAAGGACATGGCAGTTCGTATAGAACTGATGGAACGTAGCAGCCAGCTCCTGCGCATAGTGGGTCAAGCGGAACGGAGCACGGTCACGCGCAGCAAGAGCCACCAGTTCGCCGAAATCGTCCATCTTGCGCATAAGCGCCAACTCGGATTCGTCAGTAAGCACCGACAAATCAACGTTAGCGGGCACAACGTGCGCAGCCAGCTCATCGGTGGTTATTTCCCCGGCAAGCGCCTTTGCGGCAGCTTCTTCACCTGCGGCTTTGCGTAAAATGGAACAAATGCGCGCGTGCGCGTACTGCACGTAATACACCGGGTTTGAGGAATCCTGCTTCTTAGCGACTTCGATATCGAAGTCGATGGGCTGATCGGAAGAACGCGAGAGCATGAGATAGCGCGTTGCATCCACGCCCACCTCGTCGATAAGCTCCTGGAACGATACCATTTCACCCGTTCGCTTGGACATGCGCACCGGCTCGCCGTCGCGCAGCAAATTCACCAGCTGGCCCAACATGACTTCCAGCGCACCCTTGTAGCCCCAAGCTTCAAGCATCGCTTCGCAACGCTTCACATAGCCATGGTGATCGGCACCCCAGATGTCGATAAGCTTGCCGAAACCGCGCTGAATCTTGTTGTAATGGTACGCGCAGTCGCTCATGAAATACGTCATTTCGCCGTTTTCCTTGATGAGCACGCGGTCTTTGTCGTCGCCGAAATCGGTGGAGCGGAACCACAGCGCGCCATCTTTCTCGTACAGGTAACCCTGGGCCCGGAAAGCGTCTTGAGCGCGCTCAACAGGCGTTTTGCCGTCTTCACCGGGCACGTACAGGCTGCGCTCGCTGAAGAACATGTTGAAGTGGGTGCCAAATCCTTCCAGCGTTTCGCGCACAATTTCCAACATGCGCTTGTAGCCGTACTCGCGGAAATGCTCGTGGCGCTCGGCGGGATCGGCGAAAAGCCACTTGTCGCCGTCGGCCGCAATGATCTCCTGCGCGATATCCATCACGTAGCCGCCGCCATAGCATTTTTCGGGCATCTCGACGTCTTGGCCCAGCGCCTGCTGGTAGCGCACCACAATGGAATTACCGAAAACGTCCATCTGAACGCCGTGGTCGTTCACGTAGAACTCTTCGTACACGTCGTAACCGGCATGGCGCAAAACGCGCGCCGTAGCATCGCCCAGCGCCGCCCAGCGGCCGTGACCCACATGCATGGGGCCGGTAGGATTCGCGGAAACGTACTCCAGGTTGATGCGCGGAGTGCCTTCGGGCTGCTCGCTGCGACCGTAATTCATGCGCTCTTCGCGTACGGCGGCAACAACGCTTTGCAGCGCGCTTTCCGTCAAACGGAAATTGATGAAGCCGGGACCTGCAATTTCGGCAGAAGCGATAAGCTCATTTTGCGGCAGGTGGTCGATGATAGTCTGAGCGATGGCGCGCGGATTCGAGTGCGCCAGCTTCGCGCTGCGCATGGCAACGGTAGAAGCCCAGTCGCCATTGGCCGCATCGCGCGGGCGCTCCAGCGCGGCGGCGGGAGCCTGCTCCAGCGCCAGGGAGCCATCGGACATGGCAGCCGAAATGGCCGCATCTACTACCTGTTCGAGTTGTTCGCGAATCTGCATGGTTATTCTTCCTTGTTTCGTTTCTTTCGATCGTCGTTCGCCGCTTTCCGGCGCTTTCGTTATCTCTCTTTCTTGCGGGCAGCTCTTGCAGCCGGCGCGCAAGCGTATTACTTGAGAGTTGCGTACATGATGGCCTTGATGGAGTGCATGCGGTTTTCCGCCTCGTCGAAAACCACCGATTGCGGGCCTTCGAACACCTCATCAGTTACTTCCAGCTCGGTCAAGCCGAACTGAGCTGCAACATCGGCGCCCACAGCAGTGTTCGTGTCGTGATACGAAGGCAGGCAGTGCATGAAGATTGCCGAGGGTTTCGCATACGACATGACCTGGGCATTTACCTGATACGGCGAAAGCAAGCGAATGCGCTCGCCCCAGATTTCAGCAGGCTCGCCCATGGACACCCAAATGTCGGTGTAAATGACGTCGGCGTCTTTGCAGCCTTCTTCCACGTTTTCGGTCAGCGTAACGGAGCCGCCCATTTCCGCGGCAATAGCGCGGCATGTTTCTACCAAGTCGGCAGTGGGCATCTGCTCTTTCGGGCCGCATGCCACGAAATGCAAGCCCAGCTTCGCGCAGACCACCATCAGGGAATTTGCCACATTGTTCTGGGCGTCGCCCATGAACACCAGCTTCTTGCCCTGGATGCCTTCAGGGAATTTTTCGGTCAGCGTAAGCATGTCGGCAATCATCTGCGTGGGATGAAATTCCGTGGTCAGGCCATTCCAAACCACCACACCCGACTTTTCGGCGAGCTCTTCCACGATATCTTGGCCGTAACCGCGATACTCAATGCCGTCGAACATGCGACCAAGCACGCGCGCAGTGTCTTCAATGGATTCCTTTTTGCCCATTTGCGAGCTTTTCGGATCAAGATACGTCACGCCCATGCCCAAGTCGTGACCGGCAACCTCGAACGAGCAGCGCGTGCGCGTGGAAGTTTTCTCGAACAGCAAAACAATATTCTTGCCTTCAAGATAGCGATGCGGCTCCCCTGCCTTTTTCTTCGCTTTGAGCTGGGCAGATAGGTCAATAAGATAGCGAATTTCCTCTGGTGTGAAATCCAGAAGCTTCAAGAAATTACGTCCGCTCAAATTGACTTCCATAATGAATCCTCTTTCCTATCGATACTGCGCGCTGGAACGGTGGAGCGCCTGCTGGCGCGTGCAAAAAGCACCGCCGTTTAACCTGCTCACTCATATTGTTTTCAGAAATAGTTATTTTACCGCTCTTTTGGGCTATAATACGTGTGTTTTTGCGTGAAGCGCAAGGTGCACACTACTATGCGGTGTACGGCTGCGAAGCTGAGCATTGCGGCTAAGCGAGCGGCTACGTAGCCAGATGTCGCAGATGAATGTTGTGGCTGCCTTGGAGCGTGGCTGGTGCGACTGCTCCACCATGTGCTGCCACCGAAGCTTGCCTGCTTCGAAGCGTGAACCACGCAAAACGATCATATGACGCGCGCCCATGGCTCAATGGATAGAGCAACGGACTTCTAATCCGTCGGTTGC
>CAKTXN010000139.1 GCA_934630905.1 uncultured Eggerthellaceae bacterium
CAGGCGGGTGGGCGTTGATGAATCAGACGTGCTTCGGGTCGGCGCCCGCGGCCTTCACCTACACGTTGGTTGGCTACAACAGCGATGGAACGTTTGGCCCGATTGCGGGAAGGGCATCGGGCCCATCAGCTGATTTCTCCTTCTCTGATTCCTCAACATGGAGAGAACGCCTTTACACGTTCTCGGAAGGTGACGGTTCGGCGTGGACGCCGGACAATTGGCAGGAGGTATCTCGAGAGGAATACGATGCGGCTTTTGATAGCATTGTGACGGGCGAGACCACCGTCAATCTTCTCTACCAGTTTGGGTCGGACGGGGGAAGGGAAGGCGCGATTTCTCTCGTGAATACCGTCGACGAAGCCCGAGCGACGATAAGCAAGCTTGCCAGAGCGGCTTAGGTGGGTTGGATCTGCTGTCCGAGTGCCCGGGGTTTGGCCTTTCCGCCCTGCGGAAAACCGCCGTAGCCCGTAAATGCTTCGCTTCTTGATCACCGGCGCTGCCGGTGTTGTGTCGGGGAGCTTCCCTTGACCCTTGCGGCAGCGGGCGGTGTACAGGCGGACCTTTCTCCCACAATCGAACTGCCGACTGGTGTCTTCCTTATGGGGACCAGCTGCGGCGTTCCGAATCTGTGAGACGTCTCGATTTTCGATCAAAACGAAAAATGGCTCCCTTGTGGGAGCCATTCGTTCTCAATGGAGCCAATGAGCGGATTCGAACCGCTGACCTACGCATTACGAGGGTGTTATGCGTTCGCTTTCAACCTGGGAAAACTCCAAGAAAAAGGGACTAAGTGGTACTAAACAGCTCGCAGAACATATCTGCCGCAAGCCGTAGGAGCTGCATGTTCGCCACCAGGTAGTGCTGTTCAGCGACCCCAACTCCCGCATGGCCCATCTGCATCCGTGCGAGTTCCGCGGGTATCATCGCCTGCGCCGCGAGCGTCTTGTAATTGCTCCGCAGGTTCTCGAAGCTCACGTATTCCACCCCGTTGCGCTCGCACCATTTCCTCCAGTTGCGGCTCACGGTGGTGGGGGCGGTTCTGCCGCCATGCCCGTTGGGGCGAAGCGCGCCGCGCTTGCCGCGCGACAGGTCTTCAAGGCGCGCCGCGAAGCCGCCGCCGCACACGGATGTGCGCGTGCTTCCCGCCGTCTTGGTGCGTTTCTGCTCCACCGCCTTGCCGTCGACCGTGACCACCGTCCTGCTCACGCCCACGGCGCAGTATCCGCCGTCGAAGCTCAAGTCCTCCCAATCGAGCGCGAAGACCTCTTCTGGGCGCAAGCCGCACGAAAGCGACAGCAGGACAAGGGGCTCGTAGCTCGTGCCCCGCATGGCGGCAAGCGCCGCTTTCGCCTCGGACGCATCCCAGAGCCGCTTCTCCCTGCGCGCCGCCGGCTTGATGCGCACGCCAGCGACGGGGTTCGCCGAGAGCAGCCCGTCCTGCAGCATGGCCATGGTGCATATCTTGCTCCACAGCGCCTTGCATTTCTGCTGCGTGCTGGGGGCTTCCACTTTGTCTATGGTCGCCTGCACCGCCCTATAGGTGGTGTCTGCCACGCGATGCGCGCCGATCGCGGGGCAAAGGAAGCGCCATGCGTAGCGGTACTCGCTTTGCGTCTTGGGCGCAAGCTGGGAAAGAGAAGGCTCCACCACCGTCCGCCAGTATTCCGCGTAGGCGATGTCCTTCGCCGCGCCCTCGATGCCCGCCTGCACCTTCGCCAGGTAATCGGATGCGTCGCGCCGCGTGCCGCGCACCCTGTGCGTCTTCTTGACCCCGTCTTCCGTCCATGACACGCGGTAGCGCTTGCCGCGCTCCACCTCGGTTATGCACCCGAATTCGCGTCTCATGCTTCCTCCTTCCAGTGAGCTGTTGCACTTACTGCGACAGTTGGGGTGCACTTTTTAAACGCATCGAAATCGATGCGTTTCCATGTGCCATGATTTCCATTACAACGGCGGGGACGCGAACGGAGAGATACCTAAGCGAAGCCGCTTCTTATCGGCTTCTGCGCGTCGCCGAGCGAACCGACAAGGTTTCTTTGTAGGTTGCCTTTTCCGCAGTTCCTTCCACGCCAAGGGCTACGCCATCGTCGCTTTCCTCGGCCGTCCTGGCTTCGGGTTTTCCTCCATGCGCGCCTCGACCGAAGACCGCATGACCATGCGCCGCGTGCCCTGCCTCCAGGACGTCAGGCGTCCGCTTTCGCACATCTGGGCGACCCTTGCCGTGCTGATACCCAGCATGCGGGCGGCATCAGCCGCCGTGACGGCATCGACGCGGGACAAATCGCAATCGACGGCCACGGCGATTACCCGTCCGCCGAATTGCGGAGCGTGCCCGAGCTTTCCGCCCTTCGGCGCCTCGCCCTTCACGAGGTTGTCGGTGATCGTCTCGCGCAACCAATCGGCTGCAGATTGAACGGCATCTTCCAGGCCGTCCCCGAACGTGCCGCCCTCCATGTCGCACGGGCATGCGAGCATGCAGCCATCGGACTCGTAGAACTCGAATTCCCTGATATATATCATCATGCTTCCTTTCCGCCGGTGGCGGGGCTATCTAAGCCCCGCCTGCCTGAGTATCTTCTTGGCTATCTCGTCCGGTATCTCGCGGTGCCGCTTTACCATGACCATCACCTTTCCGTTGGTGAAATGCTCGTGGTTCGTTCCTCCGTCCGACCAGAACCCGCCTTCCTCAAGCTTCCTTACCAGCTCCCTTCGTTTCGTCATATCGTTCCTTCCGACGATATAAATATTAACATATGCTAATATATAATGCAATATAAATATTAGCTTTTATTAAGTATTTGTATATATAGCCACAAAGGCCAATCAGAACTGCCAGGAGTCGGGCAGCACGTAGTACACCACGCGCCCGATGGCGGTCACGCCGATCGTTCCATCACTTCAGGTTTTCGATATGCTCGATGCTAATCGGCGAAATCGATGACGTGATATCTTCTTTGAGACGCTGTGCATCTGAATATGACAGTTCTTGCTTGGCGATGCTTGTGGTATCCGCCTTCAATTTCTCGTTCTCGGTTTGAAGCTTGGCTAACTCTTTCGCTTGTTCTTGAATGCTTACCTTGCCCAGGCATAACCCGAAACTCACTCCAAACAACAGCGCCGCAAGCGTCCAGGCCGTCAAAGCCGCCGGATTCCCGCCGCCTGACGATACCCAGTCGGCGCCAACAAATACTCCGAACAGCAAGGAAGCCCCAGCGGTCCCCAATGAAACGAGTTCCGCGTACTTCACCTACACCGCCTCCTGAACTCGTACATGTTCGGGCCTGTCTTTTTGAATTCGTGTGTCGGGCGATCCGCTCATAAGCCTTGCTGTCTGCACGAGCGCTTCCCGTCCTTGGTCGTTCATAGATTCGTAGTAGCCGTTGAGGGCGGCTTGGCTGCCATCGGAGAAGGATAGGGCAACACCATCGCCATCCCACCCGCACAGATCGTTGGGTGTGCATCCGAGGGCGACGGCGCAGCGGGCGGCGTCTTCGAGGGTTATCGCCGTTTCCTCGCGTTCCCATGCGCCGAGAACCCTCTCGCTAACGCCTACAGAGGCGGCAAGGTCGGCTTGCGTCAGGCCCCTTTTCTTTCTTATCGCACGTAATTGCAGCGTATACATCTCTATCACCTCCACGGGCGAACATTCTACCAACTAAGTATAGAAAAATCTACGAAAACGGAACTTTTATATTGACATATACTATTTTCGTACTATTATACGAAGCAACCTACGAAATTCGTATGTTCAGAATTCGATATTGTACTACCGAATTCTGTCACAGCTCTTGACTAACGCCAAGAGCTGTGAAACACGCTCAATGCCTTTATGGAGGTGATGAAATGTCAAATTTGAAAGAAGTTATAGCTCATCGCATGAAGGTGCTTCGCGCCGAGGCTCGCATGAGCCAGGAAGATCTAGCAGAGGCTGCTGGAGTCAGCTCTGCGTCTATCAAAAACTACGAGACCGGAGTAAGTCAGCCGCTTCTTGAGACGGCCTGCTCCTTAGCGAAGGCGCTCGGCTGCACGCCAAACGACCTGTGCGGGTGGCAGAAATGAGCGAAGACGCCGCCATGTCCGCCTTCATCGGGGTCGCCGCATGCGTCATGTCTATCGCTGCGGCCGTCCTGGAGGGAGGCACGAGATGGGCATTCTTTTGGATAGCCGGCATCGCCTTCGTCGGAGTCGCCATAGGCATCGCGCTAGGGCGGAGAGGGTAGGAACCAAAAACATTCGGGCACGCGGGGTGCTCGCATCCTCCTTTTACAGAGCTGAGACCGATGTAACACCCGCGAGCATCCCACATGCCCGAATGGCGCA
>CAKTXN010000140.1 GCA_934630905.1 uncultured Eggerthellaceae bacterium
TTCTCGGACTCATCCGAACGCGTTCGGGTCAGTTCGAGAACAAAACGCAAGTGTTCGGATGAACTTGCAAATTAACTGTGCGCGCTCGTCCACGGTGCCGTCAAGCAAAATCCCCGCTCCCCTCCCTGCACACCAAAAAAGAGACGTATAATCACATGCGAATATCAAGCGCAAACACTGCTCGTGAAAGGAAGTTTCCTTGCCTTGGATTCTTGCCGCATTCGCATCGGCTTTTTTCGCAGGAATCGTGTCGATCCTTGCGAAATGCGGAATCAAAAGCACCGACTCCGACGTTGCAACCGCACTGCGCACCTGTGTCGTGCTGGTTTTCGCCTGGATTATGGCAGCGGCAGCGGGTCCTTTGAGCGCCGTTGCGAACATCAGCACGCAGTCGTGGCTCTTCCTTATCTTGTCGGGGCTTGCAACGGGTGGGTCGTGGATCTGCTACTTTAAGGCACTTTCCGTAGGCGACGTGAACAAAGTGGTCCCCGTTGACAAAATGAGCACCGTTCTTGCGGTGCTGCCGGCAATTGTCCTGTTCGGCGAGACAAGCAATCTTGTCGTGAAGCTCATGGGCACTGCCGTTATCGCAGTAGGCACATTCATGATGATCGAGAAAAAGCAACAAACAAGCGAAGGAGAAGGCAAGAGCTGGCTTGCATGGGCAATTGGCGCCGCCGTGTTTGCCGCGCTTACTTCCATTTTGGCGAAAGTCGGTATCGAGGGCGTTGAGTCGAACCTTGCAACCGCCATTCGCACCTGCGTTGTGCTGATAGTGGCATGGATCATCGTTGCGATGAAAGGAAAACTGGCCCAAGTGCCCAACGTGAAGCGTTCCGAATTAGGATTCTTGGCGGCATCTGGTCTTGCCACGGGAGCGTCCTGGCTGTTCTACTATTACGCAATCGCCTTGGGTCAAGTAAGCGTGGTCGTGCAAATCGACAAACTGTCACTGCTCGTTTCAATGCTGTTCGCTTACTTCGTATTCAAGGAGAAGCTTTCGAAGAAGTCCGCGCTGGGATTGCTTCTTATCGTGCTGGGCACTGCTGCAATGGCCTGGTGGGTATAGCTTCCGTGGAACAATGTGCCGTTGGCAACAACGATGAATCCGGACGCAATGGCCCGGTGGGCGGGAGCTCCCCTTTGGCGAAGGTCAACGCCGCGAAGCACCCTTGATCCTTTGAATTGATCGGGCAATTGACTCTATTCTTTCACATAACCCCCCTTCTTCCATTTATTTTCAGCCGATTGCGATTGATTTGAGATGAATTTTATATTTTTCCAGTTCAATTATTATTAATGTTTAATTTTAATAATATAAATGCAGTTAAATACTAATAGCAAGAACATATCTAAAAACAACCAACGTTACACAAGAAAGAAGATCAGTGGTCCACCTAAACCAAAGGTGAAAAGCGCGTTGCAGCATTGACTTTCGCCGAAAAGGCTACAACCATCGACAGCCCGATACGGAAGCGAAAAAAAATGCGAGCGAGGCCTTCGCCAGCATGACCATCGAAGAACGAGGCACAAAAACCCGCCGCGAAAACGGCGGGCCAACAATCGAACCAAAGACTAAAAAGCTTCGCCCGAAAAACTGATTAGAGCGTACCGTGCAACACTCCCCATTGAATGGCCAAAGCATCCGAAGCGTCCATGAAACCATCACCGTTCATGTCAACGAAGTATTGCACCGTTTTATCGGTCCACGCCACGCCCTGCGCAAGGAACTTTCGCTGCACGGCCGTGTTCCCGCAAACCAAATCGTAGGCAATTTGAGCATCGACCACGTTCACGCTTCCGTTCATATTCAAGTCGGCGCGCTTATAGCCCGCTCCACCGCGGTACGGATAGTAGTCAAAATCAACGTCAACGTATCCATTCACACCCGCAACCGATGCATCGCTTGCGGATTGCCACACCTTATATTCTCCCTGGTAGCTGCAATAATTGCTGTACTGGGCAACCCAGCGTTCCCACTGAGAGAAGCAAGAATCGGTCAAATAATTATTCCACCAGTTCAGGTTCGCATAAATGCCCGGAGTGAATCCTGCTTCAACAATCGCATTGCAGAAAATCGTAGAAAATTCGCTCAAATCGTCGTTCGTGATACTCACCGCGCCACTGCCATCATTGCCCGCCGGCAATCCACCCGACGTGTGTTCCAAATCATAATAAACCGGGTAGCTGGGCTTATGGCTTCCCAAAACACGCAAAACGTGATTCGCCTCCGAACGAGCAGAAGCAGCATCATACGCGTACGAGTACAAATACACGCCATAAGGAATGCCCAAGCGCTCGCATTCCGAAACGTTGTACGCGAAATATTTATCGTCCTGGTCAGAATAATCACCACCGTAGCCAACGCGCAAAATCGCAAACGTCACGCCATCAGCCTTAACTGCCTCCCAGTCGATCTCGCCTTGATGCTCACTCACATCAATGCCCTTAGCAAGCGCGCCGGAAATGATGGTTTGACCATCCTGCGCCACAAAGCCCGAAGACGTAAGCGACCACGCGCGCGCAGCTGCAGCGCGATTCGCCAATGCAAGCATGTCAATGCCACCAGCCATCGAGCCTTCCGTATCGGCGGCTTCGTCATTTCCGCTTTTCGCCTGTTCAGCGGCCTGTTGCTCGGCAAGAGCAGCATGATCAAGCGGATTCGGCTGAGCCGCCAGCGCCACCAACGGCGAAGCCGTTATCACCAGCGCCGCCGCGCACAGCAACACGCACAACGCAACACCAACAAACGCCCTTCGAGAGCGCTCAAAAAATGACAAGCAAGCTTGTTCTTGAGACATTCGAAACCTCTTTTCGCAGTTCATCTGCATACGCAAATATGCATTTTTATTTTACCATGATACTTAGCAAGCGCTTTTGTCAAAGCGTCCTTCACATCATCCGAAAGAAAAAAACAAAAGAGCGCCCGGTCCTTCAAGCCACGTACGAACCATCACTTGCGCACAGAAATCCCACTTCAGCTCGGGCGTTTACTCAACTTCCATAGTGGATTCAGACGTCGGATTCGTCGCCGATTTCGCAACCGCTTCCCCACCAGAACCGCCCACCTCTTTTTCTTTACGCCCAGGTCGCGACGAAAGAAGGAGTCCGCCCAGTACCAGCGCAATGCCCAGAACAACCAGCGGTGTAAGCGCTTCGCCTAAAACAATGGCCGAAGCAACCACCGTGATCACCGGCGACAAATAGATGTAAGTGCTTGCTGTGCTTGCGCCCAAAAGCTTCACCGACATTCCCCAGGTCACAAAACATATCGCGCACGCCGCAAGCCCCAAAAACACCAAATTTCCTACATTGACAGGATCAGCCAAGTTCGACAAATGCGAAACGTCTGCACCGAAAAACGGGCTCGAAATGGCAATAAAAAGCAGTCCCCATGCGAAGATGCGTTTCGTCATGAGGACGGTTTCATAACCAGCATTTCCTAAGGTCACCAGCACATTTGAGTAAATCGCCCAAACTACGGCGGCAGCAATGGCCAACACATCGCCAAAACCTGCCTGCGCCGTACTGACGTCCTGGCCGCTGATAAGCACGATGCCCGCCATGGCCACCAGAAAACCAACAACGAACAGCGGCGTAAGCGCGCGTTCACGCCCAAGCGCCGTTGCAATCATTGCCGTGAACAGGGGCGCCGTTGAAACCGTCACACCGATATTGCCCGCTCCCGCATACGTAAGCGCAATATTCTCCAGCAGGTAATACAGAAATGTTCCCGTGGCGCCCGCCGCAATGAAATACAACTCGTGGCGACGTTCCTTCAAGCGCAGCACATGCAGACTCATCAGGCACAACGCCACAAACCCCAGCAGAAAACGCAAAAATAGGATTTCAACAGGCAAAAAGCTCTCTAGAAGCACTTTTGTGGACACGAAGGTCAGGCCCCAGATGGCAACCGTCATCAACGCAAGAATATGCCCTTTAGCAGACCCCATCAAACCCTTGAACCTTCAAATCATCAAACAAATCGCGCGTGCCAGCCAAAAATCAGCTCGGCCCGCAAGCACGCCAAGCAAAACCGCAAGCAATAATCTCCACGCAGGCGCATTATAGCCATTGCCGCCCTGCACGACCGACGCAAAGCGTCAAGTTGTTGCAAAACAGCCTTAAAATTCGAAGTTGCATCAAGTTGGAAGTAGGTCGATGGCGAAAATGAGAGCATTTTGAAAGGCTGACGTTTTTTCTCGAACACACTGCCTACAATATCCCCAGGTCGAAGCACAGTGCAAAAATAGATATGAACGCTATCGTTTTTCGACCTACCCCCAACCT
>CAKTXN010000141.1 GCA_934630905.1 uncultured Eggerthellaceae bacterium
ACCCACCGTTCACATATGAAAAGGCCAATTATTAGTCGGGCAAATAGGGGTCACGCTTGTCATTGGGGGTATCCAGTACAGCAAACAAATCAATGACCGCCTGGCGCATTTGGTCAGCAGAAAATCGTCTCAGGTAATTCAGCAGCGCATCTTTCTCGTGCAAAAGCCCCGAATCCTCTGCATACAGCAAGAACACCAGACGCACAATAAGCACATTCAAGCTACGCTGCTCGTGCGCGTCGGTATCGATGTTGCGGTATTGCTGGGAGAGCTGCGCGTAGAGCTTGCCCACCAGCTCTCCCGCTTTCACGGAAAGCTCCTTTTCTTTCACCAGGCGAGAATTGCGCTTGTCAGAGAAAAATGACAGCAAGTGCACCTGCTCGGGCAGCTCTCCCAAAGCCAGCGAAACGTACCGATCGTCAGCAGCCTCCATGTCGTAGATGCGAAATTCGTCGAAATTGCACGTGATTATCCAACGCGGGCGTATGGAGTTCGGCAGATTGTCGGCGTACCACTTCGCCTGCTGATACGGCGTCTCTTCTCCCGCTTTCTTGCTCCGTTCAGATGCCTTGTCAAGCGAGATGCCGCGACCTTTTTGCTCGATTAAGATGCCCATGTCCTCGTAGAACACGTCGATTTTGCGACCCTTCACCTTGCGCTCGAATTCCAGCATGCGCGTTGCATTGGGCACCCCGATCACGTCTTGCAAAAGCTCTATCCAAAAAGAACGCGAATGTTCTTCCTCCACACACGGAAGAGATTTCCACCTGGCCACAAATTGCTTGGCGGCACGCTTTTGCTCTGCTGGGGTCATGAATGCTTCTTTCTCGTAAATATCTTGCAGAGCAATTGTAATCCACCTTGCGCACGAAAAGACTCAGATGAACGCCTTGAATATAACGAAGGGTTTTGTTCAGACGGGCATGGTGCCAGCGAGAACCAACCGCAGCCGGATAAAGCACGACCCGTTATTCACGCACGCAAAAAGCTCCGCTTTCTACGTGACAGGATAACGATTACAGATTGAAATGTCCAAGGTTGGGGTTATCGGTGGTGGGCCCGGCCGGATTCGAACCGACAACCAAAGGATTATGAGTCCCCTGCTCCACCGTTGAGCTACGGGCCCAAAAAGAAGCATCTTATGAAAAAAGCCGTTCAGGGGAACGGCTTTCACAGTTAAAATGGCTCCTCGGGTAGGACTCGAACCTACAACCCTCCGGTTAACAGCCGGATGCTCTGCCAATTGAGCTACCGAGGAATCAACCGCGCTTTCGTATCGCGCAAGTGGATATTATACAGGAACCAAAATTCAACGCAAGGGGTAATTTCAACTTTTTTCGAACTAATCGAACGACCCCTTAAACGCGCCTTCCCCACACTGCAGAAATCGCCGATTCCGACTCACGGGAGAACGATAGCTGCAAGCGCCTTCCCCGCACCACAAATTACGCTTTCCGAATAAGGTAGCATTTATGAATCTTCGCATTGCGTTCAAAATCGACAGGAATCGTGCGCGCCGAAATATCTTCCACAATCAAGTCCAAACCAGAGAGCGCTTCTTCGTTGATCTTGAAGTTACGCAAATTGCACGAAAACACAATCGTGCCGTCGGGCGCCAAAACGTCGGACACTAAATGCAGCAGCTCTACGTGGTCGCGCTGCACGTCCCACGTTCCTTTCATGGCTTTGGAATTGGAAAACGTGGGCGGATCAACAAACGCCACATCGAAAACAAGCTTCTTTTGCTGTGCATTGCGTAGCCACGAAAGCGTATCAGAGCGCTCAAAAACGTGCTGTGAGCCCGTAAAGCCATTCAGCGCCATATTCCGGCGCGCCCAGTCTAAATACGTCTGAGAAAGGTCTACCGTTGTTGTAGAGGCCGCGCCACCCGCAGCTGCTTGCACCGTACACGAACCCGTATACGCGAATAAGTTCAAAAACCGTTTGCCCGCGCACATTTCACGCACCATGAAGCGCGTGTCGCGATGATCAAGGAACAACCCGGTATCAAGGTAAGCGCCTAAATCGATTTCAAGGCGCATACCGGCTTCGCGTGTGCAAAACGTGAACGAATCGTAGTTCTCAGAGTACTGCGCGCCGCCCTTCTCGCGCTTACGCTGCTTGCAGAAAACGTCTTCGGGCAGCACATCGCACACCGCAGGAGCAATGGCAAGAATATCAACAAGTCGGCGCGCCGCACGCTGCGGATCAATCGAGGAAGGTGCTTGGTATTCCGCGATATAGAGGAATCGCTCACCCGGCTCTGCAAAGTCACGCGTGGAATCATCAAGCGCATCCGTGCATTCGTAGATATCGATTGCAGCGGCGTAATCGGGTAAATCGGCATCGTAGACGCGATAACAGTTCACACCCGCCTTTTTCGCCCATTTCCGGCGCAGCTTGAACATCTTGCGCAAACGCGCGGCAAACTGGTCGCTATTCTTTTCATGCACCGCAATAGAGAGATTGGCGCCCCCATCCAAGGAAGGGACGCCAATCGTAAACTGCGGGGTATCAAGCGCAATGCTTTCTTCCACCGATTATTCCTCCAAAAAGCCCTTAAGCGAACTCGAACGAGACGGATGGCGAAGTTTCGCGAGCGTCTTGCTTTCAATCTGGCGAATACGCTCACGCGTAACACCGAACTCGCGTCCTACTTCTTCAAGCGTATGCGGGTGACCGTCTTCCAAACCGAAACGAAGGCTAATGACCTTGCGCTCACGATCGGCCAGCTCATCAAGCACTTCGTTGAGCTTTTCGCGCATCAGCACGTAGCTTGCGGCATCAGGCGGCGCGACGGCGGCATCGTCTTCAATGAAGTCGCCCAATTGGCTGTCTTCCTCTTCGCCAATAGGCGTTTCCAGCGAAACAGGCTCTTGCGAGATTTTCTGAATCTCCAAAACGCGCTCGGGCGTCATGTCCATACGCTCGGCAATTTCTTCCGCGGAAGGCTCATGGCCCAGTTCCTGCAAAAGCTGGCGCTGCACGCGAACAAGCTTGTTGATGGTCTCAACCATGTGCACCGGAATGCGGATGGTGCGCGCCTGATCGGCAATAGCGCGCGTGATGGCCTGGCGAATCCACCACGTAGCATACGTGGAGAACTTGAAGCCCTTCTTGTAATCGAACTTCTCAACAGCGCGAATCAAACCCAAGTTGCCTTCCTGGATAAGGTCCAAGAACAACATGCCGCGGCCCACGTAGCGCTTTGCAATAGAAACAACAAGACGCAAGTTTGCCTCGATGAGCTGCTGCTTTGCATCAATGCCCACTGCTTCGATGCGGGACAGACGACGCTTCTCGCGTCGATCAAGCTCAATACCCTGCTCTTCGGCGGCATCGAGTTGCGCAGCGGCTTCCACACCCGCTTCAATCTTCATGGCAAGGTCGATTTCTTGCGGACCGGTAAGCAGCTGAACGCGACCGATCTCCTTCAAGTACATGCGAACAGGGTCGCCCGTAAGCATGGTCACGCCGCCATCGCCACTGCGATGGTTGCGCGCTTTCGCCACGTGACGCGTGCGATTGCTCACCTTGGGAAGTGCAACGTCAGAAACAGCTTTCAGCTCTTCCTCGGGAATGCCTTCAAGCAGCTCATCATCGGTTTCCTCGCCAGGCTGGGGGCCATCGTTTTTCTCAGACTCCGATTCCACGGCAAGGATATCGTCGTCAACCGGCATAAGATCGGCAGCCGATTCAGCTACCGTATCGTCGTCGTCGGTCAGAGCATCTGCATTCTGTTGTACTGCCTGCTCTGCTTCGATTTCCTTGTTGTGGTTTTCTGATTTCTTAGAGACTCGTGGCACGTTAGCTTCCTTTCGCCGTGAAAATGGCACACGCATTCAAGCCTGTATCAAGGCACAGTTATACGAACTATGCATTATAGTAAACTTTGGGGGTCAATGTCAATAGAGACACGAACACATTCGCTTGGTTTTCGGGCACGGAAGAACGGCTCAAGCAGCGCAGGCAGATCGAAATCAGGCGCACAAGACACCACGATATGCCAGCGATGCATCTTCTTCAGCTTTGCCAACACACACGGCGTAGCAGGAAGAACCGACACGTCCTCTTGACTGAACAGCCCGATTGCCGCTTGAATTTGATCGGAAAGGCGCTGCGCCTCTTCCCTTACCTGAGCTTCATTTTGGCCCCAGACCAGGATGTTCGCCATGCGCACAAAAGGCGGATACCCTAAAAGCTCACGCTTAGGCAGCTCGTCTTCCAGCAAAAGCTCGCGGCTGT
>CAKTXN010000142.1 GCA_934630905.1 uncultured Eggerthellaceae bacterium
TGCTCCGTTTGCTCGGGCGGGCTAAAGCCCGCCGCTCCCAAACGGAGTTGTTACACCAACAATCGGCACGCTACCTTATCTCTCACTTTTCTCTCATTATCTGTCACATTATCTGTCACATCTCTCACCATACCTCTCACCTTTCAACCCTTGAATCTTTGCAATCCTGGCTCCTGGATTATCTAATTGGGTAGAATTAAAGCATGAACAAAAGCAGGCTATTTTGCGGAATTGAAAAGAGACCGATGGCACGACAACCTCCGCAGATGACCGATAGGAATCAGTGCAAGACAATTACAACTGCCGCAAATCAAAATCGTCACATCGTAGCTGCCCTGAGCCAACCACGAAAGGAACCGTCATGTCCGCCGCCAATCAGCGTCTGAAGCTTCTCTATCTTGCACGCATCCTACAAGAAGAAACGGACGAAGGTCACGGACTAACGTGCCCGCAGCTATGCGAGCGCTTGGCGGAGCGCGGCATTAAGGTGGAGCGCAAAACGTTTTACCGCGACATCCAAAGCCTTATTGATTTCGGATACGACATCCAGAAAATACCGCACAATCCCGTTGAGTATGCGCTGTTCACACGCGAATTTCAAGATCAAGAGCTCATCTTGATGGCCGACGCCGTGCAGTCATCGAAATTCCTAACGCAGCGCAAGGCCGACGCCCTGGTTGCCGCCATCGAGAAGCTGGGGAGCAAGCACCTGGCGGCCAGTCTAAAGAAACGCATTCACGTGGAAGGACGCATCAAGGCGCAAAACGAATCGGTCTTCTACAACATCGACGCCATAAGCCGCGCCATCTCAATGCGCCGCAAAGTCGAGTTCAAGTACTTCCAATACGATGCAAACAAGAAGCGAGTGCTGCGACGCAACGGCGCAATATACAAAGAAACCCCTGTTCAGCTACTCTATACGAACGACTGCTATTACCTGGTAGCCTGGAGCGAGCAACACGAAAGCTTCGTAAATTATCGCGTTGACCGTATGCTCAACATCAACGTATCGGAAGAAGAGGCCACGCGCAACGAGCGCATTGCCGCCTTCGACGCCACGCAGTATCAACAACGCAGCTTCGACATGTTCAACGGGCAGCCGACAACGGTCACGCTTTTAGCGAAGGCCTCGGCTATGAACGCAGTGGTGGATCGTTTCGGGGAAGACGTTCTGGTCACACCAGCCGAAAAAGGTATCGCGCGCGTGCACGTAACGGTAATGGAAAGCCCCACGTTCTACGGATGGCTCGCGCAATTTGGTGAAGACATCACCATTGAAGCGCCACAGAGCACGCGCGCGGCATACGCCGCCCATCTTCGCAGCATCTTGCGCAGCTACAAGGATTCGAACGCAAACGCACCAGCCTAGTCGGCCGCAGCTCAAGCAGCAAACCCGCTGCTCCCACCTGGGGCGCAGCTCAAATCGCAGCTGGGGCAGCATCGCGCCACCCCAGCTGGACCCTTCGCTCGACCCCTTCACACCAGTTCTAGTCAGCTGCCCCATCCGGGAAAAACAGCTCGTACCAGCGCACCAAGGTGTAGCACGTCCACACGTAGCGCCACAAAAGCGGCTCGTGGCGCTTATACCAATGCCCGTGCACCGCCAGCTTCTCACCCTTGAACGCTGCCAGCAAACAGTTCAGCTCACCTGCGTTGAGTAGGCATTTCGCCACATCGCTTGTCAGCGCGCGCTCGATTTCCTTCATGAACGGCTCGGTTGCCAGCCACGCACGCACCGGCACAGGGAAACCCAGCTTTTTGCGATACGCAACATCATGCGGCAAAACGCGCGCCGCCGCCGCACGAAGCGCCAGCTTATTCCCCTGCTCGGATGTCTTGAAACGCGACGGCATGGTGCGCGCAATCTCGAACATGCGCAAATCGCAGAACGGCATGCGAATATCAAGGCCCGTGCCACGCGCGATCTTCGTAGAGTTATACAGAATGCTGCCTTCAAAATACGTGCGCAGGTCGGTGTAGAGCTTTTGCCCCAGCTCATCGTAGACAGCACCCGCCGCCGCACGCTGCTTGACAAATTCCTCTGTGGAACGGTTCGGGAAATACTGCGCGGCAAAACGCTTCTGCTCTTTCGCATTCATGATGTACGTGGTGCCGTGATAGACCGGCTCGAACAGCTTGCGCAACGCCGGCGTGTGACGATACACGCTGTAGCCGGCGAAAAACTCATCGGCACCTTCGCCCGAAAAACACAGCTCGGACTTGCCGCCCGCCACAATCTGCTTGCACGCGGAATACAGAGAGAGCGCAGCAACATCGGCCGTGGGCAGCTCGAAAGCACGCAGAAACTCATCAACATTTCCCAGGAACTCTTCCGGCGTTACCGTAAGCCCTTCGAAATTGCGACCCAAAAACTCCGCCGTGGCACGCGCATCTTCCTCTTCGCTTGCCTGCTGATTTTCATACGCCGCACAAAATCCCGTGCGCGCGCGGCTCTTCGCCACAATGAACGACGAATCCACGCCGCCCGAAAGAAAGCCGTCACACACCTGGTCGGGCTCGCAAATGTCGCGCAGGCTTGCTTCCATGGCAGCATCCACGTCGCTTGCCCACTGATCGAGCGTCTTCGACTCGTCGGGCTCAAACGAAAGATCCCAATACGTGCCCAACTGCAATCCCTGTGCGGCACTGTACGTCAAATAGCCGCCCGGTTGCAGCTTGAACACGCCTTTGAACAGGGTTTCTTCGCCGGGCAAATAGGTGAAGGCCAAGTAGAATTGAATCATTTCCTGATTGAGCTCGCGCACAAATCCGGGCTGGTCGAACAAATCGCTGATGCTCGTGCCCACCAGAACGCGCCCATCCGCCGTCTGGTAATAGAAGAAAAGCTCTGCGCCCAGAATGTCGCGCAAGCAGAACAGCTGCTGTCTTTCAGTGTCGAAGAGCGCGGCGGCGAACTGGCCGTTGATATGGGTGCCCATCTGCGTTCCCCACCGCTCGTAAGCGGCCACCATCAAACGCTGCTCGCGTTGGTCGCGCGTCAGTCCATTGGTGCATACACCCAGCTCAGATGCAAGTTCTTTATAGTTGCGAATCAATCCGGCATATGCCTTCAGCTCAATCACAGGTTGTCCTTTCAATTTGAATCAGGGGTCGCAGAAGTCGCTCACAAGAAGCGGAGTGCCACAGCACAGCAACGAAGCCGCAGCAGCACCGTGCAATGTGGCTGCGCGCATGTTACCGCCACACTTTTCGCGCCTTGCGCGCCACGCCTCCGTGCTACAGAGCAGCCAGCGAGGGCACTTTAATCTTGAACACCGCTTTCTTCACCGCCTGGGGCGCATCAACGCAAACGCCCGGCATATGCGCGTCAGCAGGAAACACAATGGCGAAGCGGCCCGGCGTCATAAGGAAAGCCTCGCCCGTCACGTTGTTACTGTACAGCGCGTAATCATCAGCAGCATCAAACGCCCTCGTGACCTCAAGATTCTGCACCGGCGCAACTTCCAAATATTCCTGGCCAGCAATAACGCACTGAATGTCAACGTATTCTTCGTGCGCTTCGTATTCTTTTTGAGAGCGAGGCTTCGTATCGTACGACATCACGTTCACGCACTCGCCATCGCCCAAGTCGTAGCTGCCGTTTTCAAGCGCGGCCATATCATGCTGCGCCCAGAAGTTCGCCGCCTTCGGGCAAATCTTGGCAAGATCTTTCATTTCCGTTGAAAACAGCATCGCTCGTCTCCTTTTCGTTTTTCTGCGCGCAGCTCCTTGTTAGATGCTTTGGCAATTCAGCGTCTTCCGCACGAAAACGTCTCTCACGCTTGCCGCATTCCGCGCGCCCCAGCACCTTCTGCGCTTACAACCCTTCTATTTTAACGGTTATCACGCAGGCATTACACGCAAAACAGAACAAACAATACCGCTACGAATTTTCCGGTGCGCAACGCCCCGCCCCGCACACCGGAAAGGGACGTATAATCACCTGCAAATATCAAGCGTAAACACTGCTCGGGAAAGGAAGCAGCCTTGTCTTGGATCCTTGCCGCATTCGCATCAGCTTTTTTCGCAGGAACCACCTCAATTCTTGCGAAATGCGGAATCAAAACCACCGACTCCGACGTTGCGACGGCACTACGCACCTGCGTCGTGCTGGTTTTCGCCTGGATTATGGCGGCACTCGCGGGGCCCCTAAGCGCCATCACAGACATAAACGGGCGGTCATGGCTCTTCCTTATCTTGTCGGGGCTTGCAACGGGTGGGTCGTGGAT
>CAKTXN010000143.1 GCA_934630905.1 uncultured Eggerthellaceae bacterium
TCCCCAGAAACACAAAAAGCGCCCACCCTTAACAAAAAGGATGAGCGCGATATAGCCCGAAGGCTGGAGGAAACTTTAAATCTTTTAGAATCATCTGACGCTTTGATGTTTGATGGGGAACCTCTGGATCAGGACTCAATGGATCTGCTGAAAACCAGCCTGCAAAACCAGTATACACTTGCCAAGAAGATTGCAAAGCAGAAATTTACTCCTAAAAAATATCGAACCGATAACGAAAAATAGGTGAAGGCACATGGATATAAAACAGTTTGTGCATTTTCTCGCTGCTGAAAATGGAACTTTTAATCCGTTTGAGATAGCGGAGAATAAAGGCATTGTAACCCAGATGGAACCGCTTGGAACAATACGCGGATATTATTCCAAAGCCCTTCGAACAAAATTCATCCATATCAACTGTGATTTGGATGAATACCAGAAAAAATTTACCTGTGCCCATGAGTTGGGGCACGCTCTGATGCACCCAGATTTGTCGACCCCATTTTTAAGGGACGCCACGCTGTTCTCTATTGATAAGCTTGAGGTAGAGGCCAATCGTTTCGCAACCTGTCTCTGCTACCCGCCCGATCTGCTGGCCGAAGAGTATGACGGATGCACCACTGCACAGATATCAGAGATACTTGGGCTACCGCTACCTCTGATAGAGTATGCTATAAAATAAAAAAGGCCCCGTCCAGAGAGCCGATCTGGGCGAGGCAACGAGAAACCGCGCGGTTCGTTTGCACAGCCTTCTCAGAATTTATTATAGCAGATTGGCGTGTTTTGTCAATCTGAGGAGGTTGCTATGTCTATAATTATCGTTCTTGTTGCTGTGATTATCGTGGCCTGCTGCATCCGCAGGAAGAACGCAGCTGAACCCGAATCTTGCGATCAGGATTCAGCTTCGACTGCTCCAAAGCTACAACTGAAGGACTTTTGGGAACCGGATAAGCTGTACACCAGGCGAGTCCGTGAGCGTCTTGATCGAGCAAAAAGCGAGGATATTGCTATCGGTCCTCAACTCTCCGGAACAACCTATCTAATTGAATCTTATGATGAAACCTATAAAACCAGTTTACAGAGCTGCACCTGTGCGGATTTTTCTTACAAACAAACTCCGTGCAAACATATGCTCAAGCTCGCTTTGGAGATTGGCGCTCTCGATCCTGATGATCAACTTTTCGGGATTCCTGATGAGATTGATCAGCGATACCAATCTTTAAATAAAGCTTCTCGAAAATATTTTGTTAGTCTTTGCAGTAGTCATGGATATAGGCCATTTGAAAAATTTATTGTAAAGCGCACTATCGAGCTGGAGTCCTTGTTGCAAAATGGACTGGTGGTGGAGAGTCTCGATCCAGACTTTCTCTTAAAAAACGCATACACTGTCAGCGAGCTGCGCGCAATTCTTCGGGAATATCAAAATGAAACCGGAGTAAAGGTTTGTACAAGTAATGATTCGAAGCAAACTATAATTAATAACATCATTGCGGAGGGCGATCGTTGCCTTTCTCTTTTCACCTCCCACAATGCTGTTATTGAGTTTGATCCAGAGGTCGCGCCCTTTACCACCTCCCTCTGCGATAAATATTCAAAATAAAAAAAGCTACCCGCCGTGTTACCAGCACGGCGGGTAGCTCGGTAGGCCCCCATCAGAGAGCTACACCTTATGAATCAATATAAGTATAGCACTTTTTTGATGGGTTGGCAACCGCATACCCAAAAAGGAGTGCTATTTTTATGCCAAGAAAGAAATCCACCCCCAATCGTCAAGACGGACGATACGAAGTAAAAATTACAATCGGCAAAACCTTGCAAGGCAAACTGATACGCAAATCTTTTTACTCCGAAATCAGCAAAGCCGACGCCAAGAAGAAAGCCGATGCCTGGATCATTGAGCAAAAGGTAAGTGAGATCACCGGTGGTGCCTCTGCCCCTGCCCAAACATCCTGCACCTTTGAGCGTTGGGCAATAACCTGGCTCAAAAATCACAAAGAAAAGGCAGTCCGCCGGATCACCTACGAGGAAACCTATCAAGCAACCGTTACCCGCTACCTAATCCCGCATTTTGGCAAAGCAAATCTGTCGGACATCTTGCCCTCTGATATTGTCGCCTTTTATAACAACATCAATGCTCAATACTCCAACTCCCTGCTGGAAAAGTGCAAAATTTGCTTAAACGGCATCTTTGAGAGTGCCATAGATGATGGCGTGATTTTTAAAAATCCTGCTAAAAAAGCAAAGCTCCCCGCGCTGGAAACGCAGGCAGAATACAGCGAAATCCGTGCGTTGTCCGTGGAGGAGGAAAAGCTAGTCCGCAATTTTTGCCTCAAGCACCGATTTGGGCTTGAGGTGCTGATTATGCTCGAGCTCGGACTGCGGCGTGGGGAGCTTTGTGCTTTACGTTGGGATGATATTAGGTTTGATACCTTATCTGTATCAATCCACAGCACGGCATCTTATACCAAATCCGGTCGGCTGGAAGTTGGGCTCACCAAAACACGCAACTCTACCCGTGTCCTGCCCATTTCGCCGGAGTTTGCCTCCTATCTCTGGCAGCACCGTGGATCAGGCTACATCGTCGGCGGAGCTGCTCCTATTATTCCGCACACCTGGGGAGAAAAGCATCTGAAAAAATTTTGGGATGATTTTGGCAAGGAATATCCCGGTGCAGAAACCTATACCGCCCGGGAATTGCGGCACACCTGCGGCACCAGGCTCTACGCAAAAACAAAAGATATTTATGCTGTATCAAAGTTTTTGGGCCACTCATCCATCGAGATTACTACCCGCTACTATATAAAAACCGATGTCAGCGCCCTACGAGAATCGCTACAAATAGGGAACAATTGTCGTCAAGGTGTCGTCAATAATCAATTAGAACAAAATTCGCGTGTGAATTACGGATTTCCCGAAAATGGAAGCGATGCTTGTTTATCAAATAAACGCCTTAATTATGCGGTTTTTTAACAAAACAAAAAAGCGCCGGATATTTCCAGCGCCCTTTTTTGGTGACCTATCGGAGACTCGAACTCCGGACACCCTGATTAAAAGTCAGGTGCTCTACCGACTGAGCTAATAAGTCTGGTGGGAACTACAGGGCTCGAACCTGTGACCCTCTGCTTGTAAGGCAGATGCTCTCCCAGCTGAGCTAAGCTCCCACATTATTCTCACAACCTCAGCGCCCTTATCAGCCGCCGTTGCCGTGACAACGTAAATTATTATACAACGACATTTCCAAAATGTCAATACCTTTTTTTCATTTTTTGAAAAAGTTGGATTTGCCCAAAAAATCCCATGAATATCGCATTTCTGAGCAGGAACACTAGGCATCGGAGACCTGTGCTTCAAAAAAAGTTTTTGCGAAAGGAGCTTTCTCTGATGTCAAAATTCTCCCGAAGAAACAGCAAGCCCGACTGCATCCCCCACGACAAATCCTCCCACCGCATCTATCCGCCGGAGCTGTCCAATGTTTTTTCCCGAATCGACCCGATTCCGGACCTTCCTCCCTTCTATGTTGGCAAGGACTTTCCCCTCTCCAATCCGGTCAGCGACCCGGCCGGAATGAAGGTGCTGCCCATTGAGAGCTTTGAACAGCTTCTGGACCGCAAGGATTTAAACTCCATCCAGCTTTAACCGCAGATCCGCTCCCTGTCGACCGAGCTTCGATTGACAGGGAGTTTCATTTGGAAGCGATCAGGAAGCACTCGGCGACCCGACATAAAACTTTTCTGATAAGTTGTCCAGCAGAACCTCTCCGATTCCCTTGATTTCGCCCAGCTGCTTTAGACTCTGAATCGGGCCGTGCTGCCGCAGATATTCCAAAATCTGCTCTGCGCGCTTTTCCCCGATTCCTTTCACCTGCATCAGCGCCTCTTTGTCCGCCTCATAGATGTTCATTGGAAAGACCCGCTTCGCAGAGCCGCCCTTTGAGCTTGCTGTATTCGTTCCTTGCGACGGTTGCGGTGCGGCCTCGGAAGGCTTTGGTTTTTCACCCGCTGCCTGTCGAATTGGTTGAACAACCTGCTCGACCCGCGTAATCGTCAACGGATAGGGGCTTTTTGGCGAAAATCCCATCTGAACCAGCATGAGAAAGAGGCAGGAAATCAGCGCGACCAGCGCCATTTTTCGGATGATGTTATCTTCTTTCATCCGCCGCATCACCGTCCTTGCTTCACC
>CAKTXN010000144.1 GCA_934630905.1 uncultured Eggerthellaceae bacterium
CCGCAGGTCTACTCCAAGCCGTATTACGACGAGGTGGCGGGGCTTGATGGCGTAACGCAGCTGCAGTATGTAGACATCAAGACGTGGATGATTTACGACATCATTCTGAAGGCCGACCGCATGTCCATGGCGCATTCGCTTGAGCTGCGCGTTCCGTTTTTGGATCGCGAAGTGCTTGAGCTGGCGCTGACCATTCCTGCGAAGTATCGCGCGTGTGATGACCACGAGAAGATTGCGCTGCGTCGTGCGGCGTCGCGTCATTTGCCCGAGCGCGTGTTCAACAAGCCGAAGCTGGGTTTTCCCAGCCCGCTTGCCACGTGGTTGCGTGAGGAAAAGTACTACGAGCAGGTGAAAGAGGCGTTTTTGAGCCCCGAGGCGGCGGAGTTCTTCGTGCCCGAAAAGCTCATGGAGCTGCTGGACGAGCATAAGAGCGGCACGGTTTCCAACATGCAGAAAATCTGGTCGTTCTACTCGTTTATCGTGTGGTATCGCCAGTTCTTCGGGCAAGGCGAGCGTGCGCAGTGCCGCGCGCTGGAGGCATAAGCCATGCGCGTGCTAACGGTGGTAAATAACGCGAATCCTTCGGCGTACGATGCATCGATGCTGTTGGCAGCGTATTTTTCCACGCAGGGCATTGAAAACGATGTGGTGCTTTCGGTGGATTTACCCACGCCGGAGCATCTTGCTGTTGGTGCGGTGAATAACGATCGCGCGTTGGAAGATGCCGGCATTCGTCCGTTTGATTTGGCGGTTGCGTTGGGCGGTGATGGCACGATTCTGCGCACGGCGCGCGTGGCCATGCTGTTCGATGCGCCCGTTTTGGGCATTAACTTTGGGAATCTGGGTTTTCTGGCGAACCCCAGCGAGGAAGGCGTTATCCCCTTGGTGGCGGCTGCGTTGGCGGGCGATGTGACCGAGGATCGACGTGCGTGCTTGCTGGTGGAAGTTGAGTGCGAAGGCGATGGCGTGCCTGGCGGCGGTGCTGGCGCGTTCGGCGACGAGTGGGATGACGTGAGCGGCGGCGCTGCTCGTGCAGGCGCGCGTGGCGATGGCGACGGTGTTGGCGTTGGCGTCGGCGGACGCGTTTTCACGGCGCTCAACGAAGTGACGATTTCGCGTGGCTTGTTTCCGCGCAATTTAGAGGCGCACTTGAGCATTTCGGGCGAAGATTTATGCACGTTGCGCGGCGATGGCCTTATCGTTGCAACGGCCACCGGTTCTACCGCGTATGCTCTTTCCGCAGGTGGACCGCTTATTTCGCCAGGCGTTGAGGGTATGGTGGTGGTTCCGCTGGCATCGCATACGCTGCAATCACGGGCGATTGTCACCGAGCGTCACGACGTGGTAGAGGCCGCGTTCGACTTTGCCGAGGGCTATACGTTTACCGAGGTGCAGCTTGATGGCACGGCGCTCAGCTTTCCCACGCCTATCGAGCGTGTGGTGGTGCGTTGCGCCGAAAAACCGGTGCGCCTGCTGTTCTACAAGAAAGAATCGTTCTATTCCCGCATTGCCCGCACGTTCTTTTAGCGAGCGGGCGGGTGAGTAGCGCTGCGTGTCCGAGCGGCGCTTGTGCCTGCGCCTTCACGGCGTCTTCATACCTTTGTGCAGCTTTTGTCGCGTTTTTCGCCAAGGCGCGCTTCACCTGGTATCATGAAAAAATTCATACCCTATTTTGAAGGTGCAAACATGATTTTAACCGTAAAACGCACTTCTCGGGCGCTGCTTGCTTGCATGCTTTCGAGCGTGCTGGCCGTCTCTTTGGTGGGTATTCCCGCAGCGGCATACGCCGAGACATCCGCCGAGCTGCGCGCTCAGGCCGAAGACAAGCAGGCGCAGGCTGACGAGTTATCTGCGCGTATCGATGAGCTTTCCAATCAGTTGGTCGAAGCACGCGAAGTTGAAGACGAGGCAACGGAAAAATACGATGCCGCGGAAGCTGCCAAGCAGGATGCGCTCGACCGTAAAGAAGCTGCTGAGCAAAAGATTACTGAAACGCAGGCTCGCTTGAGCACCCGCGTGACCTCGATGTATCGCAGCGGTGGTGCCATGTCGTTCTTGGACGTTCTTCTGGGCGCGGGATCTTTTGAGGAATTCCTGACCACCTGGGACGCTCTGGCAGCCATCAACAATCAAGACGCTGCGCTGGTGGAAGAGAACCGCCAAGCACGCGCCGAAGCCGAGGCTGCTGCCGAGGAATACGCGGAGCAGAGCGCCATCGCTAAAGAAGAGCTCGAGCGCGCGCAGAAAGCAAGTCAGACAATCGCTGAGACGTCTTCGCAACTTGCTTCCGAGCTTGAGTCGATGAATAGCGAGATTGCCGATTTGGTTGCCCGAGGAGAGCAAGCGGCCGCCGAAGAGGAGGAGGCGCGTCAGAAAGCGCAGCAAGCATCGAGCGGTGGCGGCAGCGGTAGCACATGGACCGATCCTGGTAGCGGTGGCGAATTGTTCGATTCCAGCTATTTCGACGGTTGGGTAAAGCCTACCAGTTACTACGGCGTGACCTGCGAGTTTGGCTATTCTCCTATTACAGGTTCGCATAACGGCATTGACCTGGGCGCTTCTTCGGGTACGCCTATCTATTCTTCTGGTCCTGGCATTGTGACGTTCGTGGGCTGGTATGGCACGGGCGGCAATTCTGTCATTGTTGATCACGGTAACGGCGTGCAGACTATCTACATGCATCAGAGCCAAACCGCAGCGTATGTTGGCGAATCGGTGCAAGCCGGTACGTGCATTGGCTACGTTGGCTCCACGGGTCTGTCCACGGGTCCGCATTTGCACTTCCAGTTGGTCATCAACGGCACGCCCACGAACCCGCGCAACTACTTCAGCTTCTAGGGGCAGGCGTCTGCGCTGGCGTGCTGAGCGTTTTTTCGATGTGGGGCGCAATGGTGAAGAGCATTATCTTGCGAATCCGTGCAACGCAGCGCGTAGCTGCGAAGGTGCGGTTTGCATTGCGGCTTCGCGTGATGCAGCGCGGCAGCCGAAGGTGTGGGCTGCGTGCTTCGCGCCTCTTTTCGCCCTTCGCATTCCCCGTGCAGCGTGACGAATGCTTCCCCATACCGATACAAGCGTAACGTTTTGGTGCCCGCCTGGTGCGGGCATCTTCTATTGGTGTACACTGAGCGCGTTAAGGAAGCGAGGAGGCTTCTTTGCAGTCCTAGAGAGAGGATCAAAAAATGGCAGTTACCATTAATGCTGATGATTGCGTAGCATGCGGCGTTTGCGTTGACGCTTGCCCGCAAGAGGCTCTTTCCGTTGCAGATGTTTGCACGGTGAATGCCGACTCCTGCATCGATTGCGGTACGTGCATCGACGAGTGCCCCGTTGGCGCTATCACCGAATAAGCGTACATCACTCAATTGTTGCAAATGCCCGATTGCTTCGAAGCATCGGGCATTTTCTTTTGCGCGCGACGGTCTATTAAATGAATCGCAATTTTCTTGTGGCGTTTGGCATGTAGAAACGTAGTGCTTGTTGCCAAAAGGCTCTTCATTTCAGGCAAATCGACGATAATCGGTGGTTGGAAAATCGGTAGTTAATCTATCTATTTTAGTGCAGCTTATTGACCTGGGGTTATGCTGGCATGTAAAAGCGAATCAATGCAGTTATCCGCTCTAAAGGCCAGAATTACGGCTTATAAGGCGATTGGACCACCGAATATCGTCGATTTGCCCGAATTTGCACCCGTTTTTCCAACAACCGCTCTCTTTGGGTGGGCTTTTCGGTGCTTTGAACGCCTTGAATGCCGCGCTCATCTGCCCGGGGATTCAAGAACGCCTTCCGAGGGGGAACTCTTCGTCCTTGTTTCTGGAAAGGAATTCCTGGATTCAGCCGCACGCGCTCGGGCGGGTTCGAGAATAAAACGCACGTGTCGGGGTGGACCTGCATCGTACGCGAGCGCCACGGCATTCTTTATCGCGCTCGATCACGCGACGGTGCGACCGTTCACTTGCACCCACGCGCAAGGGTGTCCGAAAAATTTCCCAAAAAGTCTCTTGCGCAATCAAAAAAGTTTGCCTAGAATAAAAAGCACTTTAATGCACCCGTAGGG
>CAKTXN010000145.1 GCA_934630905.1 uncultured Eggerthellaceae bacterium
CCACCCCATGATGTCGAATTCTGAACCACCGATTATCGTGCATTTGCCTGAATTTACCCCTGGTTTTCCAACGCGCAGGTTGCTTTGGGGCTCATGGATTTCGAATCCACGGTGGATCACTGCGGAAAAGCAGCTCATCAAGAGTTCGTTCTTTTCTGGTATCCCACTGCAGAGCGCTTGCCGGCCTGCGTAAATGGGCTTTTCGATTTATAGTGCGCGCCAGTCGTTCCAGCTCAAGACCGCTTCTTATGGACTTATCGGTGAATCGAACCACTTCGTATCCCGCCTCAAGGAGCAGGTGGTCGCGCTGTTTGTCAACGCTGTGGTTGTCTGCTATTCCGTGTTGAAGACCGTCGTATTCAACCACGAGTCTTGCATAACGCCACACGATATCTCCGTGCAGCGTGATTTTCTGACCAGCGCATATTTTGCTGAGCAAGTTGACCTCAATGCCGTAATTGAGGTTCGGCGCCGGCATGCCGAACCCGCCCAAGCGCGGCGGGAGCGTCATTATTGTTGCAAGAACAGATTCCCGTGCCGATGCCGAGCCGTTCAAAAGATACCTGCAAGCTTGTCTTGCAGCCTTGACTCCAGCTGCTCCTTCTGATTTATCCAGATAAGCCTCGATTTTTTGTACAGTAGTAAGAGGATTTCTTTTATATCGAGCGGGGCTTGCGCCCGAATAGTCGCTTGTCGTGCTTGCATGTTGAAACTCGCCCACGATCCCTGCGCCTGCGATTTCGTTTGTGCGCCGAGGGTCGTAGATGCTTTCTGTTCTTGCATATGTTCCACATAGCTCCATTCCATAAAGGACAAGAGCGTTGAAGGGCAAGATAGCTGCTGCATTCAAAAAGCAAAGTTCGGGACTTGCGACAAAGACATCGGGGCGTATGCGCCGAAACGACCAATCGGGGTAGGGGACATCGCGCCGATGAATTATTGCTCTATTGATTAGATGTTGATTGACAATGGAGGAAACGGTCACGTGCAAAGGCTCGTGCTCACTAAGCCCGATAATCAACGAGCGCGCATCTTTAAGCGCTATAGCGCTTTGCGTATCTGCATCGGTTGGTTTTGCTCGCGATTCGTATGTCTCATATAAGTCCCGATGAATCCAGTACTTGCAGGCTGATTGGTGGGTAATAAATATACGCGGTGCTGTCATAGCGATTCCTTTGCGAATGCGTGGATAAGTTTGAAGTGCTTTGCTTATCATGCGCTGCGGTGTTGACAAGAAACCATCAAAAGGAGCGAGTTCGCTATCAAAAAGCTATCAAAAAGAACTTATTGGTTGACAAAATGCCATCAAGCGGCGCAAGAGCGGCTGACGTCGGAAGTGCTTGTTGGAAAACGACCCTCGAATTCAGGCAAATCGACGATAAGTGGTGGTCGAAGCTTGCATTTCGGGAGTGTTTTTAGCGAATCCGTTCCAGCATGAAAAGGGTCTTCAGTAAAAGCCCAGGTCAGCTTCGTGTCTGCTTAGAGTGATTCTTGGTTCTGAATTCTGGACCACCATTTATCGTGCATTTGCCTGAATTTACCCCCGGTTTTCCAACAAGCGGGTCGCGAGAGAGCTGCAGGGGGTTCGGGGAGGGGGTCGCAAGGGGACGCAATGATCTGTAAGGGAGCTGCAAAAAGAGAAGGTGTGGTGACCTCAATAGGCCACCACACCTTTTAATCGAATTGGAAAACGCCTGCATTTCGCGAAATTGCCCGATACAAGTGGGCGTGCTTACCCGCGGCGCAGGCGCCTCCTGGCAGCGCCCAGCCTCTATGCACCAGCTTTCGCGCCAGTGCTCTGCGCAAGCATGGTTTCGGCCGTTGCCAGCGCATTCATAACGTTGCGACGCGAGAGCGTGCCGACCAATTTTCCCTGATGGAGCACGGGAACTTTCTTAATGCGCTTCTCGGAGAGCAGCTTGAAAGCGACCTCGGCATCATCGAGCGCCTCGATAGAAACGACGCGCTTTGTGGCAAGGCGCATGACATTGAGGTCAAGCAGGCTGCCCAGGCGCGTCCAAAAGTCCTGGTCCTCGATAAGCGCAAAGTAATTCGTGCCGTCCGAAAGGTTTCCCGTCTGGTTGGAAAGATACCCCATAATGTCGCCGTCGGAAATGAATCCGACCACGCCACCAGTGTTATCTACCACGGGAACGCCGCTGGTCTCGGTAGCGCGCATGGCGTCAATCGCCTGGCGCACGGTTGCATCCTGCGACACCACGTTGGGCTGGGGGTTCATGACGTCGGACACCAAAAACGGGCGGTCGATGCCGGCAATACCCTCAAGAGAGGGGAAAGCCACGAAGGGTCCAGCCGCGGCGCCCGCCTGAGAATCCGTACCAGCAGCGCTGCCGGCAGCGGCACCTGCGCTAGCTTTCTTGCCGCCCTTCTCATGCACGAAGAGCAAAATACCCAGCACAACGATAATAAGCAGCACGCACATGCCACAAAACGCCGCGTGCACGCCCGCCATCGTTACAACCTGGGCTGATGCATCGGCGGGGGCAAGAAAACCGCCGAGTGCGGTCAAGCTTACAATAAACGCGGTGCCCACGGATATGCCCACCTGATTCATGGTGGACGAAATGGAGTTAGCGTGCTGGATCACGCGATTATCCAGCGAGTTAATGCCCCAGGTATTCAGCGGCGTGTTCAAAAACTGAATGCCGATTGACATGGTGGTATACACAACGGTGACCATCAGAATGTCCATGCCGATGTTGAACGTAGTCACGCCAAACGCGCCGATAGCAACCATGCAAGCGCCGAAAACCACGGGACCGCGCACGCCGAAGTTGTCGAACAAGCGCCCTGCTACCAGGCCGCACACCGCGCCAATGATAGCACCTGGCATCATGAGCAGACCCGAGGTAGTAGCGCCGTTGCCCATGACTTGCTGTACGTAGAGCGGCAGCACAACCTCGGAGCCGATAAGCGATGCCTGTAGCAGCGCGACCAGAATAACCGCGGTACGAAACTTCGGCGATTTCAGCACGTCAATGCGCAAAATGGGGTTTTCCAGCTTGAGCTGACGACGGCAGAAAATACCCAAAAGCACCAGGCCGGCAACAATAAGCGCCACGTCAAGCGCAATGTTGCGAGCAGAAGTGATAGACGAAATGCCATACAACAGGCTCACCATGCCTACGCCCAGAAGCGTAACGGAAGGTGCATCGAAGCTCGACTTTTCGAAGCCCTGGAAATTCTTCAGCTTGAATGCCGCCGCAATAAGCACGACTACGCACAGCGCCGCCACAACGAAGAACAGCTCGCGCCAACCTAAAGAGTCAACAATGAAGCCGGAAAGCGTGGGGCCGATTGCGGGCGCAAATCCAATTGCCAGCCCGATAAGACCCATGGCGCTGCCGCGCTTCTCGCGGGGAATGGTGAGCAATATCAGCGTAAACGACATGGGCATGATGATGCCCGTGGCAAACGCCATCATCACGCGTGCGGCCAGAATTACGTAGAAATTCGGCGCAAGACCAGCAACGATGCTGGAAATGCAGAACCACCCGATGCTGCCCATGAACAGCTGGCGCGTGGAGAAGCGCCCCACGAAAAACGCGTTCAGCGGAATGACGCACGCCTCGACCAGCGCGTACGAGCTGGTAAGCCATTGCACGGTGGTGGCGGAAACGCCGGTGTCCGCCATGATGGATGGCAACGCGGGAGAAAGAAGCGTTGCGTTCAGGATGACCAAAATGGTGCCCATAAGAAGCACCAAAATCATCGTCTTTTGTTGTTTGTCCAAATCAAGAGCCATAAATACCTCGTTTCAAATGTGCATCTCTATATAATTGCTATTGGTATGGTTATTGTTTTTTCGAAGAGAAAAAACTGCGAAAGAGTTCGCGAAAGTTAGTTGACCAGGTCGTCTTGCCCGACGGCCATACCCTGTTAGTTTAGGGATTGTTTTGGATTCGTGTAAGGAATTTCTTGTGAAGATTCGGAAAGCTCCACAAATGGCGGGGCGCCTTGCCGCAAGCGGCGCTCAGCGGCGGTAAACGGC
>CAKTXN010000146.1 GCA_934630905.1 uncultured Eggerthellaceae bacterium
GTTCGGGAGATCACGTTCAATCCGACCGACAGTGCATTTGTCGAAAAGCTATTTAATGCGTTTGACACGCTGGATAAGAAACAGTCGGAGTATGAGCACGAAGCCAGCGCGGCGAAGGGCGCAGAGCTTTTCCAAATCGCAAGAAAACGCGATGCGGAGATGCGCGAAACAATTGATCAGATCTTCGGTGAGAATTTCTGTAAGGATGTATTTGGAGACTGCAATGTTTATGCGTTTGCGGGTGGCTGTCCGATCTGGTGCAACTTCATTTTGAGCGTGATTGAAACGGTCGACAATGCGTCCGAGAAAGAGTATGCTACGACAAACCCGCGTCTGCAAAAATACATGGGCAAGTATCAGAAATATAACCGATGAACTATACACTTCCGACATCCGTTGAGATTGACGGCACTTCATACGAAATCAGAACGGATTTCCGCGTGATTTTCGATATTTGCTCTGTCTTGGATGACCGTGAACTCAGCGATTATGAAAAAAAGGTCTGCATTGTCGAGATGTTCTATCCCGACCTTCAGGGAAAATATCCAGCAATCGAGGATCTTGTTGAACGCTGCTTCTGGTTTATTCGATGCGGTGATCCGGTAGACAAGCAGAAAAAGCCGAAACTGGTTGACTGGGAGCAGGATTTTACTTACATCACATCCGCAGTGAACCGCGTGCTTGGAGCGGATATTCGCGGGATTCCTTATGACGCAGAACACAACACCGGCGGACTCCATTGGTGGACGTTTATTTCTGCCTATAACGAAATCGGCTCTGAGTGTACTTTCGCTCAAATCGTCAGAATCCGCGATAAAAAGGCGCGGGGAAAGAAGCTCGATAAAGAGGATGCGGAATGGTACCGCAAAAACCAAGAACTAGTTGATTTTAGGAAGGTTTATTCCGATGCGGAGAAAGATTTCCTGAAACAGTGGGGCGCAGGGTAATAGCAGAGAGAAGGTGAACACATGACAGATGGAACAATCACATTCAGCACGGCACTTGACAATAAGCAGCTCGAAAAGGAACTCCAAAGCACCTTAAAGAAGATCAATTCCCTCGAAAAGAGTATTTCTGAGATGGGCAGCGGCAGAAATGCGCTGGCAGAACAGGCAAAGGAGATGGGCGCACAGCTCGACGCCGCAAAACAAAAGCTCTATGAGATGCAGAGTGCTGCGAAGGGTGTTTATAGCAAAGAAACAATCGCAGACCAGAAAACGCTTGTGAGCGGCTTGCAGTCTGAATGGAACAAAATAAACAGCCGTGTAGACAGCTATGATCAGAAAATCAAAAATGCCACGGCGAGCCTTGCCGATGAAAAGGATCATTATAGCGAGATCTCAGAGCAGATCGATAAGGCCAATGGGAAAAGCACAAAAATGCAGGATTCTATTGAACGAGTTGGGATGAGTGTGGAGAAAATCGGGAATCGAATCAAGAACCTATTTAGACGGGTATTTCTCTTTTCTGTTCTGACTTCTGCGTTCCGCTCATTTAGAACGTGGCTCGGGAATGTCATCCAGAGCAATAGCGAGGCGGCAGCATCTATCGCACAGCTCAAAGGCGCTCTTCTGACCCTTGCACAGCCAATCGTTGAGGTAATTATTCCGGCCTTTACTGCTCTTGTAAATATCGTGACAAAGGTTGTGGCGGCTCTGGCAACGCTTGTTTCATGGATTTTCGGAAAGACCATTTCGCAGTCCAAAGAAGCGGCGAAAAATCTCAACAAGGAGACAAAGGCACTCGGCGGTGTCGGCGCGGCGGCCAACGAAGCAAAGAAACAGCTTGCTGCATTTGACGAGATCAATCAGCTCGTTCAGGAAACGTCATCCGGCGGCGGTGGCGGTGGAAGCTCTACGGACGCCAGCTTTGATTTCGATGAAACATCTTTCCTGAAGAATCTCCCGAACTGGCTGAAAAACCTCGTCGCGGATTTGCAGATCAAGATCAAAGATCTCAAATTCGATTGGGACAGAGGAAACATCCTGCACAATAAAGATGCGTGGATCATTGCACTCTCTGGTATTCTCGGCGCGGTTCTTGGGGGTATGTTTGGAGGCCTGCACGGAGCTGTCATTGGTCTGCTTCTTGGCGCAGCAATCGGCCTGATTGGGTGTACGCTGCTGGATAAGACAAGCAATCCGGAGAAATATAAACGGCTTGCCATTGTTGCGCTGACATCAATTCTGGGTGCTGTGCTCGGTGCGAAGTTCGGCGGTCTGAAGGGTGCAATGCTCGGCCTGTTGCTCGGATTAAGCATCGGCCTTGTTTCTCTTGATTTTATAGACGGAAAATTTGAGGGATGGACGAGTCAGGACACATTCTTGACTGTAATGACCGCAATCCTCGGAGCCGTTATTGGATCGATCTTTGGCGGGTTTGCCGGGGGTGTGATCGGACTTGTGGTCGGAGCTGCAATCAGCATTAAAGCCCTCAACTGGATTAGAAAGCTCGACAATCCAAGCAACGACAAAATTTTGTTTACAACAGCTGTTCTTGCACTTCTCGGATTCGTTATCGGTACGATCTTCGGTGGATTTGTTGGTGGCGTGATTGGCCTCGTGGTTGGACTTGGCATTTCAATCGCTGCTGTTCAGTTTGACAATTCTATCGATGGTTCTGCAAAGACAAAAGCTGCAGCCATCTTGAAAACGGTAATGCTCGGCATCATCGGAGCTTTGATCGGCGCAGCGATCGGCGGTGTTGTTGGTGGAATCGTTGGCGGCGTCGTCGGCATCACGCTTGGCCTTGCCATTCACTGGGGCGACATCACAACAGACAGCGTTCCAACGCGCGGCGGATTTTACGCAAAGAGAGGGAAAACTTCTGCGATCTCAAAACCGAGTTCTGGATTTGGAGGCGGAGGAGTTAGTGCGAAATCTTCGAGTTTGCGCGTCCCGGCTCTTGCACAGGGCGCGGTCATCCCGCCGAACCGGGAATTTATGGCCGTTTTGGGCGACCAGACGAGTGGGAACAACATTGAGGCACCGGAAAACCTGATCCGTCAGATCGTCAGGGAGGAAACGCAGACGAGCGCCAGCAATGAACTGCTTCGGGAAATTCTCTCGGCGATTCGTGAGGGCAAGGTTATGATGGTCGATAGTGTCCAGTTCGCGAAGGTCACGCAGAGAAGCCTTTCAAATGCGTCCAGAGCGTCCGGGACGCCGCTGACAGTGAGGTGACGCATGGTAGCAGTATTCAAAATTGACGGGAAGGACTTTACCGACATCCTCCCGGAAGGTTCTTTAAAGTGGTCGAGAAACGACCTTGACAGCGACCAGACCGGGCGAACGCTCGACGGCATTATGCACCGGACGCGAATTGCAATCAAAGCGAAGCTCTCAATCACGACAAAACGGCTGACAACGCAAAAGCTCATGGAGCTGAACGCTGCGTTGAAGCCGTCTTTTATTTCCGTCACATATCTTGACCCCATCGACGGGGTCGTGACGAAGAAGTTTTACGGCTCGTCCGTGGAGAGCACGACGCAGATCGTCATGGGCGGAGAAACGTATTGGACTGGTACGACCTTCAATCTCATTGAACAGTAGGTGATGTAATGCAGACAGTTCCGGCAAAATGGAATGACATCCTTGCGGGCGACTATCAGGTTGACTTCAAGGCGGTCATAAACGGAAAAACCTATACATACGGCGAGATCAAATCTGCTCGGATCACCAAATCCATGATGGATAAGCTGACCATCGGACAGGCTACTTCGGCCATGCTGGATATGGTATTCGAGCCGGACGGTGCAATTCCCACGGCGGCAGAGATCAAGTGTTATATTCGGCTGAAGGATTACGGTGATGTGGCCACAGACTGGCTCCCGTTCGGCACGTTCTACATCGATACGCGCTCCACGGATGCTTATGGATGGATGACCATTACGGCATACGACGCGATGCTGAAAGCCGAGCAGGATTACATCGACAACTCCGGAACATATCCGATGGCGATGTCGGCTGCGGTGAATTATATCTGCGGAAAGATGGGCGTCG
>CAKTXN010000147.1 GCA_934630905.1 uncultured Eggerthellaceae bacterium
GTTGAAGGTCGATGGCAAAGCGGTTGAGCTACAAGATGACAACAATGATGGCGTCTACGTTTACAATATGGACTTTAGTGAAATACTGGCTGCATGGAAAGAAGAGAACGGCCAAGCAACAAGCGATGCAGATAACGCTTCGTCTGCATCATAGGCCGACTAAGGTTGCAGGCAACAAAACTGCGCCGATAATTGTAGGACAAGTTAAAGGGAAGGAGCCAGCTATGGCAAAAGAATCAAGTTTCGATGTTGTGTCGTCCGTTGATATGCAGGAAGTGGATAACGCATTCCATCAGGCAAAACGTGAACTCGTTCAACGTTACGACTTGAAGGATTCGGGCGCTACCATTGATTTGGATAAAACGGCAAAGACGCTTACGGTGGCTGCACCTGCCGATTTCGTTGCGAAGCAGGTAATCGACATCATTAATACGAAGATCATCAAGCGCGGAATTGAACTTACTGCGCTGAAGTGGGGAAAACCCATTGCCGCAACGGGACAAAGCGTGCGCATTATTGGCCAGATTGTCGAGGGCATCGACAAAGAAACGGCCGGTAAGATAAATAAAGACATTAAAGGCACGAAAATCAAGGTAAAGGTTCAAATCGAAGGCGATAAGCTGCGTGTTTCTTCCGCCTCTCGCGATGCATTGCAGGAAGTTATCGCGTTCCTGAAGACGCAGGACTACGGTCAACCGCTACAATACACGAATTATCGATAATCATCTTCACCTGCAAGGTTTATCTTCGCGGGTGAAGAAATGCATGATCCAGTACAGGTAAAAGGGCTCAAGGATGAACAAAAACTGCAATTCCTCCGTCGCGTTTGTAACACTTGGATGCGCGAAAAATGAAGTTGACACCAACAATATGAAGGAGCGCGTTTTAGATGCGGGCTACTCAATTGCCGATGACCCCGAGTGCGCGCAGGCAATTGTTGTCAACACTTGTACGTTCATCCAAAGTGCAACAGAGGAAAGCCTTGATTCCATTTTTGAGCTTGCGGGACTTCCCGCGCTGGAAAAGGGTTCTGCGAAGCTGATCGTAGCTGGCTGCATGCCGGCGCGTTACGGCGCGGATCTTGAAGGTGAACTTACGGAAGCCGATGCTTTCTTGCCCTGTGCTGAAGAACAGAACATCGTTGAGCTTCTGCAGACTCTGATTGGGGCGCCATCTGGCCTTTGCGCTCGTGAGCAAAACGATGAAGAGGGGCTTTGCCATTCGGTCAGCCAATATGTGAAAATTTCGGATGGGTGCGATCGATTCTGCTCGTATTGCACCATTCCTTACATCCGCGGCAGATATCATTCGTTTACCTTCGAGCAAATTCAGAATGATGTTGAAACGGCAAAAGCGCGTGGCGCAAAGGAAATCGTTCTTATTGCGCAGGACACGGGTCGCTGGGGCAATGATTTTGACAAGCCGAAAACCCTTGCATGGCTCATGGACGAATTGGCTGTTCAGCATCCTGATACTTGGTTTCGCGTGATGTATTTGCAGCCCGAAGGCATTACTGATGAGCTTTTGGACGTCATAGCGCGCAATGACAATATTTGCTCGTATCTGGACATTCCGCTTCAACACGTTGACCCTGAGTTATTGCGTGCAATGAATAGAAAAGGCGATGCAAAGCAGTTTGCGCATCTGGTTGAACGTATTAAAAACGTTATTCCCGACATTACCCTGCGAACGACGCTCATTGCGGGCTTCCCGGGTGAAACGGATGAGCAATTCGAAGCATTGTGCGATTTTGTTGACGAGGGCTATTTCGATTACGTAGGTGTATTTGCGTATTCACGCGAAGATGGCACGCGCGCAGCAGAATTGCCCGATCAGATTGATGAAGACGAGAAAGCCGACCGAGCTCAGCGTTTACGCGATTTAGCGGATGCGGTATGTATTCCGCGCGTTGCGCAACGCTGTGGCGAAACCATGGATGTGCTTGTTGAAGGCGTTGAAGAAGATGGGCAGCTTTTCGGTCGCGCAATGTGCCAAGCGCCCGAAGTAGATGGCGTTGTGTATATTGAAGGCGCCGAGATTGGCTCGATTGTTTCCGTCTCCATCACTGACACGCTTCTCTACGAGATGGAGGGGGAGCAGGTCAATGGGTAAATCCGCCGTTGCTGCTACATGGACGCCGGCGAACACCGTAACGGTCATTCGTATTATCGGTGTACCATTCCTGGTGTTGGCAATGCTTGCGCCTTGGGACGGTCTTTTTGGCAACGCTCTGCTTGCTGCATCGATTAAGCCCTGGGTCTGCGCGGTGCTGTTTTTGCTGCTCTCTTTTTCTGACTTTCTGGATGGTTATTTGGCGCGGAGCCGCAACGAGGTACCGACGTTCGGTAAGTTTATGGACCCCCTAGCGGATAAACTGCTGGTCATTGCGGTATTTTTGGTAATGGTGCAAATGGGTCAACTTCCGGCATGGGTTCCTTTGATTGTGCTGTTCCGTGAATTCCTGGTTTCAGGTCTTCGCATGATGGCGGCAGCAAAAGGACTAGTCATTGCTGCCTCGTGGTATGGCAAGGCTAAAACCGTAACGCAGATGATCGCTATTGTTCTGTTTATTCTAATCGATGCCCTGCCTGCTGTTTTAGGTGAGCAATTCGCTAAGCCTATTTTTGTGCTTGCGTGGATTGTCCTTGTTGTCTCACTGGTTCTAACCATCCTTTCCATGATTGACTATTTCGTGAAGAGCAAGAGCGCTTTCGCTGACGACCCGCAAGAAAATACCGGTGACGAAGATGCTGGCATGTGGCGTGAGCTTATGCTTTCCGACGACGATATCGATTTGCCAACGATTGATGAATCGGCTTTGTACCAAATGGCGAGCGATACGTTGTCAAAAGCGCGCGAGAAAGGGCTTTCCTTGGGAAGCGCTGAATCGCTTACGGGAGGCATGATTTCTGCCGCCTTGACGGCGGTTCCTGGCAGCAGCGATACGTTTTTCGGGGGCGTAGCAAGCTATGCGTTTTCGGTGAAAGCACGCGTTCTTGGCGTTGATGAGCAGCGTCTTGACCACGAAGGAGCCGTCAACGAATGGACCGCGCGAGAGATGGCTGAAGGAGCACGAAAGGCCCTTGGCTGTAATATTGTTGTTTCTGTTACGGGTATAGCAGGGCCTGGCGGGGAAGAGCCGGGGAAGCCTGTTGGAACGGTATGGACAGCAGTTTCCTCTGTGCAAGGCACCTGTGCGCGCAAGTTTGTATTTACAGGTGACAGGCAGCAGGTGCGCATGAAGACAACTGCAGCAGCGTTGCTTCTTTTCCAGAATACGATTGACGCTTTGTAGACGTTCGAGGGGTGCGATTGTTGTTGCATCCCTCTTTTTGTGCTCTCTAGGTGCGCCATTGGCTTTTTGTAGCTTTTTGTCAACTTTTTGATAGCGTTTTGAGTCGTTTTGATAGGTTTTTGTTAGAAGCAGGGTCTAATCTTTCTCATTGTTCAAGTTCTTGCTTGACTAACAAACAAATGTTCGTATAATTGCATTGAACATGAGAGAAGGAAGGATACCGATGAATTCCGACAAAGAACAACTGCTCAAGATTACCACCGATCAAATCCAACAGAAGTTCGGCAAAGGCTCAATCATGAAGCTGGGTGAGGACTCCGAAAAGCTCACTGTTGATGCTATTCCCACAGGCGCTTTGGCACTCGATTACGCTTTGGGCGTAGGCGGCGTACCGCGTGGTCGTATTGTGGAAGTGTATGGACCTGAATCAAGTGGTAAGACCACCTTGGCGCTGCAGATTCTTGCCGAGGCACAGGCACTTGGTGGAATCGGCGCATTTATCGATGCCGAGCACGCTCTTGATCCCGTTTACGCTGCTCGTTTGGGTGTTGATATCGACGAGCTGCTTATCTCGCAACCAGATA
>CAKTXN010000148.1 GCA_934630905.1 uncultured Eggerthellaceae bacterium
CGTGACCTCGTAGGTATCGCCGTTGGCAACCCAATAGCCCCGATCCTCATCGAACGTGGCATGTTCCTTAAGTATGCGCTCGAGCTGGAAGGTCACCTTAACGTCTGAAAGCTGATCTTGATACGACCCCGCCTCCCATGTCTTAGCGAGCGTCTGCTTCGTGGTATCGCTACGGCGATTGATGATGGTACCGCCCATGTAGAGCGACTTGTCGCCATCCGCGCGGACGGCACCGCCCCCCGCAGCGACGGTGTTCTCGAAATCGACGCTGTAGTAGTTCGCACCCGTATCGCCTGTCGCCGATCCGTCTTCAGCGACGCCCGATCCGAACAGGGTCTCGTAGCCCGACAGGCCGTCCTCTCGAATGAGATAAATATAGGGATAACCAGCAGGGTCGTACTTCGCGATCGAGCAATCCGGGTACTGCTTACGGAGCAGGTCGCCCAGGTCGATAGCGCCGCCGCCGGCCTTTTCGCTTTCTTCCGCAGAGAGCGTAAGCGTTATGTAAGCGCCTCCGTCGTCGCGGGTCGTCACCTGAGACGCGCTATCGGGGCCGGCTCCATCGCGCAACGAGTAGCGCCAAAGCGAGAACCTCGTCTCCGGGCGTTCAGAGGCGTCGTCGTCGAGCCAGATCTTATAGGCATCGACGCGCGTGTCGCCCTTATGGGTGAGGATGATCGTGCCGTTGTTGTGCGCCGCCGTGGTGTCCGAGCTGTAGTGCAGGGTGTTGAGGTTGTTGTAAACAACCTGATAGTAATCCGAGTACGTGGCTCCATCGGAGAACGTCTTGGTGCTCTTCGACTCCTCTTGTTGGAAGCTGTACTCGAATGCCGACCCATCGGGATGATACATCGGCCAGCGAGCGGGCCCTAGCATGGCGGTCTGCCCATCGTTTGAAATCGACAGCTTCAGGGCGCCGTCTTTCATAGCATGATAGAGTTCGTTGTCCGCTTCAGACCCCCCCGTCAATTCGGAGTAGTCCTCCTCTGTGCCGTTGACGTTCTTCTTCACGATGAGCTTTTGGTGGATGCCCCATTCCCGAAACCAGGCATCGAAGCGATCGTCCTCTGGCAGGCTCATCAACCGCTCCGCCTCATCGCCAACGCGCAGGGTGAAGTTGAAAGTGACGTCCCCCAGAAGCTGCATCACCTCTTGCCCGTCGTTGATGTAGTTCGGATAATCATGGCGCGGAGCGTCGATGTAGACCCCGTCGTATGCCGTCTCTCCCTCGCTTACCCCGTCGTGCTTGATAGACCAGGTGATGTGCTTTCTGGTCTCCTTGCAAATCGGATTGCCCTCATCGTCGAGCGCGGGACTGCCGTCCTCGTTCTTCTTCTGCGTCGTAACGACAACCTCGGAATAGAGCTCTGACGCGCTCGCTTCATAGGAGTTGGTGGTTTTGCGGTCGACCCGCACGAAACTATCGGTTTCGGAGTTTCTTAAATTGTCAAGGTCTTCCTGGGTCATGCCCAACAGCCGCTTCGCATCCTGCGAAACGACGCATTTGCCCGCACCATCCGTCTCGAAAAGGCGGTACGACGCATCGTCCCCTTCAACTTGGAAATAAAGACCGTACTCCTGCCTGTTCATCATCTTGGTCGTCAACGGGCGAGACGGTGAGTTGTTGTCAGCCCACAGGGTGACAAACGACGCCGAGCCCTCGCGCTTCGAGGAGGGATGGATTGCAAGAACTACATCTTCGGTTGTCTTATTTGGCTGTCCCTCGCTCGGAGCCGCACCCATCAACGACAGAAGATCCCCCTTCGAAGGCACGTCGAGTTCCGCGCTGCGGCTTTCCGTCGCGGTCTGCTGCAGCAACCAGTTAAGGGTGGATGGAGCATCCTGCACGAGGTTGGCGGAGAAAACGACGGGAAGCTGCACCGACGCGGCGAGCGTCAAGGGCATCGAGACATCGGCGCCCGTCGCCTGATCTGCACTTTCGTCATTAAGCGGCGCGGCACCAGAGGCGGTGTCAACCGGAGTCGTGAAAGTCACCTTGGCCTTGCCGTCCTCCCACGTCGCTTCGGCGATCTTCACCGTTGTGGCGTTGCCTTGCTCGTCGTTTTGGAACACGTCGAGCGCAAGCGTTCCATCTGCTATCTCGAGCCCCTCCGGAAGCTTAACCAAGAACCAATCGCCGGGGGCGACCGTCTTGCGCTCGTTCGCGCTGAGGAGGGCTGCCGCCGAGGCTTGATCGGCACCCAAAGACGGGTCCGTGCCCGAATCGCCGATCCAAGCCGAGGGGTCGAGCTCAAACGAAAGATCGAGCGTGGCGGGAATCGTCGAGGGAAGCTCGCTTTGGGCAGCGCCGCTTAGGGCCGCTGCTTGGGAAGCGACCGGATGGGATTCGCCGCTTTGAGCAGCTTGCGCCTGGGTGTCGCCCGAAGAGGGAGCCTCGCCGGACTCGCGCGCACTTTCGATGAGCTTCTGCGCGTCGACCGTGAGTCCCTTCGAGGACAGCGTGAGCGCTTGGTACTGAGCACTCCAGTCAAAAGCGGGCGCAAGGATTGGGGAGTCAGGCGTGTCCTGCGCGGAGCCGGCAGCTACGCCGTCCGAAGCGCCATCGGGAGCGGAATCGAGAGCATCGCCGCTCGTCGATTGCTCCTGAGGGGCAGACGTGTCCGCCTGGGCTTGCCGCACGTGGGACAAGTTGCCCGCAAGCGTTGTAGGCACGCAAAGCGTCAATGCGAGGAATATCGAAAATGCCTTGCTGGTAAGCGTGCTTTTGAAAGGCATCTTGTTTGATCGGTGCATTTTACGTAAGTCACCTCTGTAGTTTTACCCAACCCATCAGTTCTCTGCCTACGCAAACGACAGAATTAGACGGTATGTTAGCGCTCTTCAACCGATAATCCAAGGTGAACCCCGAAACAACGGTAATAATCGATTATTGTCCCCCTCCTTGCCTTCAACTCGTTTCCTCCACGCTATGAGCGAAAGCCAAGCCGCACCCAGACTCATTTCAATGGGTGGAAAACACGAGGAGCTGGCACCCCCAGCCCGGCATATCGCGCGCCATGTCGATACAAGGCCCCTATTTCGCCGTAGAAAGCGAGTACGCCCTCTGATGAGGGCGTGCCATCGCATGGCTATAAGCTTTTCAACCACCTGGCAGGCTGCGCGATTGCCCAGGCGGACTTGTCCCCTACCCCAGCGGGCTCCCGCCCGCGGGGTCGGGCGCGTCGAGCGGTGAGACTTCGGGGGAGGAAACCCGCTGGGGTAGTTGCCTCCGAGCAGTTGCGAAGCCCATAGGTATATGGAGTCGCCCCCTCGATGAGGGCGACTCCATTATTCAGGATGTAAAAAGAGAGGGCTCTACCTTCATCCAACGATTTTAGGTCGACTGGCCAAGCCCTAGATCGGGCCTTTTTCTCTCTGGAATGGGATTGTTCTCAAGGTCGGCCATGCCTCAGCATATGCGAAGGCATGGCTGCCATCAGAAGGAAGACTCCCCCACCTGCATCTTTAACTACACTTAGCACCGTGCGGCAAAATCCTCTCACCCTTCCGTGGTACAATTCGGAACACGCGCGCCTGCTCTACTGGCGCGCATTGTTCGCAACCTACGGGAGGATACCCTCATGATCAAAGACCTGGTGAAAGACGACGCCATCCTGTCGCAGCCCTGCGATGTCGTCGCAGTCGAGGAAGCCGCAGCACTCGCCGCCGACCTCACCGACACGCTCGAGTCGCTCGAGAACGTCGCGTGTCTGCACGCCAACCAGCTCGGCGTGACCAAGGCTGCCTTCATCTACCTCGACGCCAACGACAAGCCGCACATCATGTTCAACGCGAAGATGATCCGCGCGCTCGGCGCTTTCAAGACCACGGAGGACTGCCTGTC
>CAKTXN010000149.1 GCA_934630905.1 uncultured Eggerthellaceae bacterium
GCAACGAATAACGGCCTTCGGAGAGCACCTGCAATCGCTGGTTGGCGGCTTGCAACACCAGCTCGAAATACACGCCTTGCACGTACGTCTCGAAATCGACTTTACCCAGCGCGCCGGGCGTGCGACCCGTGGCATAATCGCACAGATTGCTTATCGCGTTATAGCGCGCTTCGCTGGCGCTGCGCGTTTCCATGATGCGATCAATATCGCGAATTGCCTGTTCAGCGGCAGAAATCATAGTTTGCACCTTGCCAATGAACTCATTGTGGCGTGCAACCTTGTCAACAATCTGGCCTTTTTGCTGCTCAAGCTCAGCTAAGTCAACCACCGTTTTGCCTGCCAAAACGGACTGGCTTTGCAAGACAATACCATCCTGGCGAGCAATCTCATCTTTCATCTTCGCAAGAGCTGCACGCTTATCAGCAAGCGCCCGCTCTTCCTTTTCAAGCGCCGCACGGCGTTCTTTATACTGCGCCAGAGCGTCTTCTTTGCGCGCGAACGGAAGCTTAATGGCCTCAAGCTCCGTCTGCGTTTGGGCAGCACGGACTTTAGCTTCCGTCTGCCGCGACTCAAGCTGCTTTGCGGCATCTTCAAGCTGTGCGCGCTTCTGCGTGGTTTGCGCTATGAGCACATCGAGTTTTTCTGCGCGTTCTTTCTGTGCGTTGACCTGCATTTTTTGCTCGGATAAACTGCGCGCGCTTTCTTCAAGCTGGCCGCGCAAGCTCGCAAGAACAGCGGGAATGCCAGCGAAGTCGAAGGCAACCGCTGCGCGCTCGTCCTGCTCTGCCGCCGATGACTCCTGCGCGGTTGCTGCCGCATCCGCCGCGCAACGCTGTGCGCCCTCCAACGCCGCTTTTTGCGCTTCGTCGGCACGGGCGCGGGCAACATGGGCGTTTTGAGCCGCCGTAGCGGCACGGGCACGCCCTGCTTCATCCTGCGTTTTCAGGGCTTCGACTTCTTCTGCGGAAGGGGCACCAGCAGAACGCTGTGCCAGGTGAGGATGCTCACACGAACCGCAAACAGGACATGGGGCGCCTTCGGCCAGACCGGCGGCAAGAACACCTGCAATCTCGGCATTGTACCTACTTTGTGCCTGGATGAATGCTTGAGCGGCCTGGTTACCTTGGCGCTGCCGCTCTTCGTACGCTTCCTGCTCTTTTTTAGCTTCGCGCGCCTTCGTGCACGCCTGCTTATATTTGCCTTCCGCCAGGTCAAGCGCAGATAAGCGCTCCTGAGACGATGTCTGCTGCGCCTCAATGCGCTCTAGCAACGCATCGCAGTTAGGAAGCTGTTCCCGTTCAGCGGTTGCGGAAGAAAATGCTGCGTCCGCCTGTGCTTGAGATTGCCGATTGCGCTCCAGAAGCGACGCAATCTTCGCCAGGTCTTCCGCTGCCTTTTGAGTGGCGCGTCGTGCTTCTTCCAGCTCGTCGTAGCGCGGCAGCTGCTTTTCCAAGTCGGCTATTTCCACACGTGCTTGATCGCGCTGCGGCTTTCTTGCTTCGAGTTCATCCAGCTCATGAGCCTTTTTCTCAAAATCATCGCGATTTTTAGCAAGCCAATCTTGCGCAGCAGCGCACGCTTTTTGCGCTTGGGCAAGCGGCTGCTGTTCGCCAATAAGACGATCAATATGCTCGCGTTCCGTCTGAGCCTGCTCAAGCTGCTTTTCACCAACCAGCTTGTGCTCTTTTTCTTCTTGAATCACGTTGGTGAGCAAATCCCGATACTCACGCGAGCGGTACACGCAATGCTCGCGGTCGGCATGAAGGTTTTGCCATACACCAAAGTACTGGCTGTCTTTATGAACGTTCACGTTGCTCAAAATGCTCTGCAGCTCGGTATTGCTGTATTCCAGCTGGCTTTTGAGCTCGCGCTCTTGGCTGAGCAGCGCGTTTTGCACGCCCTGGTACATTTCGGTGCCAAAAACCTTGCGAAATGCCGCGCGGCGTTCCTCGGTCTTCGCATGAAGCACCGATGCAAATTCGCCTTGCGCAATCATGACAATGCGGCTGAACTGGCTCGCAGAAATGCCCAAAAGCTCAACAATGTACTCCGTTGCAGTGCGTCCGTTGCCCGCAAGCGATTCCCCGGTGGAAACATTTTGCAGCCAAACTTCCTCGTTTGCCATAACCAAATTCGCGCGGTTTTTCTGCTTTCCGCGCCATCGATAACCGCCCGGGGCACGATGGATGACATAGCGCGCGCCCTGGTGTTCGAATTCAAGCTCGACGTATGTTACCTGGTCATCTGTTGCAAATCCGCTGCGTACGCTCTTACTCTCGCGCACCGACCCACTCATCTCTCCATAAAGCGCGAATTTGATAGCATCGAACAACGTTGTTTTGCCAGATCCCGTGGGCCCCGTAAGCAAAAACAGACCGCTGTGCAGTTTCTCGAAATCAATGACGCATTTTTCCGCATACGCGCCAAACGCTACTAATTCCAAGCGAAGCGGTTTCATAAGCGCTCCCCCTTTCCGCTGGTCTGTTTGCTGGATTTTTCGTCCAGCACACCCCACGCGCCCGTCTGGCCCATTTGCCCCACCTGATCATCGCGCACGATATCCTGCACAATCGCACACTGCTCATCGGTCAGGCCCTGCCCCGTCTGTTCCATGAAGAAGTCCGAGAACAGCTCAAAGCAGCTCTTCTTCTTCATTTCCGATAGCGTCATTTTACCTGATGAAGCAGCAATTTCCGCTTCCTGCCAGCTTAGCAGCAACAAGTGGGGATACACCGCCTTCACGCGGTTGAACGCATCATAGGCGCTGCGATCCGTGAGCGTAACATGCATATAATCCTGGTGATCGCCGGTATCCTTGCCCGCCTCAAGATCTTCAAGCGAGCACGTGATCTCGCGCATAGCATGCAGCGGCGTCAGAGGAATCTGCGTTACCGTCACGTTGCCTTGCCCGTCAAGGTCAACGATGCACGCTGCTTTTTTCTGCGAAATCTCGCTGAAGGAATACCGCACGGGCGATCCCGCGTAACGAACGGCATCGCGCCCTACGCGCTGCGGCCCATGCAGGTGCCCCAGCGCCACATAATCGAACGCATCGAAAAGCGATACATCCACGTTGTCTAGACCGCCCAGCGAGCTCATTGTTTCCGACTCGCAGCGCTCGGGGTCAACACCCATTGCCGTAACGAACTGATGCGCCACCAAAACATGGCGAACTCCCTGCTCAAGTGGGTGTTCTTCCAAAGCAACACGCACGGCATCGTGATGCGTTTTTATCTCTGCTTCACGCTGGGGGAACGCCGCGCGCACGTCCAAAGGACGCACAAACGGCAAAAGATGAACGCAAACCGGGCCATCGGCATCTTCAAGGGGAAACGTTGCGATATGCCCACGGTACGGTCGCGCGACATGCAAACCGGCAGCATCGGTAATCGTTGAGCAATAAGCCACTTGCTGCGCGCTATCGTGATTGCCCGGAATAACGAAAACAGGGATGTTCCGACGTACGAATGACGCCAAGAAACGCTCGGAGAGCTCCAACGCCACCGACGAGGGATTCGGCCGGTCGAACACGTCGCCCGCCACTAAAACCGCATCAACCCGCTGGTCTTCTGCGATAGATATAAGCTGGTCAAAAGCGTGTTCTTGCTCATCAAGCATGAGCCGCTCATGAACGCGTTTGCCAATATGAAGATCGGCCACATGAAGAAATCTCATTGCGTTTCCTTACCATTACTTGGGTGCTTCGCCTTTTTGATTCACGTCGTTTCATTATACGCGCACCGAGGAGCGGCGCGCGAGACGAAAACAGACCACGAAAAGAGGTACGCCTGTCCAAAACATACCCCCATTTAAGAAAAACCACACAATATGCATGGTATGATAG
>CAKTXN010000150.1 GCA_934630905.1 uncultured Eggerthellaceae bacterium
GATTACAAATCCCCCGGTTTTAATAGGTCGAACCTTTTTTTACGGCGGATTGCAAATCCGCCGGGACGCCTGGCGGTGCCGCAAGGAATTTCAGTGCCGCTCTGGAACAGCTTGAATGACAGCTTGTTCCAGTCAAGGTTGTCTGCAAGAACGGGATTCCCTTTTGAATCGGTTCTGCCGGTGTCGTAGCGCACGTCAAGGGGGAATGTTTGCTGGGCGGGTATGGGCGTGAAGGCGGAAATGTCAATGGTGCCCATATCCCAAATATTGGACGTCATATCTTGCGGAATGCGATAATACGTTTTTTCGTAATAGCCAGCCGCGCTGATGGTGACTTGCGCTTCCGTGTTCGATATAAGGCGATCGCAGGTGAACGTCTTGTCGGAATCGGGGGTTATCTGCATAGTGTCATCGCCCTGCACAACAGTGATTTGCACGTTGTCAACCGTCATTCCTGCAGGTAAGAGCAATGTTCCGCTTAAAGTAGCGGTATCAATCCAGTTCCATGTGATGTTTTCTGTGCCAGCTTGCTGCGAAAGTTTCATGGCATCCGAAGGAGTTACGCCGTCGCTTTTGAAGCGATATGCCCATACCGTGCCGCCTCCGCTGAAAGGATTCTCAACGTCGTTTTCGTCGGTGTATTTATTGCCGAATCGAACGTCGGGATTTTTGACGACAACATTGACTGGACCGTCGTATTCCCCGAAAACACCGCCTTCAAGATATTTGATTGACCGGGGAATAACGATCTGCTCTTGTGTGCTCAACTCCTTGCTGTTTGAAAATGCGTTGGAGCAAATGCGTTGGATGCCGTTGCCTTGCTCATCAGTTTCAAATTGGATTGAGGACAGCCCTTGGCTCATGTAGCAATAAAATGCCTCCATATCTATTTGTTTAATAAAGCTCGGGAACGTAATAGTGGATATATTGGTGTCATTGAAAGCATAAAAGGAAATATAGACATCATATGACCCATCGAAAACTTGCGAGAAGTCAACGGAAGATAAACCGCAGTCGCCATACACAAATACTACGTCGCGTGGCACATTGTCAACGGTGCCGGTGTAGTTCCTCTCAACATATGCGTAAATTTCGGCGTCGTATTCTGAGACCGTAGGACCAGAGTAATCAAGGGAAGGCTCTTCAACGCCCGGCGCGAAGAAGCCGTCATCGTTGCGAACATTGCCAATCCAGAGCTTCTTTCCAGTGCAGCCCACCGAGGTCTTCCAAGCTTTCGCTTTGAATTCCTCATCATGGTTGTGTCCGTAATAATTCTCCAGGTTGGCAAGCTGCTGTGCCTCAACGCCTTCTTTGAAGGGGTTAGGGGATTCGGCGGGTTCCTCTCCAGTAGTGGCGTCTGAACTTTCGCCCGCTCCTTCGCCTGCGCCGAGTGCTTGCTCCGGCGTTTCGGTTGCTTCCGGCGCAACGACTGGCGCACGTGTTGCTTCGCCATTCGGAGTCTTCTGCGCGCCTTCGCTCCCTGAGCTTTCGGACGCCGCAAGCACCACACCTGCATCTAAAGGCGCGGTTTTCGCAATTTGGGCAACGGTATCTTCATCTGAAGGGGAGTAGGAAAGTTCTGGTTGTTCTTTTTGACTTTCTGCCAGCGGACTTATCTCAGCCAATGCTCTTGCCGGAATAAGACCCGTTGCCAGAGTGGTTGCTAGCAGTAGTGCCAGCACGCGATTGCGTAGACGTTGTCGCTTCATGTTGTTCCCTTCGTCCCCGTGTAGGCTTGTCAAGGGCTTGCCAATCGCGTTTTTTTGTCCGCGAATTGATACACCCGTACACTCTGCCAGTATGGGCAAGTAACGCGAAAATGCTAGGTTCGTATATACGAACCTAGCATTCACCTGGGGTTTTAGAAGCGAAGTAAGAAAACTTTTGCTGCAACCTTTGTTGCCATGCACCTGATGGGCGGTGCTTGGCAGCAACGTGGTCAAGCGACAAAAAGAACAAGGAGGCAACTCGGAGGGTGCGGGCGCGCCCTCATTTCCGCCCGTCACTTGCCGGCAGCTGAACTACAAAGCGCGTACTGTAACGCCGGCTACTTCAAGCGCCGCGCGGATTTCGGCGGCAAACGCAACGGCAGCGGGGTTGTCGCCATGGATGCAAATCGTGTCTGCCGCAAGGGGAATAACGGTGCCGGTTTCCGATTCAACCACGCCTTCCTTTACCGCGCGCAGGGTACGCTCGATAGCTTTTTGCTTATCGGTGATAACAGCGCCCGCCAGTGTGCGCGGCACGAGTGCGCCATTTTCCTGATAAGCGCGGTCGGCGAAAAACTCGCTTGCCGTGCGCAGACCCACGTTTTGAGCTGTGATAATACTTTCGCTCCCAGCGAGTCCCACTAAAATGAGTTGATCGTCAAAGTCTTTCACGGCTTGCGCTATCGCTTGCGCCAACGTGGCGTCTTTTGCGGCAGCGTTGTAGAGCGCACCATGGGGCTTTACGTGATGCAGCTTTGCGCCTTCTGCTTTTGCGAAGGCGGCAAGTGCACCCACCTGATATAGGATACTTGCGTATACGTCATGGGGATTCATTGCCAGGGCGCGTCGCCCGAATCCTTCCAAGTCGGGGTATCCAGGGTGCGCGCCAATGGCCACGCCCGCCGCATGAGCGCAGCGCACGGTCTTGCGCATGATGCTCGGGTCGCCTGCATGAGCGCCACACGCAATGTTTGCACTGGTCACGTGAGGGATAACTTCCTCATCCAAGCCAATAGTGTACGCGCCAAAGCTTTCGCCCAAGTCGCAATTCAAATCTACTCGTGCCATATTTCTAGCCCTTCAGGTCAACGTTTTTCGTATCGGTAATCAACATGTGGCCGGGCGCATGCGTAATGGCAAACGGCGGCTTGCTATTCATAACAACGCTTTGGGGCGTTACGCCGCATGCCCAAAACACCGGTACTTCACCAGGGAAAATGTCAACGGGATCGCCAAAATCGGGCTTATTGATGTCGGCGATACCCAGTGCTGCGGGGTCGCCAATGTGGAGGGGTGCTCCGTGCACTTTTGGAATAGCTCCCGAAATCTGCACCGCTTTCACAACCTGGTTGTGGGGAATGGGGCGCATGCTCATGACCATATTTCCGCTCATGCTGCCCGCAGGCATGCAAGCGACGTTTGTCAGATACATGGGAACGTTACGTCCCATGGTGTTGTGGCGCTGCTCAATGCCTGCTTCGATAAGCTCGCTTTCAAAGCTGAAGCTGCAGCCAATAATGAAACTTACCAGGTCATCGCGCCAATAAGCGGATACATTCGTTGTCTCTTCCACCAAGTTGCCGTTTTCGTAAATGCGATACCGGGGGAAGTCGGTTGCTACATCGCAGTCGGTGGCGCAAAGCGATGTCTCTCTCGCGCCGACTTCGGTGACTTCCAATAGAGGGCAAGGTTTGGGGTTGCGCTGGGCGAACAGCAGAAAATCGTAGGCCTGCTCTTTCGGAAGCACAATAAGGTTTGCTTGTGCGAATCCAGGGCATAAACCGCTGGTAGGGGCGTCATAAACGCCTGAGCGAATGATGTGGCGCGCTTGCGCGGGGGTAGCTGTCAGCATGCGCTGCCATACAGCTTCATCTACGTTGGCGGGTTTCGCTACGGTGGGAATTGATGGATTCATGGTTCGCTCGATTCTTCTTATTCTGTATGGCTAAAGGATGTTATAGCATAGCGTTCAACCGATGCGGAATGCACCGGTCCGTGATACGTAAGGTGGGCAAGGCCGCGTTGCGCGCATTGCCACTGCAAGTGATCCAGAAGCTGTTGCGGGCTTGCGGTGCTGTTTGCCCAGGTGGAAAAGGCGCAATTCTTGGTGCGTAGCATTT
>CAKTXN010000151.1 GCA_934630905.1 uncultured Eggerthellaceae bacterium
GGGCGGCTTCTGCACATTGATCTTGAAGTCGATGCCCTCTACCGTTTCCAGCTTAAAGAGGAAGTCCATCACGTCGGAAAGCGTTCTGATCTGCGTTGTACTGGATTCGTAGCCGAGGATAATCTGTGGCGATTCTTCCATCCGCACAGAGAAAAAGCGGTCACGAGGGACGAAGCTCGCTGATTCCTGTGTAGAGCCGGAAAAAACGCATTTTATCGAATGGGAGCGCGTCAGACAGGGCAGACATCGTCCGGCGTACTCCTGTTTGAAAATCGCCGTTTTCCCCAAGTCATGAGCCGGAGAAAACACCTGAAAAACACCCCTATTGCGCAACAAGGGAGCAGAAAGGAGAGTTTATGAGAACAGGGCTTACGAAGCAGGAAAAGACTACCGACATTTGGTTTGACGAGAAAGAACCGCTTATCCATATCCGCACCCACAACACCGACTTAAAGAAGCGGCTTGCCGCCTACGCCGGACAGCACCCTGACCAGTGCCGCCAGACCGACGCAGACCCGGACACGGGCTGCATGGAGTTTGAAATCCGCAAGGGGCGTTTCTCTTTCCGTCTGACCGCCCCATACAGCGAGGAACGCCGGAGAGCAGCCAGTAAAGTGGCGAAGTCTGCTGCGAGCAACTGGACAAAAGGTATAGAAACTGCTTAGATGGTTTCAGCATATATGGTAGATTTATTCAAAAGTTCTTGATATAATTATTCCAGATGAGATGGGGTTGAAGCAAAATACATTGGACAGAAGGGAGATGCTAAAAAATGTTATCTTTTTATCTGAAAGAATCTTTGGACATTACAAAGATTAAAGACCCTGAGCATTCTAAAAAGTCCGAAGTCGACTTTTCTGGTAATTTAGGTCGAGGAGTATTGTTGTTGTCCATCCTTTTTGTGATTGTATATGCAATTCTACTGGTCAAATTTCGTAGATATATAGGAGCCTTTGAAGCATCTTTAACACCAATGATAATTGGGTTGATTAGCTCAATTTTAACATTACCACTTCATGAATTGCTCCATGCCATTTGTATTTCCTCAAAAAATAATGTTCAAATTTACAGGGTCAAATCCGGTCTTATGACATGGTTTACTGCACCTATAACTAAGAGAAGATATTTAGGAATGCTGTTGGTTCCCGTGTTACTGTTGGGATTTATTCCTTCAATATGCACTTTTGTCATCCCAGAAACAATGCCAGGGTTTATCACCTTTGTATTGATTTTTTCACTTGGTAATATTGGAATGTCGTGTGGAGATTTGACAAATTTTATAATAACAGCGATTAAAGTAAAGAAGGGAAATAAAGTCCTTCCGTGTAAAAATGGGATTTTCAAAGTTCAGTAATCGCGAAGTTTCTCAAAATGCTGTTTGTCACCAGCAAGTTTTGAAAAACTGAACACCGATTATAGAACAGCACACAGTAAAACTAAATAAACCACCCATAAGGGGCAGCCGAGAAATCGACTGCCCTTTTTCCATGCCTACAGACAGAAAGGAGCTTGCATGAGAACAGGGCTTACGAAGCAGGAAAAGACCACCGATATTTGGTTTGACGAGAAAGACCCGCTAATCCATATCCGCACCCACAACACCGACTTAAAGAAGCGGCTTGCCGCCTACGCCGGACAGCACCCCGACCAGTGCCGCCAGACCGACGCAGACCCGGACACGGGCTGCATGGAGTTTGAAATCCGCAAGGGGCGTTTCTCTTTCCGTCTGACCGCCCCATACAGCGAGGAACACCGGAGAGCAGCCAGCAAAGCAGCGAAAAAGTGCGGCGTTCATAGAAAAGACACAGGGCGGTAAGATAATTGTGCTTGACAAGTTTACTTGGCATAGATATAATAATGACAAGAAAACTTGGAAAGGAGCGATTCTGTTCAATGAATAAAGAGAAGATTTTAGAAAGCAGCCGCAGAGAGAACAAAAACAGGGATTTGGCGGAGATGGAAGTAACCGCGCAGGCAGGAAATATTGCCGGTCGTGTCGGTGCTGCGGTCTGCGTTGTTCTCACGCTTATCTTTCGTATCTTTACAAAAACATACTTTCTGAGTCCGTGGGTTGTTTATTTTAGCATCCTTACCACCCACACTCTTGTAAAGTATGCAAGGCTAAAGAGAAAAACCGACTTGATCCTTGGTATTCTCTATTTAGCGATGTGCCTCACATTTCTTGCCTTTTTTGTCCTGCGGCTTGTGGAGGTCAAGGAATGAATGACGAGCTGAAATTGAAAAACAACCTCAAGGAAGCACGCGCAGAGAAAAAGCTATCCCAAACACAACTGGCGGAAATGATTGGTGTATCGAGAAACACAATCAGTTCCATTGAAACGGGGCAATTCAACCCCACCGCAAAGCTGGCATTGATCCTCTGCATTGCTCTGGACAAGAAATTTGAAGAACTGTTTTATTTTTAAGGAGGAAGCGAATGGATAATATCGCTCTGTTGATCTTAGGCATATTCATCTCCGTTATTGGAATCGTGAATATGACTGGAAATATCAGCACAATACATTCCTACAACCGAAGAAAGGTCAAGGAAGAAGATGTACCGAAGTATGGGAGAGCCGTCGGCACAGGTACGCTTATCATCGGTGTATCTTTGATAGCGGCATTTGTCACAACTTTCTGGAGTGAAGAGGCAATGTCTTTCATTGTTATTCCAGCGCTCGTCATCGGCTTGGGCTTTATCTTGTATGCACAGTTCAAGTACAATAAGGGAATCTTCTAACTCATTTTTTTGAAAACCTATTGACTGGCCCCTTGGGGGATAGCTTATCCTGTATGTGGAGGTGAGTACAATGCTCATAAATGAAGTATGCAAAGAATGTAACCTGACCAAAAAAGCAGTAGAGTATTACACAGAACAGGGACTAATCCAACCAAGGATAACAGAAAACGGGTATCGGCAGTTCTCCGAGACAGATACTTTGAAGCTCAAGCAAATTGCAGTTTTGCGCGGGCTTGGCTTTTCCGTTCCAGAGATTCGCACAATTCTTGAGAATGATAGCCGTACAGCAATTTACGATGTCCTCAACAGGAAAGAGCTTGAAATCGTCGAGCTGCAAACAAAGCAGGCATTGATAAAACAACTTGCGGAAAGCGGCGATTGGGAGCATATTGAAGGACAAGTGGAGGCGCTTCAAAACAAGCAATCCATATTGAACCGTATCCTTGATAAGTTTCCGGGCTTCTATGGAAAATTCGTGTGCTTGCACTTCGCTCCGTTTTTGAGCGAAGCAATCACAACGAATGAGCAGAGGGAAGCGTTTGAAACGATCATCCGATACTTGGACGGCATTTCAATAGCCGTTCCCAGCGATGTGCAGCAGTATCTTGATGAGGTTAGAGAAAATGCTGATGCTGCTGTGACGCAAAGCGCATCTGCCGAACTTGCGGCAGCTATGACAGACCCGGAAAAGTATATTCACGGCAACAAGGAAATGCTCGAACAATATCGGGCAGTTACGGAATCAGAGGAATATAAGGCATCTCCCGCCTACCGACTGCAAGAATATCTAAAGCAATTCCAAAGTGAGAGCGGCTATAACGATGTATTCATTCCCGCAATGCAGAGGCTTAGCCCCGCTTACCGCGAGTATCACAAATCCCTGCAAGCAGCGAATAAGGTTTTCTTGCGTCATTTCCAGCAGGAGTGATTTTGTAAAAATGTTCATAGAACAATTCCCGCCCACCAAAGCGCAATCGACAAAAATCGGTTGCGCTTTTTCACTGCCTGCCCCATACAGCGAGGAACGCCGCAGGACGGCAAGCAAGGCGGCGAAAAAGTGCGGCGTATGCGGCACGGGTAGAAG
>CAKTXN010000152.1 GCA_934630905.1 uncultured Eggerthellaceae bacterium
CTTGAATGGTGTACGTCATGACCGAAGGGTCTACGTAGGCAAATGCCACCGATGGCAGCGCGCATGTCCACACCAAGGCAAACGCTAGGGCAACTGCAACGCGGTGGGCGCCTATAACAGCGCGTGATGGAATGTTTGAAAAAAATATCATGGACGTATTGTCGCACGTCTACTAGTTCAGGAAAAGAATAAAGTACTTAGAAGGTGCCGGTTTGGTGCGCGCGGCGGCGTCCGTGGTACCCGCAAACGCGCGGGTACCACGTGCCTGCGCGTTTGCGGCATTCGAGAGCTCGCGCGGAGTCGCTACACTTTATCTTCAAGGTCAATTTGCATGAGCGCAACATTCTCGCGCATACGTTTTGCCGTGGTGCGGCTGATGCGTCCCGCCTCGTACATCTCTCGAATGCCTTCAAGCTCAATACTCAATCCGCGGCGGATGATATCGTTTGTCACGTCATCCAAAGCCGTCATGGTGGTAATGCTGGGGCGTTTCGGCTCCATGGATGCGGCAAGTCGGCTCGTTTCGATAAGCAGTTCGCTTACATATTCGGTGGGAATGTCGCCGCTGTTCTTCAGCAACTCGCGTAGTTTTTTGTTGGCGTAGCGGGTGCTCTTTGCGACAAGCTCGTGACGGGTGGCCGCTTCATCGGGCACGCTGACCAGCGGCAGGCCGTTGATGGCACGATGCGCCATTGAACGAATGAAGAAGCGCAGCTGGTTAAGGCGTAAGGAAAGCTCGGTGGGGCCCATGAACATGTTCTCACTGTGCTTGATAAGCTTTTCGCGGCGGTTGAGTGTGCTCAGAACAGAGTAAGCGGCCGATTCGTCAACGTCCTTGTTTTCCAGCGCGTCTTTGACATACTCGCGTTCCCAGCTGATAATTTGGAGCCTGAGCTGGGTTTTTTCGGGGTCTTCTTCGTCTGATGAGTCTGTTTTGATTCGATTGATGCGTTCGTTGTAGGAACGAATCGCGGCATGCACGGCGCGGCGCTCTTTCGGATCATGATTACGCGCCAGTTCTTCAATAACGTTGCGCAAAACTTCGATTTTCGCAGTTGCTTCGTCTTTGTGGCGCTGCAAATCGCTCTCGCTGGGCTCTTTTTTACCTGCCAACAAGGGGATAACGAAATTCGCAATCAGCAGCGTGATAAGGATAACGCCGCAGGCCAAAAAGATGATCAGTTCACGCTGGGGGAATACGTCGCCCGCTGCATTGAACCACGGAATAGAGAAAACAATAGCCAGCGTAAGCGTACCTTTTGCACCTGCGAGCGTCATGACGAGCGAGGTTTTCAGGGCCGCTTTCGGGGCCAAAGGTTTTTTCGCGCGGCGTGCGCTGTAAGCTTCGGAACCGAAAAGCCACAGGAAGCGGATGACTTCGATTGCCAGCACAATAACCAGGATAATGACAATCAAAAAGCCGTTGTCAAGCGTGTAATTTTCCCAGGTTGAAATCATGGCTTTAGGGAGCTGCGTTCCCAACAGCACGAAAACGAAACCATTCAGCGCGAACGAGAACACGCTCCAAACGCTCGAGGAAACAATGTTCGTGCGTGAAACGGAAGGCCCTATCTCGCGTTTTCCCACGCCACTGACCAGGCCGGCAGCAACAACGGCAATGACGCCGCTTGCACCGAAGGCGTTTGCCGCCAAGTAGATGATAAACGGCGTAAACAGGTCAAATAGCACGTGAAACGTGGTGGAGTCAACGCCTGCCTCGCGCGCGGTCTTTGAAATGTAGTTCGTCAGAAGGCCCATGAGCGCGCCAATGGCAATGCCGCCAAAGAAGCTTACGATAAAGCTGCCCGTAGCACTGATTAGAGAAAATTCGCCTGTGATGCAAGCGGCAATAGCGAACTGGAATGCCACTAAGCCCGATGCATCGTTGATCAGGCTTTCCCCTTCAAGAATGCTTTGCTCGCGATCACTGATGCTCAGGTCTTTGGCAAGCGATGTTACGGCAACAGCATCGGTGGGGGCAAGGGCGGCGCCCAGCGCCACAGCAGCGGTGAGCGGGATAACGGGAATGATGCTATTCACCAGGAAACCTACGGCAAGCGCTGTGACAAACACCAGGCCGATAGCAAGTGAGAGCACGGGGCGCTTGTTGTGCCACAGCGCGCCTTTATCAAGGGCCCGTGCATCGTAATACAGCAACGGCGCAACAAACAGAACAATGAACAGATTTGGATCAAGGGTGATTTTGATGTAGTCCCTTGCGAAAAGCGCAATAATCACGCCTGCCGCAATTTGAATGAGCGGAAGCGTGACTTTTGGAATGAACTGATCCAAAACGGCAGATATGAGCACGGCAGCTAGCAAAAGCAAAACAAGTTCAAAAGTTGCCATGGGCGTCTCTCCAGATTATGTGCATGCGTTTTTACGTTTTTCTTAGTCTGCAATTATAGAAGAACGCATTACCAGGACAGGTACTCATGAAGCGCATTGTTACGAAAAAGCAAAACTGGGGAAACGCAGCGGATATCAATGCGCCTGTATGTCTTTCGACGGCGATTGCGTTAATGCGAACAGCATCCTTTAAGCATGTTGTTGGATTTTGGGCTCCAAATTCGAAGTTGTGATAGGTTGGAAGTAGGTCAAGGGTGCGAAATGAGGCACTTTTTGATGTATGGGTTGTTTGCAGAAAGCACGCATTTGCAAAACGCCAGTTCACAACTATACTCGTTCGAGTCTGATTGCAACACCAAAGCAGACTCAATGTTTCCACCTACTTCCAACCTGCATCAACTTCGAATTTCGCTCCTGTTTTTCAACAACATGCCTGCAAATGGGGGCAGAGAAAGGGGTCACGTAATCACTTTGCCGACGCACGGCCTTCAAGCAGCTTTCCCGGCAAGCTCATGAGCTCTTGCTGCGATTTTACTTCGCATTTCTGGAAAATGTTGTGTGCATGGGTGTGCACCGTGTTCAGCGAAATGATGAGCTCGTCGCGAATGAACGGGCGGCTGCGTCCCGCTAGAAGCAGTGCGCAAATCTGCGTTTCGCGCTCCGTTAGGCCGTATTCTTTTTGGAGCAGCCGCGCTTGATTATCGAAAAGCACAGCAAGGGAAGGCGCGCCTTGAGCTTGCAGCGAGCTGCCCATGCTCGCTTCGAAGGCGCCCAGCCGGCAAGCGCCGCCCGCCGCGCCCGCCGCGCTGGCCATGTCGGTTCCAGCACCTGCGCCAACTGCCGCCAGCGCACCAGCGCCGCACCCGTCAGCCGCAAACATGCCGCCGCCTATACTTGCGCCCGCCGCGCCAATCGCCCCAAAGTCTGCAGAGGTTGCACCGCGTTCCTTCGCTGCGAACAGGGGATTTACTGCTTTCCTCTCAAAGAACCATTCGGGCATGAATCCAACGGACATGGCAATCAGTAGTGCTGCGCCCGTGGTGACAAGCGGCATGAGTGCCAGGGATGTTTCGTGGCCAATGGCGGGCATGGCAAACGCCAGTCCTACGGCAATGCCAACACCTTCGGCAAACAGGAAGCTGCAAAATGCCAGAACAGGGTTGAATCCCATGCGACAGATGACTTTCGGCGTGACTACCCACAGGGTAAGCTGCACGCCAAACAGCGCCACGAAATTTGCGGCATAGGCAACGCTGCGAAAATCGAACCAAGGATTCGGGCCCGCCAGGAAAATGATGCAGCCCAGCATCATGAGCGGCGTGGCCCAGCGATACATAAGCGAGTAGTTCAGGAAGCGGCTGTTTCGAATGCATAGCAAGAACAGGATGATTGCCACCACTGCCGCGCAGGAAAACGGCACCAGATAATGCATGAAGCGAT
>CAKTXN010000153.1 GCA_934630905.1 uncultured Eggerthellaceae bacterium
CCGATAAGCAGGGGTTCTCCCAAACCGTCACGAATCTTTCGGTGGTAAGCGCCGTTAACACCCTGCCCGAAGGCGTTATCTGCGCGGGCGACGACGGCCGTATCCTTTTCATGAATGACACCATGCGCTCGTGTCTGACCTCACTTGGATTCGCAACGGATCTTACCGAGACGCGCACCATGTGGAACGACTTGGAAGGAATTGCCAAAAAAGGAGAAACGCCCCTTGATGCGCTGCTTCCCGAAGGCATCCGCTTGCAAATTTCTCCTGATGAGACGCGTCTTTTTGTACGCGACCGCGTAATTTTGGGCAAGAAAGAATACCGGCGCATGGTAGCTCTTGACGTAACCGAGCAAGAAGCGCTTAACGCCCAGCTTGCCTACACGAACCATTTGCTTGAAACGTCAAATGCCGAGCTCACGAAATCCATTTCCAACGTTGCCCAGGTGGCGCACAACGAAGCAATCCTGCACATGAAAGCACGCGTGCACGACACCATTGGGCAGCGCTTGTCCATTTTGCACCGCTACCTGGAAGACGACGACCTTGATGAAAAACACTTGGCGCAGATAACTGAACTCTTGAGTCACATCATCGACGATTTGACCGAGCCCGAAGAAACTCCCACCGTCAATGAAAGCGTGGCGCACCTTTCTTCCGTGGAATCGGCCTTCTCCCTGATTGGCATCACGCTTGAAACGCAAGGAATGCTCCCCGAAAATGCCCTGGTAGCCAGCGCTTTCGTGAAAATCATCCGTGAAGCCGCCACCAACGCCGCCAAACACGGGCGTGCAAAACGCGTTATCGTGCGCTTCTTGGAAAAAGGCGGGCAAGCGGTGCTCACCGTTGAAAACGATGGGGCACACGGCCGCGAGGACATGCGCGAAGGCAGCGGCTTTCCCTTGATGCGCGCCGCCATGGAAGAAATTCAAGGAACGCTGCGCGTTATCTCGGTCAAACCGTTTATCATTGAAGCAAGCGCACCGCTCGGTGCAAATCGCTCACTGCCCGCGCAATCAGGTATCATAGAGAACGCACATCACAAGCACGAAAAAGGAGCACGGCGCTATGATTAGAATCGTTATCGTAGAAGACCAAATGATGCTGCGCGATTCCCTTGCAACCACCATCTCGTTGCAAAAAGACATGCAAGTAGCGGCCACTTTAGGAGACGCCGAAGAAGCACTGGCGGCCGTAGAGAAGCATAACGCGAACTGCGCCCTTCTTGACGTGTGCACTGAAAACGATTCGAGCGGCATTGTCGCAGCTAAACGCATCAAGGAAGCATTGCCCGACGTGCGCGTCATCATTATGACGGGCATGCCGGAAGTCACGTTCATCGAGCAGGCGCGCCAAGCAGGCGCGGACAGCTTCGTGTATAAAAACGTGGGAACGGGCGAACTTCTGAGTATCATCCGCTCCACCATGGAAGGGTATTGCACGTTCCCGCGCGCACAAGAAAGCGTTTTCTCCGACGCCGCCGCGCTCACAGATGTTGAAGTCGAAATTCTGCGCATGGTGTGCGAGACAAAAACGCGCAAGGAGATATCGGACGAGCTGTTCTTATCGGAAGGCACCGTGAAGCGGCATATCTCTGAAATTCTAGCAAAAACCGGCTACGACAACATTTTGCGCTTGGCAGTGCACGCTGTTTCCAACGGGCTTATTGTTCCGAAAATGCACTCGTAAGGGTTTGCGGTTCGCATACGAACGGAATTACCCTTAACCGCCTGGACTAGAACGGCATGTTCAGTTTCTGGCTTGTGGGCGAATAGCAGCGTTATTGCGCCGCAAAACAACTCATTGCCGCCTCCCGCTCGCAAACGCGCATAACGTTATTGCGATCACCGTAGCTTCATCGCTTCGCTGTTTGCTTCGCCTTTTTGCGTTGCATTTTTGGCCCATTTTGTCCCGTTTTTCTTCTCTTTTTCCCATAAATGAGACATAAGGTGCATATCGCGGCCTCAGATGAGACCTTAGGGTCATTCCCTTTTCCGCTCAACGGGCGCATCATACTCCGTGAAAGCGGGTAGCAACAATGGGAAGGAGACTCCTATGGGACTTTTTGGAAAGATATTCGAGAAGAAGAACTGCGATATTTGCGGCGCAGAAATCGGCTTGCTAGGAAATAGGAAGCTTGAAGACGGCAACCTGTGCAAGGAGTGCGCGGCAAAGCTTTCTCCTTTCTTCAGCGATCGCAGACGCAGCACCGTTGAGCAGATTCGCGAGCAGCTCGATTACCGCGAGGCCAATAAAGAGCGCGTGGCAGCATTCAACGCAACGCGCACGCTGGGTGGCAACACTAAGGTGATCATCGACGAGGACGCAGGTTGCTTTATTGTCACGCGCGCATCGCGCTGGCGCGACGCAAACCCCGACGTGATCAACTTCTCCCAAATCACCGGCTGCGACACGGAAGTACGCGAAACCCGCACCGAAATCATGCGCGAAAACTCCGAAGGCGAAGAGGAAAGCTACGATCCGCCGCGCTACGACATTGATTACGACATGTATGTCACCATCTACGTGAACTCCCCTTACTTCGACGAGATTACGTTCAAGGTGAATGACTACCAAATTGAAGAGCGCTACTCCCTTGAATTCCGCGAGGTGGAGCGCCAGGCGAATGAAATCCGCGAGCTGCTTACAGGTGTGCGCGAGCACGTGCGCGAAGAAGTCGTGGCGGCGGCGGCACCCAAACAAGCGGTGACCTGCCCCTTCTGCGGCGCCTCTACTACACCCGATAGCAGCGGGCGATGCGAATTCTGCGGCGGCGCACTGGGTAACTAAGTTTATTTCATTCGCAAGAATTGACTGACGCGTTAAAAGAGGCATCGAACCCAAGGAAAGGAAGTGCAGACCATGAAGACGAAGACGAAAATGAAAGTATTTGCGCTGATAGCAGGTGCGCTTGCCCTGTGCCTGGCCCTGGTAGGCTGCGGTGGAGGCTCCAAGGCGGATCCGAAAAAAGCCTTCATTGGCACGTGGGAGCTCACTGAGATTTCCGGTGCAACCGAAGATGACATGGCCTTGCTCAAGGCGTTCGGCATGACGGTAGAGGCCGCATTTGCCGAAGATGGCACATTCAAGATGGGCATGTTCGGCGAGAACCTGGAAGGAACCTGGGAAGCAAAAAGCGCGCAGAACATCACGCTGACCGTTGAGGGTGAGTCCCTGGAAGGCACTCTGAAAGATGGGAAACTGAACTTTACCATCGATGGCGATGGCATGACGTTCAAGAAGACCACCGATGAGGTAAAAGACTTGTCCACCACCGCAGGACTTGACTGGGGCGGCGAAAACGGCAGCGACGACGGATACATCAATGGCAGCGGAACCGAAAACGGCAGCGACGATGGTGAAGAAATTCGGCTTGTTGACAAGATGCTGGTAAACGACGATGTTGTTACGATTGCCGTTGTCTCCATGAAAAAGGATTGGCTGGGTGACTGCGGGTATGTCCTGAGGATTGCGAACAACACATCCGACACAACCATCGATGTGAACGCAGCATACAACACCTGGAGCGTGGGCAACAGAATGGTTTCCCCGTACCTCTATGAAACACTGAAGCCGGGCACCTACACCGAAGCGTTCATGTACTTCTCCGGCGATGTGGTTGCCAGCTTGGATGACTTGATTTCCGCTGATGGCAGAATCGATGTCATGAATACCGATACATACGACACACTGGGGCAATACGATATACATATTGATACTTACTGATTGACTTGTGACATGCGTTAAAAGGCAGGCAAGGTTTTACGAACTGGTCAGCCGCAGCTTAA
>CAKTXN010000154.1 GCA_934630905.1 uncultured Eggerthellaceae bacterium
GTGTAGATCGGGTCAACGGTGATGAACTTAACGCCAGCTTCCTTAGCACGGATGTAGTGGTAGCTGGGCGTACCAGCAGCAGACCAAGCCGGATTGGATGCGTAGAACACGATGGTATCAGCGTTCAGCATGTCGGTACGGTCGTTGCATACGCCTGCGTCGGTGCGAGGAACACCGATGGTGACATCGGGGTTCAGCAGGTAGGCACCATGAGAAGTGGTGTCAGCGGTGCTGGTGTGGCCGCCCCATGCCAAAAGCGGAGCGAACGCGTAACGAGAACCGTAGCTACCCAGCAAGAATGCCTGGTTGCCGTACTTCTCTTTGATGGTCTTGAACTGGTCGCCAATGTACTTGATGGCTTCATCCCAGCTGATGCGCTCCCATTCGTCTTTGCCGCGCAGCTCGCCGTTCGGGTTCTCGGGCGACCAATTCTTGCGCTTGATGGGATACTTCAGACGATCGGCGCCGAAGCACTGCTGCTGCTGCGCCTTGCCGCGCACGCAGCCACGCTGCTGCGGGTAATCGAAAGAGTCTTCGTGCGTGTCGTCGGTCTTCTGGCGAATTACGGCGCCATCTTTGACCATGACTTTGTTCATGCAACGGCCGCCGCAGTTGTGCCAGCATGCTGCCGATGTCCACTCGCCGCCCTTTGCAGGATCGACGGGCATGCCCATTGCATCGGTGGCCTCAAGGCTGGACTCCGCAGAGCAGCCGGTTGCTGCCAGGCCCGCAACACCAGCCATAACAGCAGCGGAAGCGCCCAAGAAGCCACGACGGGAAATGTTATTCATACTCACTGTTAGTTCCCCCTTTCAGCCTTCTTACATCGCGCAGGTCGCGTAGAAACCGTAACGAGCAATGGCAACGCCAACTACCAGCACGGCGCACACGACAATCGCGAGCGTTTTCTTGTTGTTGAATTTAGCGCCAGCAAGCACCAGGATTGCAGAAGCAACCGGAGCGATAATCAGGCCCGCGATCTGCATGGCGGGGTTGAGACCCGCGCCAGAGAAAGCGGCGATTTCCAGCGCCAGACCAATGGCCAGCACAACATCAACAGCAACCAGCGTGTACACAACCGGCTTTGCGGCGATATCGGCCGAACCAAGAGCGGCAACCAGGCCAAGGCCCAGTGCCAAAGCGCCTGCGACAAACGAAAGAATCGTTGCAGGAGCGTTGCTCCATACTGCGTTGCCGTACACATCAATGTAGGCAGCGCCCATGAGCACAATGACAATCACCGCTGCGATTGCACCGATAACGCGCAGCGCAAACGGGCTGTCCTTCTTCACGAACGTGATGATCATATCAATGAGAGCCAGAATGAAGAAGATTACTGCGAACAGCACTTCCTTGACCATGCCGGAACCGAAGTTGACCGTGCCAGCACCAATGGAAGCAAATGCGCGGGAAAGGCTCTGGACATGCGTAGCAGCTGCAATCATGCCAATGGCAAACAGAACTACGACAACCAGAGGAACGAGCCACGGACGCTCGCCCGTGCGCGTGCGCTGGAAGCAAGCTTCAAACACATAGGCGCCCGCTGCCAACCCTCCCAGCAACGTGAACAGGAATAAGGATTCAAGACCCATGTTTCCCCCTTTTCTCTTTGACGCCCGCTTCGTGCGAGTCGTCCCTTTTTGCGAAACGCGCCTCGCCCGCGCGATTCGCTTATTCAGCGCAGACCGACCTTGTGGCGACAAGAACGACCTTTTACCGAATAATTGACATCAAGATATCAGCTGATTTCCCTCTTGTGCAGTTATAACAAAATTGCCGCGCAACAATCAATAGTGTCGCACGACAATTTTGAAGTGTAATTATTCTATTTTATAGATAATTATTATGCGTATTATGTATAGTTCGCTTATTTCACCTGTTCATCGCCTGGTTTTACATTGAAACCATCGCTGTAAGCACTGGGTACCACCAGCGTGCCATCGTTATCCTGCATGCCTTCGTACGTAAGATGCATCTTACGCAGCGAAAGCGCAATATCATCATGGCTGTACGTTTGTGCCACGTCATCAAGGATTGCCGAGAGATCCTTCTCTGCTTCCATAAGCGTGATACGCGCACTCTTGCGGCATTCGGCCTGCGCTTCAAGCGACATAACGCCCTGCAGCTCCTTGGGGATAATCAGGTCGCGCACTTCAACCGAAACAATAGAAATGCCCCAATCCGACACTTTTTGCTCCACCGCTTCGCGAAGCTCCTGGTCAAGCTGATGACGACGCATGACCACGTTCTGTAGCGACGCGCGTCCAATGGCATCGCGCAGCGCCGTTTGCGCGGAAAGCGCCACGGCAAAATGGCAATCTTGCACTTCGGTGCAGGCTTTTTCAGGATCCCAAATGACCCAGAACAGCACGGCATCTACGTCAAGCGGCACCAGATCGCTGGTCAGGGCTTCTTCGGCGCCAAATGGCGTGGCATTCATGCGCTGGTCAACGCGCAACGTGCAGAATTCGAACAGCGGAATGGTGAAGAACAAGCCCGGACCCGCAAGGCGATTGAAGCGGCCCAGGCGCATGACCACCACGCGCTCCCAATCCATGCACACGTGCACCGACGAGAGCACGATAAGCCCTACCAGCACGGAAATGATGATCCCCGTAAGCGTCAGTCGGCCGAAAGCCGCAGCAAATAGCGCAAAGACCAGCGCAAACGCAACAAGAGCAAGCACCGCGGTAATCATGACTGCGCCGTTGCGCGTGGCTTTCTTTGTGGGATCGGAGCGATACGCGTCCGCCGCAACGCCGAACTCCATTTCAGAGCGGCGATACGTGTCTTTTTGCTCTTGAGGCGGGGTTTTACCGTTGAGCTTTCTCATGATCTTTTTTCATCCTCCTTACGCACGACGATACCAGCTTTGGAATGTCGTCATACGCCATGCCCTCTTCAAGACAAGCTTTTACGAACTCTTCTACAAGTGCATCTATTTCTGGTGCGGGTTTCAAAATGGCGCTTGAATCATTTACGAACACGCCGCTGCCGCGCACGGTGGTCACATAGCCGTCTCGTTCGAGTCCCATGTAGGCCTTGCTTACCGTGTTGTAGGCAATGCGCAGGTCAGCCGCGTATTTGCGTACGGTCGGCAACTTCTCGCCCGGCTTATAAAAGCCCGATGTAATAAGATAGACCATGCGATTGCGCAGCTGCACCCACAGAGGCAAGTCGCTGGACTCGTCAAACGAAAACGGCGGTATTTCTTTATTCGGCTGCTTCATTCGGCTGCTTCACGTAACTCTTTTCTTGCTTTTCTTTCTTTTACTTCGCGTGCTTACTTCGCATTCTTGCTTTGAGTTCTTGCTTCATGTTCTCGCTCTGCGCTCTTGCTTCGTGCTGGGCGCTTCGCATTTCAATCCGTATTCCCGCTTCATCTGCGGCGCTTCGCTTGCTCGTTTTGCTTTTCCCGTTTTTCCCCTTGGTTCCCACCTTATATCGACGGCGCAGCGCCACAGGCCACAATCGCAATGCGAAGGCACAAACCTCCAGCAAGCACCAAGATAGCAATTCCCGCGGCTGCAGGAGCTGGGATTTCCCGATTTATCACCAAAGAAATAATTTCCACGACAAAAGGAAGCACCAGGCCACACGCAACGAACCCCGCCCAAAACGTTAGGAACAAATCCCCCTTGAGAAGCTGCGCAATTGCCAAAGGCGCCGCATCCTTCACGCAAAGAATCAATGCAACGATCGAAACCGCTTCAAGCAGGATAAACGCAATGTCTGCGCGCACGAACAAGCGCGCCACGATGCGCGTCACGCGCACG
>CAKTXN010000155.1 GCA_934630905.1 uncultured Eggerthellaceae bacterium
GTAGCTGATCTCTTTCAGCTTCAGCGCGCCTTCGGAGCTGGTCGCCGCGCCCATGCCGCGCCCAATGAACAGCGCACTCGTAGCATCTACGCATGCACGCGCCGCTTCGTCAATGGCCGATGTATCGGACAGGATTTCCTCGACTTGCTGCGCCGTTTCCGCCAACTCGCGGAACAGCGCGCGAATCTCCGAAGAGCGCATGCGCCCTTTCGCCTGGGCAAGCAGCATGGCAAGCAGCGTCAAGCTGACCACCTGGCCCAAAAAGCTCTTCGTGGACGCAACCGCGATTTCCTTGTTCGCTTTCGTGTAAATCACGCCGTCGCTCTCGCGCGCCACGGGGCTGCCCACCACGTTCGTGATGCCGAACACTTTCGCGCCCTTCACGCGCGCATCGCGAATAGCAGCCAACGTGTCGGCCGTTTCGCCTGATTGGCTCACCGCAACCACCAGCGTAGTGGGTGTGATAATGGGGTCATCGTAGCGGAATTCGCTTGCCACGCTCACCGTGGTAGGAATGCGCGCCCAATGCTCGATAAGCTTTTGGGCAACCAGGCCCGCGTGGTAACTCGTGCCGCACGCGATGATGGTCACGCGCTCCACCAGGTTCAGTTCCTCGGTGGTCATGTCCAGCTCGTCAATGCTCAGGTGGCCGCCCACCATACGACCCGCCAGTGTGTCGCGGATAACGCGCGGCTGCTCGTGGATTTCCTTCAGCATGAAGTCGGGGTAGCCGCCTTTTTCAGCAGTATCAACATCCCAGTCAACATGGGTCACGGAAGGCTCAATCTTGTTGCCGCACGAATCGTAATACGTGATATCCGTAGGCGTGAGCTGGGCAAACTGGCCGTCTTCCAGAATAACGATGTCGCGCGTGGCCTCCAACAGGGCAATCATATCGCTTGCCACATAAGAGCCGGTTGCGCCGCGCCCCACCACCAGCGGGCTATCCTTGCGCGTAACCACAACAACGCCGGGCTGGGCCGCGCACGTTACCGCCAGACCATACGCGCCGTTGATGCATTCCGTTGCAGCGCGAACAGCCGCAAGAAGATCGCCGTCGTACGCGCGTTCCACCAGGTGAGCCACTACTTCGGTGTCGGTTGCACTAGCAAAGTGATGCCCTTCGCCTTCCAGCTTTTCACGCAGCTCGGCGAAGTTTTCGATAATGCCGTTATGCACCACCGCAATGGAACCGTCGCACGATGTCTGGGGATGCGCGTTTGCCTCGCTCGGCTTGCCGTGCGTTGCCCAACGCGTGTGGCCAATGCCGCACGTGCCGGTCAAACGAATGCTTTCCACCGACTGTTCAAGCGCCGCGACCTTCCCTTTGCGACGAACCACGTGCAGCCCATCGGGCTCCATAATGGCCACGCCGGCAGAGTCGTATCCACGATACTCCAGCTTTTTCAAGCCCTCGATCAGAAAGGGAGCCGCAGCCTGCGTTCCCGTGTAACCCACAATTCCGCACATAGACAACTCCTTGCCTTTGCATAATTTGCAACGCGTTCATATGTTTTTCAGTTCGTGACCAGCGATTCAAAGCAACGAAGGAAGCCTCAAAGAGCCAGCCTCAAAGAGCCAGTTCAAGGGACCCAAGGCGAAAAACCCAACCGATAACGGCGGGTAACGGACGCCAACCCAGGCGCACCAGTCAAAGCCTTCGCAAATCACCGATCAGAAACAAGACTTTTCATGCTACCACGCTTGCTTTTCGCAATATAACAGCAAGGTTAAAAGTTACAAAAAAGCCGCTGAGCTTCCCCTGACCGTCACCGACACTTCGTCGATGCCTTGCCAGCTTCCACCCAGCGGCTTCTTGCTCCGAGTTATCGCCCGTTGCTCGCCGTAACTCTTCGACAGACTGCAGCTTCATTGCGGCTTTGTCGCGGCGCCTCATCCCCTACTTACCGCGCCGCGCACGCGCCGCATATTGTCACCACGCGAGCTTGCGACGTTCCTACAGCGCCGCGCCTCCGCGCTCGCCCGTACGGATACGAACAACTTCCTCAACAGGCGAAACAAAAATCTTGCCATCGCCTACATTGCCTGTGCGGCACGTTTCGACAATCACGTCAATCAAGCGCTCCGTCTGATCATCGTCCACCACGAACTCGCACGACATCTTCGGAAGCATGTTCACCATGATTTCGCTTCCGCGGAAGTACTCCTTCCAACCGCCCTGCGTACCGCAGCCATGAACAGCCGCGACTGTCATGCCGCCAAAGCCTGCCTGCTTCGAGGCGTCCTTCAAAGGCTCCAGCATTTCAGGACGCACAATTGCTTGAACTTTCTTCATGAAATGCCTCCTTTAGTCAAGGCCGTCAAAGGCCGGGTAAGCAGATTCGCCGTGCTGGGCAACGTCCATGCCCTTCGCTTCGTCGTAGCCGGTCAAAGCCAGCGAGCCGCCGAAGCACTTCTTCACGATAAGACCCAGAATCAGCGTCATAAGGCCCACGAATACGATGGTAACAACAATGCCCAGAATCTGGCTGATCAGCAGCGAGGGGTCGCCCGTATACAGCAGACCGCCGAAGTCGGTCCAGGATAGCTCAGGCACGCAGAAAATGCCCGTCAGAATGCCGCCCACAATACCGCCGATGCAGTGGCAGCCAAACGCATCAAGCGCGTCGTCGTAGCCCAGCTTGTACTTCAGGCGCGACACGCAGAAGTAGCAGATGGGGCTGACCACAATGCCCATGACAAGGGCTGCCCACGTTTCCACGAAGCCCGCGGCGGGAGTGATCACAACCAAGCCAGCAACCAGGCCAGTGCAGGCGCCAACCAACGTGGACTTGCCCGTGGACAGCTTGTCGGTAACCATCCAGCTCAGGCACGCCGCTGCGCTTGCGACCAGCGTGTTCATACCAGCCAAAGCCGCAATGCTTGCGCCATCGGCATTACCGAAGGAGTCCGCCAGCGCCGAACCAGCGTTAAAGCCGAACCAACCAAACCACAGAAGCGCTGCGCCCAAAGCAACCATCGGGGTGTTGTGAGCGCGATAGCTTGTGTGGCCGAAACCGCGACGCGAACCGCACAAGATGCACAGCACCAGGCCGGTCAAGCCTGAAGAGATGTGAACAACATCGCCACCTGCAAAGTCAAGTGCGCCAATGGTGCCGCCAATCAGGCCGCCGCCCCAAACCATATGCGCCAGCGGGCCGTAGACCAGAATAACCCACGCGGTAAGGAACGCCGCAATAGCACCGAACTTGATGCGTCCGGAAACGGAACCCACGATAATGCCCACCGTGATCATGCAGAACGCACCTTGGAAGACCGCGAACGCCATATCCGGCAGACCGTCTACCGTGCTATCCACTGCTGCCATGTCGGTACCGCTCAGGAACAGTTGACCAAAGCCACCGATGAACTGACCCAGGGCGGTATCGGCGAACTGGCCGTCGAATGCAACCGAGAATCCTTCAACGCACCACAGAACACCTACCAGGCCCAACGCCAAAAAACACATGATAATGGTGTTGCCAACGTTCTTCTTGCGCGACATGCCTCCGTAGAAGAACGACACGCCCGGCGTCATGAACAGCACGAAAAACGCGCATATAAGGATGAAGCCCGTCAATGCTGCATCCATCAAAACCACCTTCCTTTCGTTTCAGGTTTTGCTTTACGCGTTTCATTAAAGCAGCGCTTTGAGTCGCGTTTATTAGCTGGTGGTTTCGTCTCTGTTACGCGCGTAAACACTCTGTTTCGCGCAGATGACGGGCATGTTGCGCGTGCG
>CAKTXN010000156.1 GCA_934630905.1 uncultured Eggerthellaceae bacterium
GTTCGCACGAGCCAATTGGCTTTCCGCCCAAAACAAGCAGCTTATGCGACATTCTTCCACCCCATCACGTAATCTCTCCGTGTCCCGTTCAGCAACTGCTCGGCTTCGCACCCAGCGCATTGCCGACGCGCGATGCGCACTCAGCCCCACTCCGCGCGCGGCCTTGCGCGCCCCACATGCGTCTCGCGCGCCCTTGCACACTTTCAACCGCACCTTCGGCACCTTCGCCCGCACCTTCGCGCGTGTCTCACCCGCACCTTCGCGCTACTCTTTTGGCAGGTCACGCACCCAATCAAGGTACTCCTGCGGAATTTGGGCATCGTTGATGGCCGTGCCGTTCCAATCGTAGCCCATGAAGCTTCCGCGGCGCGCCACCGCACGAGCAGCCGCGCTTTTCCGATCAAGCGCAAAGCGCACCAGGTTGACAAACATCTTGCAATCCGTTGAAAACGATACGTGCTCAACATACCATATATCGTTCTCAAGCTGGTCGTTCCAAGTCCATACGGCTTCTCCCAGCTGGCGCGGCGGACATTCAAGACCGGGGCGCACCGCCAACCGGCCCCGATGCCGTTTGCTGTAGCGCTCCAAATACACACCGGGAAGCGGCCGCGGACCAATCAAGCTCATGTCGCCTTTCAGAATGCTCCAGAAATTCAACAGCTCGTCCAAAGAAGTCTTGCGAACGAATTTTCCCCACTTCGTGACACGCACCTCAACGGGCAGCGGCTCTCCTTTTTCGTCCACGTCGTTTCTCATGTTGCGGAACTTCACAATGGTGAACGGCTTGCCATCGCGCCCAATGCGCTCTTGCTTGAAAAACAGCGGACGACCCACGTCAAAGAACGTCACCACGCCGATTATCAGGTTAATAGGCAACGTGACAACAAGAATGACCAGGGAAAACACGATGTCCAGGAAGCGCTTTGCGAAACGCACGTACCCATTGCGCGCTGGATTGCAAGGCTGCTGAATAGCATCGATCGACTCAAGCCTGTCAGCGGCCAACTTGCGCCCAATGAGCCGTATCTGCTCGCTCGTCAGGTCCTTTTGATAGGTGCTCAATCTACTCTCTTCCTTGTACTTGAAACGTAAACGCCCACGTCGCAGCTACCACGACCTGCGAACAACGCCGCCGCCGCGCAGTGCGCCCACCGCTTTTCGGGTCCGTCGCAGCTACCGCAACCTGCGAACAACGCCACTCGATTACGCGTTGCCGCGCTTACCGGAAAGCCCACCACTGCGCGCATCCAGCACCAACGCACAAACCCGGTCCACGTCTTCCCGCGTCAAATCCGCATAGAGCGGCAACGTCAAAATATTGTCGCCTACATATTTTGCCACCGGCGTGAGTGAGGAATCATACCTGCCCCGATACGACTCAAAATCGCTGATAATGGGGTAGAAATACTTTCGCGCAAACACACCGTTTTCCTTAAGGTGCGCGAAAACGTCATCACGCGTTGCGCCGAATTCGCTGGGGTCGAAAAGCACGGGAAGATACGCGTAATTAGAGGTTACTTCCTTTTTCGGACGGCACACCTGAATGCCGGGAACCTGCTCAAGCGTATCCCAATACCGCTCGCTCGCAACTTTGCGCTTTTCTATTTCTCCTGGCAGATGTCGTAAATTGCACAAGCCCATAGCGGCAGCGAACTCGTTCATCTTAAGATTTCCGCCGATATACGCCGCAGATTCCTGGCCGGTAAGCCCGTAATTGCTCCACTGTCCCAAACGCGTGGATAGCTCATCGCTGGCATGCGCGACCAGTCCGCCTTCAATGGTGTTGAAGACTTTCGTCGCATGCATGCTGAACATAGACGCATCGCCGAAATTCGCCACGCTTACCCCGTTGACGCGCACGCCAAACGCATGGGCGGCATCGTAGACAACACGCAGGTTGTGCTTTTCGGCATGCATCGCTATCGCCTCAACGTCACACACGTTCCCATACACGTGAACAGGCACAATAGCGCATGTTCGCGGCGTGATAAGCGCTTCGATTTTCGCGGGATTCAGCGTGAAATCGTCAGGCTTGATATCGCAGAAAACCGGCGTAAGGCCTTTCCTTGCAATCGCATTCGTGGTGCTCAGGAACGTAAACGGCGTGGTAATAACCTCGTTGCGGCCGTCTTTTCCCAGCTCAAGCGCCTCCAGCGTGCATTCCAGAGCGTTGTGGCCATTCACGAAAAGATCGGCATGCGGCACTTCCAAATACGCCGCAAGCTGCCCTTTAAGCTGCTCATGCTTCTCGCCGCAGTTCGACAGCCAATGCGAGTCCCACAAAGACCGAATCTCTTCGCAGTATTCCTCGAACGGAGGCATGGAAGAGCGCGTGACTGGTATGTTTTTCTGCTCCATCGTGCTTTCGCCTACTGTCTACTGGCCCTGGGCCTGGTATTTTGCTTCGGTTGCTTCTTTTGCCGGACGCCACCACGCTTCGTTGTCTTGATACCACTTGATAGTCTGCGCCAGCCCTTGCGCGAAATCGGTGTGCTGCGGGCGCCAACCCAGCTCGGTGCGCAGCTTCGTGCTATCGATGGCGTAACGACGGTCGTGGCCCGGGCGATCGCGCACCCAGTCGAAGTCGTCTGCATCCTTGCCCATACCTTGCAGAATGTCGCGCATGACCGTGATGTTATCGCGCTCGCCATCGGCGCCAATAAGGTACGTTTCACCCAGACGACCGCCGTTCAGAATGGCCCACACTGCGCTCGAGTGATCTTCCGTATGAATCCAGTCACGCACATTCAGGCCGTCGCCGTAAAGCTTGGGGCGAATGCCGCAGATGATGTTCGTGATTTGGCGCGGAATGAACTTTTCCACGTGCTGGTAAGGGCCGTAATTGTTAGAGCAATTGCTGATAGTCACCGGCACGCCATACGTGCGATGCCACGCGCGCACCAGCAAATCACTGGCAGCTTTCGTGGAACTATAAGGACTCGAGGGGCGATACGGGGTCTCTTCGGTGAAACGCGCGGGGTCGTCCAGGGCCAGGTCGCCGTAAACTTCATCGGTCGACACGTGGTGGAAGCGCGTTCCATGGGCGCGGCACGCCTCCAAAAGCGCGTACGTTCCTTCCACGTTCGTGCGTACAAACGGAGAAGGATCGGCGATGGAATTGTCGTTGTGGCTTTCCGCGGCAAAATGCACAATAGCGTCTGTATCAGGCACGATGCGGTCTAGAAGCACGGTATCGCAAATGTCTCCTTGCACAAACGTCATGCGATTTGCAGGGATGCCCGCAAGATTTTCGCGATTGCCGGCATACGTGAGCTTATCCAAAACGGTCACGTGCACGCCCGGCTGATTGTCCACAACCCAGTGAACGAAATTGCTTCCAATAAAGCCCGCACCACCCGTAACGATGATTCGATTAAACATTGCTACTCGTTGCTCCTGGATACCGAGCTTCCCTTGATTCTGCCCGAAAGAACGCTGTTCAGATACAGACCGTAATCGGAATGCGCGTATTTTTGCGCGGCTTTGCGCAGCATTTCTGCAGAAATCCAGCCGTTATTGAACGCAATTTCCTCCAAGTTGGCAATTTGGATGCCCTGCCGCTCTTCAATGACGCGCACGTATTCCGTCGCCGAGTACAGGCTCCTCACCGTTCCCGTGTCGAACCACGCGCTGCCGCGATGCAGCAACATTACGTTCAGGGATCCGTCTTCCAGGTAACGGCGGTTAAGCGACGTGATTTCC
>CAKTXN010000157.1 GCA_934630905.1 uncultured Eggerthellaceae bacterium
GGGTCAAGCAGACCTGTGGGTCGAATGATTTGCTCTACCTGCGCTTGGCTCACGCGCAGCTCGTAATCGCCCGGCGTAGCGGAAACGTAAATGAACTGGGGAATGCGTTGCTCGAATTCGTCGAAACGCAGCGGACGATTGTCCAGGCAGCTCGGCAAGCGGAAGCCGTGTTCTGCCAGCGTGACCTTGCGCGAACGGTCGCCTTCGTGCATGCCGCGCACTTGCGGCACCGTCACGTGACTTTCATCAATGATGCACAAAAAGTCCTTGGGAAAGTAATCGATCAGCGTGTACGGCGGCTCACCTGGCTCACGACCATCCAAATGACGCGAGTAATTCTCGATACCCGAGCAAAAGCCCAGCGTTTCCAGCATTTCCAGGTCGTAATTCACGCGCATTTCCAGGCGCTGCGCTTCCAACAGCTTGCCTTCGTCGTTGAACTGCTGCAAGCGGTCGCGCAGTTCTTCTTGGATGGTCTTCAACGCGCGATCGAGCTTCGGACGCGCCGTAACATAATGAGACGCCGGCCAAATGGGAAGCGCCTCGTACGTGTTCAGCTCTTCGCCCGTTACATTATCGACTTCGGTGATAGATTCTATCTCATCTCCCCAGAACTCAACACGGATAGGATTATCCGCATACGGCGGAAACACATCAAGCGCATCGCCGCGCACGCGGAACGTACCGCGCTTGAGCTCGTAATCGTTGCGATCGTACTGGATGTCTATCAGGCTATATATAACCTGGTCACGGTCCATTTCCTTCTGTTTATCAAGGAATACAGCCATACCGGCGTAATCTGCCGGACTGCCAATACCGTAAATACACGAGACACTTGCCACCACAATAATGTCGCGGCGGGAAAGCAGCGCGCTTGTTGCAGCGTGGCGCAATTTCTCCACTTCTTCGTTGATGGACGAGTCTTTCTCGATGAACGTATCCGACGCCGGCACGTACGCCTCGGGCTGGTAATAATCGTAATAGCTCACGAAATAGACCACGGCGTTGTGGGGGAAGAATTCCTTGAGCTCGGCGGCCAGCTGCGCCGCGAGGGTTTTGTTGGGCGCCAAGATGAGCGTGGGTTTCTGGACGGCCTCGATGGTTTTTGCCATGGTGAACGTTTTGCCCGAACCCGTTACGCCCAGAAGCGTTTGATAGCGCAAGCCCGCTTTCACGTTTGCGGCAAGTTTTTCGATAGCTTGAGGCTGGTCGCCCGATGGCTCGTAAGGAGAAACCACCTGGAAGGGAGCGCTAGCCAAACGCGCTATGGGCAATTTGCCTTCCATTTCTTTTGCGTCTTGCGAATCGCTCATGACAATTGCTCCTTTTCGGTATTCCACCACGAAATCACCTGATCATATAGCTGTTCGGGCGTTCCATCGTTTACAAACGACACCGTAGCATATCGAAGACGCTCGTCATCGGTAAGCTGACGCGCCATGCGAGCACGCACATCGGCCTCGCGCCAACCAGCGGCAACAGCACGCGCCACGCGCAACTCTTCCGGCGCTGTTACGACAAGGATGCAGTCAGCAAGCGCAACAAGCGGCGCCTGGCCCGTAAACGACGAGGACTCAATAACCGCGACGGCGTGTCCTTCGGCAGCAAGTCGCGCCAACTCATCGTGAAGCGCCTGGTCGATACGCGGTTGCGTAATGCGATTGAGCGTTTCCGTGCCTTCTTTCGTGGCAAAAGCGGCAGCCGCCAGCGCAGCGCGATCTACATCGCCTTCAGCGGCAAATACTCCTGCACCGTACGCGTCTCGCAACTCCTTCTTTACAAAATCCCAGGTCAGAACAACGTGCCCCAACTGATCTAAATCGATGACCGGAAGGCCCTGGCTTGCCAGCGCGCGCGTGGCGCTGGACTTTCCCGCCCCCATGCCGCCGATAATCAGGATGTTTTTCATAAAGCTCGCACTGCCTTTTGTCTGTGTCGCTCCGTAGGTGTTTCAAACTGCAATTTTACCCCATTCCCCGCACCCCACAGCGCACGCCGCACAAGCACCCGTAAAACGCAAAACGTGAAAAAGGGACGGGGTCTTTTTAACATCAGGCATCCCAGGTCAGACAACATGGGCAGAAAAAGGTGAAAAAGACCCCGTCACTTTTTAACATCGGCGGATGGCGAAAACGAGAAAGGGGAACCGCTCGATAACGAACGGTTCCCCCTTGAATGCAACTCTAAAAGCGGCGGTAAGCAGCGCTTATTCAGCAGCAACTTCCTCAGCTTCGGCAGCAGGAGCTTCTTCAGCAGCCTCTACGGCCTCTGCAGCCTCGGCTTCAGCTTCCTTCTTGTCGCGCTTCGGCTTGCGAGCCGGACGCTCTTCAGCCTGAACGGTCTCATCGATGGCGATCTCGATGCCCAGTTCCTCGGCAGCAGCCTTCATGGACAGGGAGATGCGACGACGCTCGGGGTTGACTTCCATGATCTTCACCTTAACGGTGTCGCCCACTTTGCAAACTTGAGCAGGGGTTTCAATGTGACGGCCAGCCATCTCGGAGATGTGCACCAAACCCTCGATGCCAGCGCCCAAAGCGATGAAGGCACCGAACGGAACGATCTTGGTAACCGTACCATCAGCGATGGAACCAACGGGGAACTGCTCGACGAGCTTCACCCACGGATCCTCGGTGGTCTGCTTCAGGCCCAAAGAGATGCGCTCGCGGGACAGGTCAACGTCCAGAACCTCGACTTCGACTTCCTGACCAACCTTGACAACCTCGGAAGGATGGTTGACGTGGTTCCAAGAAAGCTCGGAGATGTGAACCAGACCGTCGATGCCGCCCAGGTCAACGAAGGCGCCAAAGTCAACGATAGAGGAAACGGTGCCATGCAGGCGCATACCCTTGGTGAGCTTCTCCAGGATTTCGGCGCGCTCGTTCTTGCGACCTTCCTCCAGCAGCACGCGGCGAGAAAGCACCACGTTGTTGCGGTTGCGATCCATCTCGATGACGCGAGCCTCGAGCTCGGTACCCAGGTACATATCCAGGTCCTTCACGCGGCGCAGGTCAACCAAAGATGCAGGCAGGAAGCCACGCAGGCCGATGTCCAGAATCAAGCCGCCCTTGACGACTTCGATAACCTCGCCCACAACGGTTTCGCCGTTCTTGTGCTTCTCTTCAATGTTGTTCCAAGCACGCTCGTACTCAGCACGACGCTTGGAAAGAATCAGACGACCGTCCTTGTCTTCCTTCTGAAGAACCAAAGCCTCAATCTTGTCGCCCAGGCTTACCACGTCAGCCGGGTCGATGTCCTTGCGGATGGACAGCTCGCGAACAGGGATAACACCCTCGCTCTTGAAGCCAATGTCAACCAGAACCTCATCATGCTCCAGTTTGACGATTTCGCCCTGCACCAAATCGCCTTCGTCGAAGTTGGTCAGGGAGCCGTCGATCATTGCGTTCATCTGATCATCGGAGATGTCTTCGAAGTCAATGACAGACGTGTTCTTAATCTCGGTCATGGGACCCCTTTCAAAAAAGTAGGGACCCGTCGTCATGATTGTTTGCTTACATGTACCATGTTCGCTTTGCTTTGCGGGCATCTGCGGGCTCTCGGGCTTTCGTTGAACGCTTGCTGCCTTTTTGGAAGGGCAAACGCCAGTGAACGTCGTTGGGCCATGGGAAGTCGCGCGCAGCAACAACATGTCTCGGGGGCCAAAAACTATGCGCTTGCGCCTCTGTCTACGCAAGCCGA
>CAKTXN010000158.1 GCA_934630905.1 uncultured Eggerthellaceae bacterium
CACGCATGGCAAATGAACTTGCACCCTTCGCCGTTTGGACCTTCGCATCAAAATGTGCCATTCCAAGCGAAACCGCATCGGTACTGCTTGAGAACGAAGTTCCCTACGCTGCCTATAAAACCATACGCGACGTTGCACTCTTCACCAACAAAAGGCTCATCGTGAGCGACGCGCAGGGCATCACGGGTAAAAAGGTCGAAGTGTATTCCCTTCCTTGGTCGGCAGTAAACATGTGGTCGAGTGAAAACGCCGGCAAGCTGGATCTAAATGCGGAAATTGAACTATGGACCCGCGCGGGGCATATCAAAATCAACCTTGGTCGCGATGTCAACGTTCGAGAAATCGATGCGCTGATTGCTTCCGCGGTATTAGGATAACCCTTGTAAGTGCGGCTGGCGGCGCTCTCTAGCTACTGGGCGTACTATCACCGAGCGCATGAACAACCACTCATTCGACGAACATACAGGAGCCGTAGCGTTATTGCTACGGCTCCTGTGATATTTTCAGACGTTTTGCCGAGCTTTAAACAAATAGACATCTTAACGGGTTACTTTTTCCTCGTAGACATTCGCTTTCGCACGCTTGCGTTTCCCTTCCGCGCTTTGAGTTCAAGAGCGCATGTTGTCAGAAAATCGATCTCAAAACGCCCAAATCGACGATGCGGGGCATATTGAGTTTTATCTTGAACGCTTGTCGCCGTCTATCAGCAAACGCGACCTGGGCTTTTACTAAATCAGCTGAGAAAAAAGAGACAAGAGCAGCTTTGGAATCCAATATCGGTACACACAACCTGCCCTGCATCGTCGATCTGTGCGTTTTGGAGCTAAAAATTCGACAACATAAATGCAATCAAGGCCAAAACGGCAAGAACATAGACCGCGCGCATGACATCGCGCGTCTTTTTTCCAATACCCAGGTCGCGCGCAAGGGATTTCGTGGCAATGCCCACGTGCCACGCAAGCGCAGCCAGCAGCAGCAAAAACGGGACCTTAAGCTGACACGCATCCAAACCAATGCCCTCGGGGAAGATAACGCAGACCAAATGCAAGCCTATGACCAGCGCCAGCAGCGCGCCGGTAACCCATTTCAGCACGAAGTGGCGCTTTTTGCGCGCGCTCGGTGGACGTTCCTTGTCGGTCAACATCAAAACGGTAGCGGCAACGCTGGCAACCACATGCACACCCACAACGCCCAACATGCCCCACACCAGCCATGGCACGCTGTTGACCAGGCCGTCAACAAAGAAAGATGCCGTTCCCAACCCTGAATGCACCAAAAAGAAAACGGCAACCACCGAAGCAACCAACGCGTTGAACAGGCGCAATTTTTCCGCAGGGGTGTTTGCCCGCCTCATCGCAAAGCCGTTTCTTCCACCGAGCCAAACAGCAAGTCAACCATAAGCAGACGGTTGCGAATGACATCGGGCTTGTCCAGCAGAACCTTAACGGCCTCTGCCGCCTGAAACGACGCGACCACGCCCGCGATAAAAGGCAGGTTGCCCTCCGTCTTCTGCACGCCTTCCCCGCTGGCGTCCGCGACAGCACCGTACAAGGAAACGAAGGAGACATCGCCGGGGAACACCGTGCACACCTGGCCAAACCATCCGGCAATGGCGCCATATACAATGGGAACGCCCACCGTCTGGCAAGCACGCGCCAGCTGAAAACGCGAACGCACGTTATCCAGACAATCTACCACGCAATGACAGCCTGCAATCAGGTCGGCAGCATTATCGCTGGTCAAGCATGCTCTTACCGGTTCGACCGCCGTTTCAGAATTCACTGTTGCCAAGCGTTTGGCGGCTGCTTCCACTTTTGCCACGCCCAATGTTTCCTCGGTGCAGAAAAGCTGACGGTTCAAGTTCGTTTCCTCAAACACATCGGCATCAACCAAGCGCAAGCTACCCACGCCAATACGCGCCAGATGCTCGACAACATAGCCGCCCAAACCGCCGCAGCCAACAACCGCCACCTTACACGCCTGGAGCGCCTGGCATTCCCGATCCAACAGCGCCTGCTTATTGCGATCGTAACGGTGCTGGAATGTCATGGCGCCCCCTTCTACTTGATAAACCCGCATGGTAAACCCGCACGGCAGCTTTACCGCTCGCACGGCGGTACCGAAAAATACCTACACGAAACGATACGTCTGCGCCAGCTCGTCTGCAAGAGCTTTTTTGCGGCACGCATTGCAAATATCCACGTCCGACATCTCGCGCGTACCCAAAACCTGGCCGCATTCCTTGCAGCGAACCAACAAAATCCCGAACGCTTCCCTCTTGATGCGGCCACGTTTTTGGCCATGCATACGGTGCTCGTAGGTGCGGCATCGGGAAAGAAAAGCGCGTATCGGCAGAAAGATTACGTGAACATGATGATGGACGGCCAGGTGCAGCGCGTGCCCGCGAGCCCCATCCTGGCGTTCGAAACACCGCTCTATCTGGGTTCTGCGTGCGACAACTTGACAGGCGCGTTTGCCAAAGCCGCAAGCCGCAAACTCATGATGATCCCCACGTTCGCGGTGGATGTGATGTGCATCAAGCCGTTCGACGAAGGCACTGGGCGCCTGACGCGTCTGTTTTCGCTGCTGCTCATAGACCGTGCCGCAAGACAGCGGCCCACAGCGGCGCAGCGCAAGTTGCAGAAATGTTACAGATTGCAACAACCATAAGCACGATATGCGAAAATAGCCGCGATGTCCACCAATGCACCTGGAGACAAACGCCCATGCCCGCAAAAACACCGAATCAATCAAGCGAAAGCGCTCGAGAAGCAATTCTTGAAGCTTTAATCGAATTGACCAGCGAAAAAGCGTTCTCGTCCATCACCATCGTAGAGCTCTGCAAGGCCGCGGGCGTTTCGCGCATGGCGTTCTATCGCAATTACAACGTGAAAGAAGAAGTGTTCTCCCGCAAGCTCGATGAGCTGGTCAAGCAATATTGGGATACCACCGCCGCCTTGGTTGCACGCGGCGACTTGTGGTATGACCTGGGGCATTTAACGGCGTTCTTCGAAATCATGTACGAGAACCGCAGGCTGGTTGACAGCCTTTTTCGCTGCGGCTTCACTTGGCTGCTCGTCCAAGCCATTGCCAGCTTTCTGCTGGACACCTGGGGAAACGATACGCCCGAGGCCACGTACCTGCTCACCGGTTTCGCGGGGTTTTTGTGCTCCTGCTACGAGCCGTGGGCGGAAGGCGGGTTCAAAGAGGAACCGCGCCAGATGGCGTTGCTCGTCAACCATTTCTACCGCATCCCCAGCGAGCGCAGAAAGTAGTAACGCACTCCCGGTGCGGCACCGGGAGTGGCAAGGACGCCCGCAATCATTGCGCCGCCGACACCAGACGCTCACGCCGGGCGCCGATGCCGGGCGCCCGCATCCGCTACTGCGCCAACGTCTTCCCCACTTTTTGCGAGAACGCAGCCATCTTATCGGGGTTCATCAAATCGCCTTTATCCATTAAATCAAGGGCCTGGCAAAACATTGTCTCGGGCGGCGCTTCACTCAATATCAGATACTTTGTAACAGCAGATGCGAAATCGTCCTGCGCGTCCACGTATAAACTCAAAGCAGCCAGCGCCGACGTACCGTATCCAACGTAGTAAAACGGCTTCGAGAAGATATGCGAAGTGGCCGTCCACGACTCGTCATC
>CAKTXN010000159.1 GCA_934630905.1 uncultured Eggerthellaceae bacterium
CCCGCGGCTCGATAGTCCGAAAGAAAGGGACTTTATATGTCAGGTTTTTTCTCTAAGCTCTTGAGCTTTGGTGAAGGGAAACAGCTGAAAGGCTATCAGGAAACCGTCGGCAAAATCAATGCGTTGGAGCCCAGCATGCAGGCGCTTTCCGATGCGGAACTTGCCCACAAGACCGTGGAGTTTCGCGAGCGCCTAGCCGCGGGCGAAACGCTTGACGACTTGCTGCCAGAAGCGTTCGCTGCCGTGCGCGAGGCAAGCGTTCGCGCAACGGGCATGCGCCATTTCGACGTGCAGCTTATTGGCGGTATGGCTCTGCATGAAGGTCAGATTGCCGAAATGAAAACCGGCGAAGGTAAAACGCTTGTTTCCACGCTTGCCGGTTACCTGAACGCCCTTCCCGGGAAAAACGTCCACATTGTTACCGTCAACGACTACTTGGCCCGTCGCGACAGCCAGTGGATGGGCCGCATCTACCGTTTCATGGGCATGGAAGTGGGCCTGATCCAGGCCGGCATGACGCCCGCACAGCGCATTCCCGCGTACAAGGCCGATGTGACGTACGGCACGAACTCCGAATTCGGTTTCGACTACTTGCGCGATAACATGGTGGCGCGCGCCGAAAATCGCGTGCAGCGCGGCCATGCGTTTGCCGTGGTGGACGAAGTGGACTCCATCTTGATCGATGAAGCGCGTACGCCGCTTATCATTTCCGGCGTGGGTACTCAGGCGGCGGACAAGTACAAGAAGTTCGCGCGCGTAATGCCGGCGCTGGTCCAAGACGAAGACTTCGAGATGGACGAGGCAAAGCGCACCATTACCACCACCGAAACGGGTCTGACGCGCGTTGAGAACATGCTGGGCATCGAAGACATTTACGCAGATGAATCCGGTAGTCTGGCAAACCATCTGCAGCAGGCGTTGCGCGCCCAGTTCCTGTTCCATCGCGACAAAGACTACGTTGTGGTGGACGGCGAAGTCAAGATCGTCGATGAATTCACCGGCCGCATTATGGAAGGCCGCCGTTTCTCCGAAGGCTTGCACCAGGCGCTCGAGGCAAAAGAGCACGTTCAAGTGCGCGAAGAGAACCAAACGCTTGCCACCATCACGCTGCAAAATTACTTCCGTCTGTACGAGAAGCTTTCAGGCATGACCGGTACGGCTATGACCGAAGACGCCGAATTCCGCCAGATTTACAACCTGCCTGTTTTCTCCATTCCGCCCAACAAGCCGGTGGCGCGCGTGGACGAAGACGACCTGATTTACCGTACGATTTCTGCGAAGTACAGCGCCATTGCCGATGAAGTGCAAGAGCGTCACGCCGCTGGTCAGCCGTGCTTGATTGGCACCGTGTCCATTGAGAGCTCCGAGCGTTTGTCAAAGGCGCTTTCACGTCGCGGCATCAAGCACGAAGTCTTGAACGCGAAGAACCATGAACGCGAAGCGCAGATTGTCGCGCAGGCAGGCCGTTTGGGCGCCGTGACCATTGCCACGAACATGGCAGGCCGTGGTACCGACATCTTGCTGGGCGGCAACCCTGACATTCTTATGGACGACGTGCTGATTTCTCACGGGTTCGATCCGAATGCGGCTGAGCTTACCGAAGAAGGTGCGCCCAACCCCGAATATGCGAACGAAGAGCAGCGCGCTGCTGCGCTCAAAGAAGCGAAACAGACGTGCGCACGCGAGCACGACCAGGTTGTTGCCGCAGGTGGTTTGGCGGTTATTGGCACCGAGCGCCACGAGTCGCGTCGTATTGACAACCAGCTGCGTGGTCGTTCCGGCCGTCAGGGCGACCCTGGTTCCACGCAGTTCTACATCTCGTTGGAAGACGACCTGATGCGCCTGTTTGGCGGCGACAACATGGATCGCATTTCCGCCATGATGCAGAAAACGAACATCCCCGAAGACATGCCCATTCAGAACAAGATGGTCACGAAGTCCATTGAGAACGCGCAGCGCCAAGTGGAAAACATGCACTTTGCCGCCCGTAAGAACGTTCTGGAGTACGACGACGTTTTGAACAAGCAGCGCGCGGCTATTTATGGTGAGCGCAACGCTATTCTGGATGGCAAGGATTTGTCCGACAAGATTGGCGAAATCATCTCCGATGCTGCTCAACAGGCTGTCGATGAGAACTGCCCGTCGCACGCAACGCGCGACGAATGGAACGTGAAGTCCATTAACATCTGGGTGGCCGACATGACCGGCCGCACCGACTTTGACTTGAACGCTATTGACTGCGAAGACTCCGATGAGCTGAAGGACATCATTGAAGAGTTTATGCAGGAAACGTATGAGCAGAAGTTCGCAGCGCTGCCCGAGCAGGCTATGAAGACGTTCGAGGGTCAGTTCATGCTGCGTGTTATGGATACGTGTTGGATGCAGCATCTGCAGGAAATGGACTATCTGCGCCAGGGCATTGGCCTGCGCGCGTTTGGCCAGCGCGACCCGCTGACCGAGTATCGCCAGGAAGCGCACCGTGCATTCGGCGAGCTCACTCAAACCATGTATCAGAAGTTCCTGCGTACGCTTTTGCGCTTGCAGATTGTGGTGAATAAGCCCGAACAAGTTGCCGCGCCCGACCCGCTTGAGCGCAAGATGAGCTACTCTTCGCCGGAGGCAGCGTTGTCAAATACAGGTGTTTCCGCAGGTCGAAGCGCCGCTTCGCAGCAAGCCGCCCCTGCTGCCGCATCTGCCGCACCTGCTGCTGGCGCTGGTGTGCCCGCGCGTCCGGTACCGCAAAAGGTCAAGACGTACGTGAAGGACAAAGACGACCCCTTCGCAAACTGCGGCCCGAATGACCCGTGCCCCTGCGGCTCGGGCAAGAAGTTCAAGAAATGTCATAGGGATCTCATACAGTAATCATGGCTTTACGCGATAAAAAAGACTGGGAAGCCGCGCAGGCGCGCGTGCACGATGCGTACAGCTTCCTTCACATCGATGAGTTGGAAGGGCGGCTTGAGCAGCTTGACGCGCAGGCCGCTGATCCTGATTTTTGGAACGACGCCGCGCGCGCTCAGGCGGTTTCCAAGCAGGCGAGCGACGTGCGCGACACCATTGCGGAATATAAGCGCGCCGAACAGCTGCTTTCCGATGCACAGGCAGCAAGCGAGCTGGCGGAAGAAGACGAGGCGTTCGCAGAAGAATTCGACCATGCGCTCGATGTGCTTGATCAGCTGCTGGACGACTTGGAAGTGCAATCATGGTTTTCAGGCGAGTTTGATGGTGGCGATGCCATTGTGTCTGTCAACCCAGGTCAGGGCGGTCTTGAGGCGCAGGACTGGACTGAAATGCTGTATCGCATGCTCACGCGTTACACGGCCTCGAAAGGCTGGCGCGTGCATGATTTGGACGTTGTGCCTGGCGAAGGCATTGGCATGGACCGCGCCTCATTTCAGGTGGAAGGGCGCAACGCTTACGGCATGCTGCGCAGCGAGATGGGCGTTCACCGTTTAGTGCGCATTAGCCCCACCGATGCGAAAGCGCGCCGTCAAACGACGTTTGCCAGTGTGGAGGTGCTGCCGGTTTTGCCCGACGACATTGCCGTTGACCTGGACATGAACGACGTGCGCGTGGATGTGTACCGCTCAAGCGGTCCCGGCGGTCAGTGCGTGAACACTACGGATT
>CAKTXN010000160.1 GCA_934630905.1 uncultured Eggerthellaceae bacterium
CTTCTAACTCTCGCTGATGAAGGGTGATAAGGTGGTCGAGATTTTCAAAGTACTGTCCTAATATCTGCTGTTCTCCCAAAGACGGAATGGTTACAGTAGTATTTCCGACAAGCTCTTTATTGAGATTATTGACCGTACTTCCAGCTGCAAATGCACGGTATTGATTGAGCATTTGGTCAGTCCCTAACATATGACATAAGAACTTCAAATCAAACCTTTTTTGTGTATCTCTTATTAAGAGCCAACCATCGTGAATGCAGCCATCAACACCCATTATATAAGACTTTCCGAAGCTCATAGAATTGGATAAAATCAAATCGCCTGGATGAACTTCCCTCGTTTTTGACAATCCCTCAGGTTTTATTTTTTCAGCTGTTTTTGTAATGTATCTTCCTTGTTCTGGCGCATCTCCAATCTTTACCCAATTCAGTCCATTTGGATTATCTGTAATAAATGCATCTATAGGTCTTGGGGAACCGCCACGCTCAATTAATACCAAATCAGAAAACTTACGCTGTTCCCAAGCGTCAGAAAATTCTGGAAAGCGAATGTCCGGTTCGCTGTGTCCTTTCGCAGGGAACATAGCTTGGAGAAAACCACTTTTCAACCGTTGCAGTTCTGCAATAAGCTGCTGCTTTAACTCGATTACCCTGTCGCAACATGAAAGAACTTCTGCAATCTTTTTCTGCTCTGCAATCGGAGGTACCGGAACTGCGCAGCTATAAAAATCTTTTCCTGTCAGATTCAATAGGCCGTCATCCCGGACACCACGATTGATTTTAGAATATAGTTGCTTATTCAAAAAACCACTCAAAAAGAGCTGTTCATAATAATCGGCATTCTGGTCTTCAATCCGAAAGCTCTCAAATACATTGGGGACAGCTGCAGTCTCTCGATCATTCAGGCGATAAATACAACCCTGCGGTGATGTTTTTGAGTTTCCTTTATTGTAAGAAAAATCGCCCTGATGCAGCACAATGTACTTTTCGTACTGTTTTCCAGACAGCTCTTTTCCAAATTTCTCCGCTTGATTGACGAAGCCGATTCCGGCTGAGATGCTAACTGTTTCATATTTATCCTGTCCGGCCCGTTCTGTCAGCTCAGTTGCAACCTCGCTTAATCGTTTCACTTGCCAATCTACAGGCAAAATTCCTGCCTCAGTGGCACGGTACCCCTCAGGGATTTTTTCTGTTTTTACCATTGTCAGGCCTCCACTTCACATAAAAAGGCATATCAAAGGCCCAATTCTTTCAAATATGCGTCCATTTTCTTCTCTGCATCCGCAATCTCTGCTTTCAGCCGGACAATATTGGACTGAACCTGCTGAAGATCAATCGGTGCCTCTTCTTCAAAGGTATCCACATAGCGTGGAATATTCAGATTGTACTCATTCTCTTTGATTTCGTCCAAGATTGCTACATGTGCAAATTTGTTCTTTTCTGCACGGTTCTGATATGCTGCCACAATGGCATCAATATGTTCCGGTGCCAATTCGTTCTGATTGCTTGCCTTGATATAACGAGGATTACCATCGTCGTCCTTCTTGCTGGCGTCGATAAAAAGCACATCCGTATTTGGGCGATTCTTCTTAAACACAAGAATGCAGGCCGGGATAGAAGTACCGTAGAACAGATTTTCAGGAAGACCAATTACAGCATCCAAGAGATTTTCCTCAATAACCTTTTGACGAATACGGCCCTCTGCGGCACCACGGAACAGAACACCATGAGGTGCAACAGCGGCAATTCTGCCATTGACGGAGAGGCTGTTGATCATGTGCAGTAGGAATGCCCAGTCGCCCTTACTTGCAGGAGGGACACCCCAGTCGAAACGATGGAACTTATCCAGAGTGGCTTCCATCTTAAACTCTTTTTTGCCCTTACCACTGGACTCACCGCCGGGATTGAAACCGGATGCCCACTTATCCTTCGAGAAAGGCATATTTGCGACAATGGCATCAAAGAGAAGCAGATTACCGTCAGCATCCAGGAACACCGGGTTTGCCAGAGTATCACCCCAGCCAATCTTTGCATCCCTGATTTCATGGATATACATATTCATCTTGGCCATTGCCACGGAAGAACCGTTGACTTCCTGACCATAGATGGAAACTTCCTTGCTGTTCTGCTTTTTCGCAGCCTTGATCAGCAGGGAACCTGATCCGCAGGTAGGATCATACACACGCTCACCGGGCTGGACATTCACAATGCGAGCCATTATTTCGGAGACAGCTGCCGGGGTATAGAAAGAACCCGCTTTCTTACCTGCCATGCTAGCAAACTGGCCAATCATATACTCATAGGCGTCACCAATAACATCGGCAGGGACTTGACCGGGCTTCACCTCGATATCCGAAGGGCGAAGGCTCAGCGGTTCAAAGTCCTCCAGTAGATCCCGAAGGATTGCCTTTTTGTGTTCTAGTGTGCCCAGTGCATTTTCGCTGTTGTAGTCCACGGTGTTCAGAACACCGGCCAACTGTTGGTTGTTATCCGCCTCGATTTTGCGCATAGCGGCATTGATCAACTGCCCAATCTTGTCAGAATATCTCTGGTCATAGAGAGACTGGAAGGAGCACTCTTCCGCAATGATAAAGGGCAGATATCGCTTCTGACGCTCCAGGCGGATGCCGGAATACTCCTTTTTCAATTCGTCCAGAGCATCTTCATAGGAATCACTCAGATACTTTACGAACATAATCGGCAGTACGTAGTCTTTATAGTTGGCTGCATCGATGGTATCTCGCAGAGTATCTGCGCCACGCATCAATGCATTTTCAATATCCTTCTTAGTCGTCATTGGTTGGTTCCTCCAATCATCTTTTCAACAAGATGTTCTGTTAATATACGTTCATTTTCAATCAGCTCACGATACATACGTTCTCGTTTTCTGCTTAACAGGTCAATCTGCGCCGCTTGCCGTTGAATATGCAAGGGCTGTAAGGGGACTTCCAAATCCAAGACTGTTTTGATTTTTACGGTCTTCTGGGCTGTCCCGCTTTCCATGCTGAGAATTCGTTCCTCCACACTTTTTTGTGCCAGACACAATCGAAGGTACTCCGGCATAACCTTTGCACAGTCTTTTACTCGAAGTATCGCAAATTGAGAGGGGACGAGAATATTTTCATAGTCAGGCTCGATAGACGCCGGGTACATTGGCGAGACCAGCCGAATTACAACATCTCCTACCTTTGTAAATAAGGCATTCTCCAGACTTTCACAGGCATGAAAAATCTCCAGCTCTGATCTATTAATATTTCCATTTTCATCGAATGCTCTAAGCGTAAGACGGTTGTACTCGAAAGCGCTTTCCTTCTGATTTTTAGCCTCTTTTCGGCTTAAAACTATTCCGCCTTGCACATCTGCAAGATCTGAAATTTTAGTGATCATCTTTTCGCCTCCAAAGAAAAGCGACCCGCCCACAAATGGGCAGGTCACCTTATCATGTTATCTGGTGTGACTTTCAGGGCAGCAGTGCGCACAACCGTCTACGCAGTTGTAGTACTTGCGTGCTTCCTGAACAGCCGCGGTAATACGTATGGTGCAAGCGTTATCCGGATTTACTGGGTGTAAAGGGAGCGCAGGCGGAAGGCTAAG
>CAKTXN010000161.1 GCA_934630905.1 uncultured Eggerthellaceae bacterium
AAAAAACTCATTATAATGCACGGATGGTGCTTCTTCGTTGCGCCCCGGTTGTGATGGAATATGCTGACTTGCCCATTGAGCCGATTACCCAGAATCAAATCACGCAAAAAGTACTATGGAGGAATTCTAAAAAATCACCCGTCATCGATTTTTTCATTGGATGCCTGAACAAATTTGCCGTGGATCAGTCGCAGATGTAGGTTTTGACGTTGTGTGTTATAATATTGAAAAAGGGAATCGCTTTTACTTGAGTGACAGATAGGAGGGTTAAAATGGAACTGCCAAGACAAGATCCGGATCAGCTTCTTCGTGCGATCCGTAACGATGCATCCACTAAGAAAAGCGGAAAACTCAAAATCTTTTTCGGTTATGCCGCAGGTGTCGGAAAGACCTATGCCATGCTTCAGGCGGCTCATCAGGCGAAGGAGCGTGGCATCGATGTGGTTGCTGGATACATAGAACCCCATGCCCGACCCCAGACGATGGCACTTCTGGACGGCTTGGAGCAGCTTCCTGTGAAACAAGTTGCTTACGAAGGAATGACCCTTCGTGAATTTGATATTGATGCTGCGCTCAAGCGAAATCCCCAGCTCATACTGGTGGATGAGTTGGCCCATACCAACGCCGAAGGCAGTCGGCACACGAAGCGGTATCAGGATGTTCAGGAACTGCTAAATACTGGAATTGATGTCTATACGACTGTAAATGTCCAACATATCGAGAGTCTCAACGATACAGTAGCCTCTATCACCGGAATTCTTGTGCGGGAGCGCATTCCGGATTCCACCTTTGATCAAGCAGATCAGGTAGAACTGGTGGATATTGAGCCTGCGGAGTTGCTGGAACGACTGGCAAGTGGAAATGTGTACCGGGAAGATCAGGCGCAGCGGGCAACAGTTAATTTCTTCACGCTGGAAAATCTCACCGCATTGCGGGAAATCGCCCTCCGTCGGTGCGCTGACCGGGTGAACTTGCTGACGGAAAGCGCCAGAGTACAGAGCCGAGGCGATTACCATACAGACGAGCGCATTCTGGCATGTCTTTCCTCGTCGCCATCCAACGCAAAAATCATTCGGACTGCTGCAAGGATGGCAAGAGCCTTTCGGGGAACATTTACCGCTCTTTATGTGGAAACGCCAAATACAGCGGCGATGAGTGACGATGATAAAAAGCGTTTGCAGGATAATAAGCGTCTGGCCCAGCAACTTGGCGCTGCGATTGAGACAAGTTATGGCGATGACGTGCCTTATCAGATTGCGGAATTTGCCCGTCTTTCCGGCATCTCAAAAATCGTAATTGGACGAAGTACCATTGCACGAAAGAATATTTTCAGCAAGCCCACCTTGACGGAACGCCTGATTTCCAGCGCACCTAATCTGGATATTCATGTGATACCGGATGCCAGCACAGCAACCAGCTATCAGGAAAAAAAGAGTAAGGCGCAGGTAGATGCGATGCCCCTGCGTGATGTTCTGAAGAGTATCGTCGTATTGCTGGTAGCTACACTAATTGGCTGTGGCTTTGGCGCTCTTGGGTTCACGGAGAGTAATATTATCGCAGTTTACATATTAGGCGTACTTGTGACCGCTGTAATCACAACCAACCGACTGTGCGGGATTCTGACCTCGGTTGTCAGTGTGCTGGTTTTCAATTTCTTTTTTACCACTCCGAGACTGACATTCCATTTTGACGATCCGAACTATATTGTTACCTTTACCATTATGTTTATAGTAACACTGCTTTCCGGATCTCTCGCTACCCGGCTGAAAGAAAATGCGAAACAATCTGCCCATACAGCTTACCGTACAAAGATTCTTTTTGAAACCAACCAGCTTCTGCAAAAAGAGCAGGATGAGAATGCGGTAATCACCGCTACGGCAGGGCAGCTCATGAAGCTGCTGAAAAAAGATATTGTCGTCTACCTGTCTGATGGTAAAGAACTTGCCACCCCTAACGTTTTTCGTGCTGTTAATAGCATTCAGGAAGATTTAATTTCTGAGAACGAGAAAGCAGTCGCCGATTGGGTCTTCCGAAACAATAAACACGCCGGTGCCACAACAGATACATTATCCAGTGCAAAGTGTTTATACCTTGCGATTCGGGTCAACCAGCATGTATATGGAGTGGCTGGTATTGCGGTGAACGGTATTCCGCTGGACTCTTTCGAAAACAGCGTACTCCTCTCTATTCTGGGCGAGTGCGCTTTGGCACTTGAAAACATCAAAAATGCCAAAGAAAAAGAGGAAGCGGCTGTTCTGGCGCAAAATGAACAGCTTCGTGCTAACCTGCTGCGAGCAATCTCTCATGATCTTCGAACCCCTTTGACAGCGATTTCCGGCAGCGCAGACAATTTGCTTGCAAATTATAAAAAAATGGACGATGCACTACGGGAGCAGACCTTTACTGATATTTATGACGATTCCATGTGGCTAATCAATCTGGTTGAAAATTTGTTAGCAGTCACACGAATTGAGGGCGGACAGGTCAATCTAACTCAGAGTATCGAACTCATGGATGAGGTCGTTTCTGAAGCACTGAAGCACATCAACAGAAAGAGTAAAGAACACACCATTCGTGTGACCAGCGGTAAAGACTTTATCCTTGCCCACATTGATGCGAAGCTGATCGTTCAGGTGATTATCAATTTGGTTGACAACGCCATCAAATATACCCCTGTCGGTTCAGTAATTGAAATACATACCGATCAAAAAGAGCAATGGGTCACGGTTTCCGTTTCCGACAACGGCCCTGGGATTCCCGATGAGCAGAAACCCCGTATTTTCGATATGTTTTATAGTGGGGCCAATAAAGTGGTCGACAGCCGCAGAAGCCTTGGATTGGGGCTGTCCCTCTGTAAGTCCATTGTGACCGCCCACGGCGGCACGATTTCCGTATCAGACAATCAGCCAAATGGCACTGTGTTCACATTTACATTACCCGCCGGGGAGGTAGAACTTCATGAATAAACCTTTGATATTAGTGGTTGAGGATGACCCATCTGTACGAAATCTCATTACAACCACTTTAAAAACAAATGATTATCGTTATGTGGTAGCACCTAATGGCTCGGCAGCCATTATGGAGACCACATCGCACAATCCTGAAATCATCTTGCTGGATTTGGGCTTGCCGGATATGGATGGCGTTCAAGTCATTCAGACGGTTCGCTCTTGGTCCAATGTTCCGATTATTGTAATCAGCGCCCGAAGCGAGGATAACGATAAAATCAAGGCGCTGGATGCCGGAGCGGACGATTATTTGACAAAGCCCTTTTCAGTAGAAGAATTATTGGCCCGACTCCGAGTGACGCAGCGCAGACTCGCCATGATGACTGCGGAAATGGCAACCGCCAGTTCTGTATTTGTGAATGGTAAACTGAAAGTGGATTATGCTGGGGGTTGCGCTTATCTGGGAGAGGACGAACTGCACCTGACGCCCATTGAGTATAAGTTGTTGTGCCTGCTGTCCAAGAATGTTGGCAAGGTACTGACCCATACCTTTATCACACAAAATATCTGGGGCCGCAGTTGGGATAACGATGTAGCTTC
>CAKTXN010000162.1 GCA_934630905.1 uncultured Eggerthellaceae bacterium
GCGGCCTGGTTACAGCGGCTATTATCATGTACGCTTGCGTGGTTTTGTTCGAGCTGGTCACGCTCCCCGTTGAGTTCAACGCATCGAACCGTGCGAAGAGCTACATGCAACTTGCGGGGTATCAGGGTGCGGATATTTCCGGCTCAAGCGCTGTTTTGCGTTCCTGCGCCATGACGTATGTGGCTGCAGCGCTTACCTCTATCCTGCAGTTGCTGTGGCTGGTTAGCCAGAACCGCGATTAGCGCGGTTGCGCACGGTGCGGTTTTGAAATGCGGGAAATGGAGAGTTAGAAGCGTTTATGGCGAGAAAATCTCAAACTACGCGTGACGCGCTTTCGGTCTCTGCGGCAATTCGCCTGATCAAAGAAGAGCTTGACGCATTACCGCTTTGCATTGAAGGCGAAGTCTCGCAAGTCTCCAACAAGCCGGGCTACAAAGCGGTTTATTTCACCATCAAGGATAAAAGCGCCGCGCTGCCGTGCATGATGTGGGTGAACCGCTATGCGCAGGCAAACGTCGAGCTGAAAGTGGGCGCGCTGGTGCGCGTAACGGGCAAGCTTTCCATTTATGCGGCAAAAGGCACTATGAACTTTGAGGTGTCGTCGCTCAAGTTGGCGGGTGAGGGCGACATTCGCCTGAAAATTGCCCAACTTGCGGAAAAGCTCACGAAAGAAGGCTTGACCGACGTGCGCCGTAAGCGTGCAATTCCTGCGCTGCCGGAAAGAATCGGCCTGGTCACTTCGCCGCGCGGTGCGGCTGTGCACGACGTGCTTAGAACGCTGCGTCGTCGTTATCCGTTTGCGCAGGTGCTGCTTGCAGGCGTTCCCGTTGAGGGCGCCGATGCCCCGCGGTATCTTGTGACAGGCATGAAGACCGTGGTGGATGCCGGTGCCGAACTGGTGCTGGTGGTGCGTGGCGGCGGATCATTCGAGGATTTGATGCCGTTCAACGATGAGCGCCTGGCGCGCACGATTGCCGCATGTCCCGTGTCGGTGGTAACCGGTATTGGTCACGAGCCCGATACGACCATCGCCGATCTAGTGGCGGATTTGCGCTGTTCAACGCCAACCGCTGCGGCAGAAGCGGTAAGCCCCGAAGATGGATATCTTGAGAACGCGCTGACTCAAAGTGCCGCTAAGATGAAAAGCTGCGTTGAGCGGAAGCTTCACTTGGAAACATTGCGGCTCGATGGTCAGGTGCGTTGTTCCTTGTTCCGTGATTCCCAAGCGCTTTTGTCCCAGGAATGGATGGGGCTTGATTACAGCGCGGAAAGGCTGTCGCGCGCCATTCCCCTGAACATCATGCGCGATAAAAGCAGTTTGGATGCTGCTCAAGCAAGTTTGAGGAAGCTTTCCACCACGCTTGTCGCCGCCGATAAGCAACGTGTTGCCGATACGTCTCAGCGGGTGAGCAAGGCCGTTGCGGCAAATCTTGATCGTTTTGGCGCGCAGCTTTCCCTTGCGGCAGCGCAAGTGAACTCGCTTTCGCCGTTGGCGGTTTTAGGTAGGGGATATTCCATTGTCTTTAATGGAGAAGGTGGCGTTGTGCATAATGCAGGTGCGGTGCATGTGGGCGACGACGTTCATGTTCGCCTTGACAAAGGCTCGCTTTCTTGCAAGGTGAATGCAGTTGATGCGGCAGACCATGCTCATGATAAGGAGAAACAATAATGGAGGATATGCAGGAAAACGTGGCAGCGCAGACTGCCAGCAGTGTGGATGAGCTCACGTTTCGCCAGGCTATGGCCGAGCTTGAGCAGATTGTCGATCAGCTTGAGAGCAACACGCTTGAGCTTGAGGACAGCTTGCAGAAATACGAGCGCGGCGTGGCGCTTATTGTTTCGCTGAAGGGTCGCCTGAACCAGGCACAGCAGAAAGTGGACGTGTTGATGGGCGAGCTTTCCGGCGCAACCGACGACGCCACGCAGGACACCACGCTTTCGTAGACGCCCGCAGCCGATAGCTCTTCACAGGCGTGTATGCCGTGTTCGGCGATTTTTCATGCCTTCTGTCATTTTTTCCTTGACGAACGGTGCGAACTGGTAAGTTTTTGGTGTGCGCCCTTTTCTGACAAGGATGTTCAATTTACAATAGGATAGTTCAAGCACTATAACGGTAAATTACAGAGAGGAAGCATTGATGAACGTTTTGGTATTGAACGCCGGCTCATCATCGGTGAAGTATCAGCTGCTGCACGTTGAAACGAAGGAAGTTTTGACCAAGGGTGCCTGCGAGCGCATTGGCGCCGACGACGGCATTTTCACTCATGGCATGAAGCCGAACGAGGTAAAAGAAATCGTTCCCATGCACAACCATGAGGAAGCGATTGCACGCGTTCTGAAGTGCCTGGTAGAAGGCGAGACCGCTGTTCTTGAGAGCCTTGACCAGATTGACGCTGTTGGTCATCGCATCGTTCAGGGCGGTAAATACTTCAAGGGTTCCACCATTGTTGACGATGACGTTATTGCCAAGATCGACGAACTTGCCGAACTTGCTCCCTTGCACAATAAGCCCGCGCTGCAGGGCATTTACGCTTGCCAGAAGCTTATGCCGGGCACGCCGATGGTCACCGTGTACGACTCTGCCTTCTTCTTCACCATGCCTCAGAAGGCTTACATGTACCCGATTCCTTACGAGTACTACGAGAAGTACGGCATCCGCAAGTACGGCGCTCATGGCACGTCCCATAAGTACGTTTCTCGCCGCGCTGCCGAGTTCTTGGGCAAGCCGCTTGAAGAGTTGAAGCTGATTACGTGCCATTTGGGCAACGGCTGCTCCATCTCTGCCATCAAGGACGGCGTTGCGGTTGATACCTCCATGGGCCTAACCCCGCTTGATGGCATTATGATGGGCACGCGTTCTGGCTCGATTGACCCCACTGTTGTTACGTTCATCGAAGATCATGAGCATATGACTCCCGCGGAAACGAACACGATGCTGAACAAGAAGTCCGGCTTGCTGGGCATCTCTGGTGTCTCCAACGACGCTCGCGATATTGAAACGGCATGCGAAGAAGGCAACGAGCGCGCGAAGCTTGCTTACGATATGTATGCATACTCTGTTCAGAAGTGCATTGGTCAGTACATTGCTGTTTTGGGCGGCGTCGATGCTGTTGTTCTGACTGCTGGTTTGGGCGAGAACAGCTCCACGGTGCGTGAGCTTATTTTCAAGGATCTTGAGCCCATGGGCATGAAGATTGATCCCGAGCTCAACGAAGTACGTGGTCCCGAGCGCGAGATTTCCGCGGCTGATTCCAAGGTGAAAATCCTGGTTATCCCCACGAACGAAGAGCTTGCTATCGCGCAGGATACCTACGATTTGGTTACCGCTGCTCGCAACGCGTAATACGTCGCAGAGATTTGAGCTTTACAGCGCGATTGACGCAAACGACTCGCAGTTGGGAGCGAAAAAGCAAAAAAAATGGGAAAGAGGGCTTCGGTCCTCTTTCTTTTTTGGGACATGAGGTGCATGTGGAGTGCATGCCGTTTTGCTACACTGGTGTTAGGCTGACAAAAGGAGGTTCCCATGAGGAAATTCATTAT
>CAKTXN010000163.1 GCA_934630905.1 uncultured Eggerthellaceae bacterium
GCCGCATCAACAAGCTCCTCAAAGCTTACTTCATCGGGTGCCTGCGAGAACGCAAGCGCATACGCGAAAAAGAGAAGCCGGACCTGCCACGATGCAAGCAAACCATCCGCTTTCGCTTGGGCAAGCAAACGACGCGACACCCCTTCTATCGCATCCGCCTCATCCGTCGCACCCGCAACCCCATCGGGCGATTCAACCTGGGCGCGCAAGGCAAGCGCAGCATGCAAGCAGCGCGCCTCGAGTGAAAGCCGCTCATTCGCGCAGCTTGCCCACAGACAATCAACATCAAGCGTGACATCGGCGGCTTCCTTCCCCGCAGCGCGCGCAAACAGTGCCGCTGCCGCAAGCATTCCATCATTAGCAGGACAAGCACAAACGAGCTTTTCCGCCATGCGTTCAAATGCATCGGGAGCCGAAAGCGCCCAAGAAAGCGCTCGATCAGCAGCAATTCGTTTTTGCTCAGCCCGGGTCAGCAAAGCAAGAGCTGCCGAACACGCACGGTCGGAATTTCCCGTTGCCAGCAACGCATCAACAAAGCAACGCGCATAGGTGCGCGCATCTTCATCTTCCAGAAACGAAATCGTCTCGGCACACAGCGGCATCACCACCCGTTCGAACAGCACATCGTCGCAGGCAAGCGTCTCGTAACGACCCTTCGCGTCGTCGTACGCGAAATAGGGATACTGCCGCACGAGTCGCGCGAAAGAAGGCGTCAGGTCAACGGGCAACGCCGGCAGCATGGCAGCCAGCACCGAACCTGCCCCGAAAAGAAGCAACCCCGCCAACACGTCTTCCACGGGAAGCTCGTCAAGAGCGAACCCGCGGACCAAAAGAAACGCACCCTGGTCTTCTCCCCAGTTTATTGCGGGAATACGCGTAATAAAGCCGCTCTGGCCGCAGCCGTCTTCTTGAGCCGCACACGCCGATTCCTTCGCATATGTGCTTGCAAGATCCTGCTCGGAGCTTTGCACGAGCAGCGCCTTACTGCTTGCAACGGCGTTCCAAGCGCCGGCTTCCGCAAAGCTCTCCGCGCACACGGGCGTGGAACAAGCAAGGACCTCGCAGCCAGCGGCAAGCAACTTGTTTGCACATTCCGCAAACGCCTTTGCCTGCGCGGGGGCAAGCGACGGAACGTCATCGAATATCACCAGCGCAGCTTCGGGGTCACGCTGATGGATAAGCTGGTCAAGCGTGCCTTCGCTGAGTGCGCGCAAGAAACGCAAATCCTGGCAGTCCAGCCAAAACACGTGCCAAAAGGAAAAGACAAGGGAGGCATACTGAGCGGCAAGCATCGACTTGCCGAAGCCTGTTGGTGCCACCAGCAGACGTGCGTCAGTGCGAACGGAAAGCAGCTTGGCAACCAAAAAGCGGCGTGATTTCATTCCGCAGTCCTCTAACGCGGACGGAACAGCACCTCGACACGCTGCGTCGTTGATATAAGTTTCCATGAAAATCCTCCTTTTTGCGGGGTCGTCTGGTAGCACGGACAATACCCACGCGCAAGAGGGGAAACAATAAAAAGGGTGTTGATCAACACCTGAGCGGCTGTTGCTCAACACCTTTTCGGTTGAATTTTTTTGGATAGATGGCGAAATTTGATGCAAAACCGCACGCCACAAACAGGCGTTTTCAGCAGCCAGAAAAACGCCGGCGTGCGAAAAAATCGGGCAAGAGGCCAAAGCACCGCTTGGCCGAATCCAAGGGAACTCAACTTTACGCTAAAACAAGATACGCCACCAAAACAGCAACGCCTACAACCGCCGCAGCGATAATGATTTTCTGCAAAAGCGGCATAGGCTCACCCAATAGGTCTTCGGCAGTTTGCTCATGCTCGCTATTGCGCTGTTTCTTCTGGCGCTTGGCCGCACTTGTTGCCGCTGCCTCCCCTGCTTCCGCGCCCGATACATCACGCGGCGCGCCAGTAGATGCCCCCGCCGTAGCGCGTGTATCAGCATCCGCGTTGCTTTCCGCGACAGGCGTACCAAAGTCTTCCTCTGCAGCTACGTCATAAAAAGCAGCCACTTCATCTGCAATTTCTCGTGCATCTTCATAAGCTTCATCAGCATTGGAAACATTGCTTTGGCGCGCTGTCGAAGCAGACGAGACCGCCGCAGCGCCTACGACAAACACTTCCTCTTCGTCGTCTTCAAAAGAAATATGATTATAGGCATCTTGAGCCATAACGGCCGTCCTCCTTTAATCTTGCTACTCATTACGGGCTGCCAGCGCAACCGGTTGTCCACAGCTTATACCAATTATCGCAGCTTATTACCGCAATTCCAACGTACCGCAGTTCCAACGCGGTCCCAGCGCAATTTACCATTGCCTTGATTCTTCGCCATTATAGCTACTTACCCGCCGCGCGCATTCCTGAAGCCAGCCGCTTCAGCCATTTACCATTTTATTTCGATCAGAAAGACGCGTGCGTTGTTGAAACATCGAACTGACCGAGGTCGGAAAACGGCCACAATCGAAAAAGCGGGCTCAAACTGATGCGGTACGACTTTGACAACAGACAGCCAGTGCGCCCGAGTGCCAAAAAACAAGAAATCACGAGCGCCGACATGAATCGAGCCCTTCGAGAAAAGCAGTTTGTCGTTTTTTTGCCATAAATGTGCAAAATATGCCTGTTCGGGGTAGGTACAGGAGGCAAATAAGACGCCGTAAATGCTGCTTCTCGCCTTTCGAGTGCAACTTTCGTGACGTTTCCCCAGGTCGCAATTATTCGACGCTCTTTAGATCCACCATCGCGGACGTTACTACCACCCCGAACAGGAATATTTTGCACATTGGCCCTTATTTTTTGACAAGATGCCGCGCGCATGCGATGCAGGAAGCACAAAGCCACTGCGATTCGAATCGCAACGCGCGAAACCATGGGCAAAAGCAGCGCACATACACCGAATCCGCAAGTAATTCAAATCGTGTCACGCAGCAACCCACGGAACGCAACGCACCTGCGCCGAATCTGCAGCAACCCAGACCGCGGCACGCGGAAACCCACGCAGAAGCAGCAGGAAGCGCCAATCGCAAAGAACTGTTGCATCTGCATTGTGCTTTGAGGGAAAATTGCAGGCGGAAAAACATCGACACCGAAAGGCAAAGATATGGTTGAACATACAATCGACGAATCGGCCGCAACGCGCGAAGAGGAACGTGTCCTTAAGGAGACGCTGGAAAAAACGGGGTTTACGCTCACAGACACCACCGACGTTTCTGAAATTGGCGCGCGCGCCTACGTGATGCGTCACGAAAAAACGGCCGCACGTCTGCTGTTCCTGAAAAGCGACGATGCAAACAAAGCATTTTCTATTTCGTTTCGCACGCCTCCGCAAGATAGCACCGGCGTGTTTCACATTCTTGAGCATTCCGTTTTATGCGGCTCGAAAAAATACCCGGTCAAAGAGCCGTTCGTGAACCTTTTGAAAACATCGATGCAGACGTTTTTGAACGCTATGACGTTTCCCGATAAAACAATGTATCCCGTGGCCAGCACGAACGACCAGGACCTTTTGAACTTGACCGATGT
>CAKTXN010000164.1 GCA_934630905.1 uncultured Eggerthellaceae bacterium
GAAGAAACCACCATCAACGTGGATGACCTGAACGCCGGCTTGGCGCAACGCTTGCGCGGCGATGGCGTGAAGGCCGACAACCTGGACGAAGCGCGCCGCCTGGCGCAGGAATATGCGGAAGACGCCGCACGCAACAAGAGCGTTACCGCAGGTGGCGAAGATGTCAGCAACGCAGGCACAGCAACCGGCGCCGCAACCGACACCGCCGCAACCGCCGCAACCGGCGGCAGCACCGCAGCCACCGCCGCCACAACAACAACCGAAAGCGAGGCATAGAAAACCCCATGTCAAGAAGAGCAACAGAACTGTTTTTGCTCTGTGCGGCAGCACCCATCATCGTGCTGCTGTTCATCATGCTTGCCATCACTCAAGGCCAGCAAGTGGGGCTTTCTGCCATTTCCGTTCCCCTTATCATGTTTGGGCTGTTCGTGGTAGCGCACCTTGCCGTGCGCAAACTAGCGCCCAGCGCCGACCCTGCGCTGCTACCCATCACGTTTGCGCTCACGGGCGTTGGCATGGCGTTCATCACGCGCATCAACCCCGACCTTGCCAACCAGCAACTCATGTGGCTTGCGCTGGGCGTGGCGGCGTTCATTGCCGTTCTCATCTTCGTGAAAAGCATCGATGAACTGGCAAAATACAAATACGTCATGGCGGTCATCGGCTTCGCACTGCTGCTATCGCCCCTGCTGCCCGTTATTGGCACCGAAAGCTACGGCAGCCGCATTTGGCTCACGTTCGGACCGTTCAGCTTCCAACCGGGCGAAATCGCGAAAATCGCCATCGTGCTGTTCCTGGCGGGCTACCTTGCCAGCAACCGCGAAATGCTCTCGGTGTTCACGTGGCGCGTGGGACCGTTCGAGCTGCCCGATGTGCGCACGCTGCTGCCCCTGCTGTTCATGTGGGCGGTTGCCGTGGTCATTGTGGTGTTCGAGAAGGACCTGGGCAGCGCGCTGGTGTTCTTCTTCGTGTTCATTGCCATGCTGTATTTCGCCAGCGGACGAAAGTTTTACCTGGTCATAAGCTTGCTTTTGGCAAGCATTGCCGCGGTGGCGCTGTACTTTTTGTTCTCGCACGTGCAAGTGCGCGTGCAAACGTGGCTCGATCCTTTCGCTGACGCGCAAAACACCGGCTACCAGCTGGTGCAAACCCTGTATTCCCTGGCAGACGGCGGACTGTTCGGCACGGGAATTGGCGAAGGCCTGTCCACGCTTATCCCCGTGGTAGAAAGCGACTTCATTTTCGCGTGCATCGGCGAAGAAACCGGCCTTCTGGGCGCGGCGGCGCTGCTGCTGCTGTACCTGAGCTTTGCCATTCGCGGCTTTGCCACGGCGGCGCGTGCGAAAAGCGATGTGAGCTCGTTTGTGGCGGCAGGCCTGACCACCGTCATTGTGCTGCAGGCGTTCATCATTGTAGGCGGCGTGACAAAGCTCATTCCCCTTACGGGCCTGACCCTTCCCCTGGTAAGCAAAGGCGGATCATCGCTGCTCATGGCGTTTATCTGCGTTGCGCTGCTCATGCGCTGCGGCGATGAAGGCACCAGCCTGGACGAAGAAATCACCTCGGCCACCACCATCATTAGCCCCAACAACGCGCTTGGCCGCTTTCAACTGGGCAAACGTCTGACGAGCGGCATGTGCGTGTTTGCCGTGATGTTTGCGCTGCTGGTGGGCAACCTGACCAGCATCATGGTTGTCAAAGCCGACGACTACAAAGCCATGCCAGCGAACAACCACACCATTTTGAATAACGCGAAGATTCAGCGCGGCTCCATTTCTACGAGCGACGGCGTGATTTTGGCGCAAAGCACCGCCAACGAAGACGGCACGTACACGCGCGAGTACCCGCAAGGAACAACCGCCGCGCACGTGGTGGGTTACTTCTCTGAAACGTACGGCTCAAGCGGCATCGAATCGTCGCAAAACGACGTGCTGACCGGCAAGAAAAGCTTCGCCACCTGGAACGATGCTCTTGCTGCCGTTACCGGTTCGGGCACCGCGGGAAACGACATCACGCTCACGCTGAACTCCGAAATCCAGAAGGCCGCCGAACAAGCGCTTTCCGGCTACACGGGCGCCTGCGTAGTTATGAACCCGAAAACGGGCGCGGTGTTGGGCATGGCGTCTTCGCCTACCTACGATGCCTCCAACCCGGACCAGGCGCTTTCTTCCACCGACGGCAACATGTCGGTATACAACCGCGCAACCCAAGCCCTGTACGCACCGGGCTCCACGTTCAAAATGGTAACGCTCACCAGCGCCCTGGAAACGGGCACGGCAAGCGAAGACACCACCTATAGCGCCCCCGGTTCCATGGACATTGGTAACGCGCCGGTCAGGAATTTCGCAAGCACCGATTACGGAACCATTACGCTGGCGCGCGCGACCGAAGTTTCCTCGAACACCGTATATGGCCAGCTGGGCGTTCAGCTGGGCGCGAACACGCTGGTAAGCAGCGCCGACAAGTTCGGCTTCGATACCAGCATCAACTTCGACCTTCCCCTGGTCACATCGCTCATGGCCGACCCCAACGACATGACCACGTGGGAAACCGCTTGGGCTGCCGCAGGCGAGCCCGTGGGTGAAACTTCGGCCACGCACAAGAGCGCTGCCGGCCCGCAAGCAACCGTGCTGCAAATGGCCCTGGTGGGCTGCGGCATTGCCAACAATGGCGTAATACAGCAGCCGTACCTGGTAGATAGCATTTATAATGCCAACGGAGAGAGAAGCTACACCACTTCGCCGTCGAAACTGTTCAAAGCAACCGATGCCGCCACCGCACAGCGCGTGCGCACTGTTTTGGAAGGCGTGGTAAACAACGGCACCGGCCAGGCAGCCGCCGTATCGGGCGTGCAGATTGCAGGCAAAACGGGCACGGCGGAGCTTGATGATGGCAACAATTATTGGTTTGTGGGCATGGGTCCTTCTGATGACGCAAGCGTGGTAGTCGCAATTGTCATTGAGAAGGGCGAAAGCGGTATTGCCACAAGCCGCGCGAAAAACATTTTGGAAACCGCATTGCGTGTTCAGGGTAATTTGTAAAAGGATATAGGGATAACGGCAAAAAAGCCTTAAGGAGCAAAGAAATGGCTGGCGATTTCGTAGGACGGGTCTTTAGCGACCGCTATAAAATTACAGAACGCATTGGCGTGGGAGGCATGGCGGAGGTCTACCGTGCTCAGGATACCGTGCTGGGACGCACCGTTGCGGTAAAGGTGATGCTGCCCCAGTATGCGGAAAGCCCCGATTTCACCCAGCGTTTCAAGCAGGAAGCCGCTGCTGCCGCCAACCTGCAAAGTCCCTACATTGTAAACATCTACGACTGGGGCAACGATAACGGCACGTACTACATTGTGATGGAGCTCATCCGCGGCACCGATCTGAAGACCGGCATCAAAGCGCGCGGCGCGCTCAACCAGCGCAAAGTTGCGGAAATCGGTTCGCAGGTGTGCTCGGCGCTCAACGTTGCTCACAATCAGGACCTCATCCACCGCGACATCAAGCCGCAAAACATCAT
>CAKTXN010000165.1 GCA_934630905.1 uncultured Eggerthellaceae bacterium
CAAAAACTGCTGCAATCCATATTCAGCAATCCGGCCAAGGTGCTTTCGCCCCAGGAGTATTCCGAAAGGAACTCTCCTTCAAAGCGGCTTTGGCTGTTGCTCTTTTTGTCCAGCCAATCAAAGTAGTCGCAGTCGCACATCTCCATATTCAGCATCTGTCCTCGGGCGGTCGAGATGAGAAGATTCTCAACCCCGCTATCCGAAAGAATCCGCTTGAGGCGGCTGATTGCATTATAATAGGTTTTCATGTGCTCGTTGCTGTACTCTCTTCCCTCCCAGACAACGGTGTAAATCTCCTCGTTGCTGATTTCCTTGCCTCGCTTGCAGGCAATCAGTGCCAGGATTTCCTTTGTTTTTCCGGTCAGCGGGAGAGGAACGCCATGCTTCAGGACATTAAATTTTCCGAACATTTGCAGATAGATGTCCTTTTGCTGCCGTTTTGAGAGCAGGACCATCTTCTTTGCCATGCGTTCAATGGTTTCCTTTTTATAGGGCTTGACGATATAATCATCCCCACCGATAATATTGGAGTCTCTTAAATACTCACCGTAGGCGGAGATAAACACCACCAGCAAATCCGGGTCAAGCTCCCGCAACTTGACGGCCAGCTCGATTCCGTTCATCTTAGGCATTTTGATGTCCAGCAACGCCAGTTCAAATGGATTTTCTTTGGCAAACGCGAGCGCACTCTCTGCATCATCAAACAGCCCAATGACATTGATTTCCGGAATATCCGCGCTGCATCGCATAAAGCTCTTCAGCATCAAATACTCATCGTCAACCAAGATCGCTCTCATCGTTCTTCCTCCTTGATAGGTATCAAAATTGTAATCCGGGTGCCAACGCCAGGCTGGCTTTCCACCTTAACCTTTGCATTTAAGATTCTTTCGAACCGGAAAATCAGGTTGAACATTCCTGTAGAATCCCGTGTGCCCGCCTTGATTTCCTGCATGATGGAATCATAGTCAAAACCGACACCGTTATCTTCCACAACAACTTCGATATTATCTTGCTTGCGGGCTGTCCGCACAATGACCGTTCCGCCCTGCTTGCCGCGTTTATAGACGCCATGCCGAATCGCATTCTCCACCAGTGGCTGAATCCCCAGCGGAATCACGAGAAAGTCCTGCTCCTCGCACTCGTACCGAATCTCAAGTCTGTCGCCAAAGCGCATTTTCTCAATCCGCACATAGGCCTCGATGTTTTCGAGTTCCCGCGAAAACGGAACCAAGGTGTCGGAAGTAACCGAGCGTAGGCAGGCCCGAAGGTGTGTCGTGAAGTCGCAAAGCAGCTCCGACGCATATTCAGGGTCATCCAGAACGATTTCACGGATGGAGGCCAGCGTATTATATAAGAAATGCGGCTGCATCTGGCTGGTAAAGTTTTTGATTTTAAGCTCCTCCAAATCCGCCTTGGTTTCTGCCAGTTCTTTTTCCAGCGCTGCCTGTGCCTGTTTATACATCTTCGAATCGACGACCACAGAATAACCGTACATGATACCTGTCGAGCTTCTCTTTGACTCCGCGGTATCTACGACAGTAATCACGGAGCCATCCTTGCAGAGCATCCGATACTCAAGCATTTCTTTTCTTTCGGACTCAGACAGCCTTCGGCAAAATTCCGAAAAGGTTTTTCGATCTTCCGGATGAATCAATTTCAGATAGTTCATCTCAGGTCCAAGGATCTCGCCGACCTCGTGGTGGGTATAGCCCAGCATTTCGCACAGACCTTCACTATAAAATTCAATGTGTTTTGGACTGCTGAGACGAACTCGATGGATGCCACCCGGAACTTGAGCGTATATCTCCGCCATCTTGAAAAATTCCTCGTGCATACTCGTGACATCAAGGGTCGTACCCAAAATCTTGATGTAGCCGGTATCAGAAATCATCGGAATCAAAATCACCTTCAGCCAATGCGGCTTTTCATCCTTATCCCGAAGAATCGATTCAAAGGTCTGTGGTTCCTTTTTTCTGATTGCTTCCTTGGTGTAATCCTTCAGCTGCTCAAAGCCAAATTCCGGATGCTGGTTCACATACTCCTGACAGGCAGTGTCCGATTCTATCAATTTTTGCAGGTTAAAGGCCCGACAGGAATCATGGATTAAATTGACAGAAGAATCCTCGGGAGAATATTCAACGACTGTACAGTTCAGCTCACGCAGCAGGGTTCTGTAGTTGTGATTATATTTTTTGATGACATACAGCTCGTGACGCTTTCGAGAGATGCTTTGCAGCGCAAGAACCAAAATATACCCGATGGCGATTCCGGAGATTGCCAGCGCTTCGTAGGTTATTTTCCGAATCGTTTGGGCGGTATCGGCATACTCCTTGGCAACCGCATCGCCATCCACGATACAGCCAACCTTCCAATCATTCACACCCAAAGGTATCATGGAGGTAAAGTACGGTTTGCCATCCACCTCAATTTCCCGGCTCTTTCCATTCTCAGCGCCGAGCCCCTTTAATTCCGGTATTGTATCAAAAATAGAATCAGGCGAACGATGGAGCAAGTCCGAACCGCACTCTTTCGCGCTGTCAATGCTGTCAACCAGAACCTTGCCTTCCTCATCACAGATAAAATAGCTGGAACCTGTACCGAACAAATCATTCTCAAAGAGTGCGCGCTTCAAAACGTTCAGCTCCTTGCTGGAAAACAGCGCTCCGATCAGGTTCCCCTTCTGATCATAGGCAGGGCAGGAAAATATAATTCTGGGCTCTTTGGATTTTACGGTCGACTCCACATACTCGCATTCCCAGGTGCTGGTTCCGTTTATGATATTCTGGAAGTAGTCACGGTGCCAGATATTTCCAATGTATTCTCCAATGCAGTTGGTTACATCGCCTTCTAGGTTGGCGAATCCAAAAATGCAAAGCTCATGCGTTTGCTTAATGGCATTTAATGCAAGACGCGCACTCTCGCCGCCAAAGGTTTCTCCGCCTTCCAGCATCATGGAGGCTGCCATCAGCGGCTCATACTGGTCGTTCATATGCGTTTTTAATATGGTCGTCTGGAGCAGCGCGTTCGCCTCCACCTCCGCGCACGCCAGCTCGTTTGTGCTTTCGTTGATACCAAGCTTGATGACTGCAAACACAAAGATCGCCGATAGCACCGCAAGGATAACGCCAAAGAGCCTCGATGTCTTTAAGGTGATTTCGTTTTGTTTTGTGGTTAATTCTTGATTTCGTTCATCTGGATAAATTGTCATACTATTCCTTGTATCGGCAAGATTTTCCTGCCGATACGCTCCTTCAATCTAACAAAATACATGAAAATTCCTGCGGTTCCTCTAACAGAGCAGGCTAGTTTCCAGACCTGCCAAGTTGCAGGCTCTCTGTCGATATGGAAATATGCTGGAAATTATTTTTATTATAACACTTTCAATAGAAAAGTCCAAACAAATCAGCCCCAAAACGATGCGATTCTTCACAGAAAATTCGACAAATATTTATCATTTTGTTATGAATTCTGTCAATTCCGTTTTATTTTGCCTCTGTTTGTAGTG
>CAKTXN010000166.1 GCA_934630905.1 uncultured Eggerthellaceae bacterium
GCACCGGTGATGCCCGCAATCAGCGAATGCGACTTCGATGCGGGGATGCCTTGGAACCAGCAGAACACGCCCCATCCAATGGATGCCACCATGGCAGCCATGAGCGCCATAAGCGCTAAGTGGGGATCGCCGGTGAAATCGACCATGCTGAACATAGTGTGGGCAACCGCGGTGGAAACGTAGGTCATGCCCATCAAGCCCACGAAATTAAACACCGCAGCCAGGGCCAATGCGGTCCCCGGCTTCATGCACCGTGTGGAAACGGCGGTTGCAATGGCGTTCGGCGCGTCGGTTGCGCCCGCAATAAGAGTAACGCCAATAACGAGTGCCAAGATGACGCCCAATGTTGGATACGTCGCCATCTGAACGAACAATGCACCCAGTGAAAGATCCATGCGAATCCTATTCTCTATATTATTAGTTGCGTTCGCAGTCGCTCGCACTTCCTGCGAATTGCATCTTGATTTGCCTATCTCGCCTCCATCGCAGGTCGCACCCCCACAGAAGACGCTGAAAAGCAAAATCGACGCACTGGGCAGCCACGCCACGCCGGCGCGTCACTGACCATGCGCTATTTTACAACAGCACCGCGCTACTTCTCGCAGCAAATGCATTGATGGTACCGTTTTCGTTACTGCGGCGTCATCGCGTTTGGCGAAGCGACCCGCAGGCAACCCGCGCGGGCGTGGGCTAAAGAAGCGCTAGCATGTTAAAAAGTGACGGGGTCTTTTTCACCTTTTGCGCCGCCGGCACCCGCGCACCTAGAGGCTTCACCGCGCCGCCGGCACCCGCGCGCCCGGCGGCTGACGCCTCGAGCCGCCGGGCCATCACGCCGCCGGCACCTTCCCCTTCGCTGGCATTCGCTAAAATTCAATACCAGGTATTAAGTATAAGTAATACCACCTTTCAACCAAAAGGTGCATACTAAGCAACGTCAAAAAACGCTTTTCGAAAAACGACGTTTGCAAAGAAACAAAAGTCGCAGCACGCGACAAACGAAAGGATTCAAACCATGAAGTTCAACAAGAAAGTTTTGGTGGGCGCGGTTGCCGCAACTTTGGCGCTTTCCGTGTTTGCCCTGGCTGGCTGCTCGTCCAGCTCGTCCTCGTCCGCCAGCGCTTCGGGCAGCGCCTCCGCCGCCAGCGACGACAAGGTCATCACCGTTGGCGCCACCGTTCCCCACTACGACATTCTGACCGACGCAGTTGCTCCGCTGCTGGAAAAAGAAGGCTACACGCTCAAGGTTACCGAGTTCACTGACTACGTGCTGCCGAACACCAACGTTGAGCAGGGCGAACTTGACGCCAACTACTTCCAGCACATCAACTACCTGGACTCCTTCAACCAGGAAAACGGCACCCACTTGGTTAGCGTTGGCTACGTTCACTATGAGCCGTTCGGCATTTACGCCGGCAAGTCCTCGTCTCTGACCGATGTTAAGGATGGCGCCGTGGTCGCCGTTCCCGATGACACCACGAACGAAGCGCGCGCTCTGTTGCTGCTTCAGCAGGAAGGCCTGATCACGCTCAAGGATGGCGCTGGCCTGACCGCAACCGTTAAGGATATCGCCGACAACCCCAAGAACCTGCAAATCAAGGAAGTCGAAGCCGCCAACGTTCCCCATGTGCTTGCTGACTGCGACTTCGGCGTAATCAACGGCAACTACGCCATCTCCGCCGGCATTGATATTAAGTCCGCCCTGGCCATCGAGTCTTCCGAAGGCCTGGTGGCCGGCCAGTACGGCAACGTGCTGGTTGTGAAGGACGGCGATCAGGACAGCCCCAAGATTCAGGCCCTGTACAAGGCGCTGACTTCCCCCGAAGTCAAGCAGTACATGGAGGACACCTACCAAGGCGCTGTTGTCCCCCTGTTCTAAGCTTTAAGTTCTTCGATCTTCCCTCTTCCCTTTCCTCTGATAAGCGAGGATAATGGGAAGGCTCACAACAACAGTTGCAAACACGTCAAGGATGCCGGGCGCAGGTCCGACATCCTTGACCTGCGAATAAGGCTTGATTGATACATGATTGAAATTAACGACATTTCCAAGGTTTACAGCACGCGCGAAGGCGAATTCGCCGCGCTTGACCACGTAAGCCTCACCATTGAGGACGGCGACATCTTTGGCATCATCGGTGAATCCGGCGCAGGCAAATCCACGCTGGTGCGCTGCATCAACATGCTGGAAAAGCCCAGTTCGGGCAATATCGTCATCGATGGGAAAGATGTGACCGAATATTCCGGCAAAGCGCTGCGCGAGTTCCGCAGCAGCGTGGGCATGATTTTCCAGCATTTCAGCCTGTTCCAGCAGAGCACCGTGCTGAAAAATGTCATGTTCCCCCTGGAGATTCGTGGCGAGAAGGACCAGAAACGTGCACTTGAGCTGCTGGAACGCGTGGGCATTGCCGACAAGGCGAAGAGCTACCCCAGCGAACTTTCCGGCGGTCAGCAGCAGCGTGTGGCCATTGCGCGCGCCCTGGTGAACCAGCCCAAAATCATGCTGTGCGACGAGGCCACCAGCGCCCTTGACAGCCGCACGACCATCCAGATTCTGGATTTGCTGCGCGACATCAACAGCGAGCTGGGCGTGACCATGGTCATGATCACGCACTCGCTGGACGTGGCGAAGCGCGCGTGCAACCGCATTGCCGTTATCGATCATGGCAAAATTGCCGAAGTTGGCCCCACCATGGACGTGTTCGAGAACCCGCAGAGCACGGCAACGAAGCTTCTCATCAGCCATTACAATGGCACCGTCGAAGACAAGGAGGTGCTGTAAATGGAAGCAATCAGCGCATTTCTCGATGAATTCGGCGTGCTTTTAGCGGTGGGCTGCTGGGAATCGTTCCTGATGACCGCCGTATCGTGCCTGTTGGCGTACGTGATTGGCCTGCCGTTGGGCACGTGGTTCCATATGACGAAGGCAAGTGGCCTGGCGCCGAACAAGGGCGTGAACACCGTGCTGGGATGGGTCATCAACATTGGCCGTTCCATTCCGTTCATCATTTTGCTGGTGGCGATTATCCCCTTCACCCGCCTGGTGGTGGGCACGTCGCTGGGCGTGCAGGGCGCGATCGTGCCGCTGACTGTTTCTGCAGCGCCATTCGTTGCGCGCATGGTGGAGCAGTCGCTGGCGGAAGTGGACGAAGGCCTTATCGAAGCCGCTCACAGCTTTGGCGCGAGCAATTTCCAGATTGTGACGAAGGTCATGCTGAAGGAAAGCTTGCCGTCCCTTGTGCGCGGTGCGGCCATCACGTTTGTCACGCTATTCGGCTATGCGGCCATGGCGGGTACCGTTGGCGCCGGCGGCCTGGGCTCCATTGCCATTCGCTACGGCTATCAGCGCTGGAACACGGCGGTTATGATTGTCTCCGTGGTACTGTGCGTGATTTTCGTGCAGGTGTTTCAGACGATTGGCGACGTGGTTGCTCGCAAGATCGACAAGCGTCGCAACTAGGGTTTGACGGCTGCACGCGTCCTGCAC
>CAKTXN010000167.1 GCA_934630905.1 uncultured Eggerthellaceae bacterium
GCGTAGTGCCCACCGCAGAGGCGCCGCGGCCAAGACCAAAAACGTACGTTGAGGAGAGCGTTGTCTGCGAAGCGACACTTGCCAGAATGCACCAAATAGCAAGAATGAAGATGTTGTACGAAACATCAACGATAACGAGTTGCGCAAAACGGAATGTCTCACCCAGCAGCGGCGAAACCAAGATCACCAGACAGGCGATTGTCGCAATCGGGTAATAGATTTTTCCAATGTCGAAGGAATGAGCACCCAGGTAGAGCGCACAACCCACCAGCAAAACCAGCTTCACATTCAGGCTGGCGAATACCGATGTTATCGATTCATCGCGCACGATTTCCGTAGGAAGCTCCAGCGTTGCGATTCCCTTGAACACACCCACCGCCAGCGCGAAAACGAACACCACAGCAACACAACGGAAGAAAAACCCTCGAGGCAGCATTTCGATGGGAATCGCATCGGCATCGTGCGCGGCCCCTTCTTCGCCTCGGATGAAACAAAACAGCACCGCCAAGAACGGAAGCGACGACAAAACAATAAGCGCAAGCGGTCGCGCAATAGCAGCGCACATGAAGTATATGAGATTGGAGATAACCGCCGTATAAAACACCGTGAAGAAAATGCGATTACCATTCAGATACGAATACATGTCGCCAATACGCACGCACACAAACGCCGTTCCAATGCCCGTACCCGCGCTGACCAGCACAAAAATCTCTGTTCCAAAATTGCCGCCAAACGCGCCCAAAATAATCGCGGTGCAAAACGAAGCAAGCAGCCCCATGCAGGGAACAAGCGGACCGCGCGTGATATAGCGATGCACGCTGCGATGCGCCGCTCCTAAAATAAGAAGCGTTGCGCACAAGGGAACGCCCGAAGCAAGATACAGAATATTATGAGACACGCCCGAAACAAGATGCGCCGGCATGGCAACAATGCTTGAGCCGCTCATCATGAGCAAAATCCACGCACTGTAAAAGCCCAGACTCAAAAACTTAACCGACGGCCAGCGCACATCGATTTCGCCCAAGCTGTGTTTGAGTTTCGCTGCAAACGTATCCACGTTCTCCCCTTATTCTCCCCTTATGTACGAGCGTCCCTGGATCATTGCGACTTTCGCCGCACTTATTTTTCCTTTGCGATGACCAACGTGAAGTAGTCGGACATATCAGCGGGAACATCGGCAAGATGCGGGTAGAGCGCTTCGTCTTCCAAACCGCAATTTGCCACGAGCGATGTAGTATCCAGTATGCCGGCCTGCTCTACAATTTCGCGCACGGCATCCAACTCGCGACCGCTCTTCATGAAAACTTTCGTGCCGGGAACCGCCATGGCGGCATCTTTCGCATCGCCCGCCATAACGGGAACAATCGTCAGTGCTTCGGGACCTTCGCACAAGGAAATACCCAGGCGCGCGGCAGAGGCGCAAAACGAGGTGACACCGGGAATGACTTCGGCACGATACCCCTGCTCAACTAACATTTCGTGAATGTAGTAGTACGTGGAATACACTCCAATGTCGCCAATGGCGGCATACGCAACGTCCTTGCCTTCGTCCAGCGCGGCGGCAATTTCGGTCGCAACGCCGCGGTACGCCTCAATGACTTTCGTGCGATCGCGCAGCATGGGCGTGGAGCAATCGATGAGCGGCTTGCCCTGAATGTGTTCTTCAATGATGCCGTAGGCCGTTTGCCTGCCATGTCCAATATTCGGGACAGCCACCACATCGGCCGCACGAAGGACGCGCACCGCCTTCAACGTGAGAAGCTCGGGGTCGCCCGGGCCCACGCTTACGCCGTAGAGCGTTCCTTTCGGCGCTTCGGCTGCCGTTTCAGGAGTGGTTTCTGCGGCTTTCATGGCTTCCGCACATCCGGCAGCGGTGACGTTTTCTGTTGCATTCATGAGAAGTTTCCTCTTTCGATTCGCTCATTTGTTGACAAATTACCCCACCTTTTGTCAACATCAGCTTTCAGGGGTATCGGCCGAAACAGTTGCAGAGATTTCCTTGAACAGCTGTTTGACCTGGCCATATACAACAAGTCCCTGTTTTTGACCCAGTTTTTGGATGATGCCGCGATAGAATTCCTGCTTCGTGGTGGCCGCTTGAGCTGCTTTCACTACAACATTCAGCTGGTCTTCAGGCAGCGTCACTTCGTGCTCGGCCAGAAGTGCAGTGGTTTTCGAGACGGCGTCTGCTTTCGCCGCATCGGATTTCGCAGAGCGACGACGCCTGCGGCTGCGCGTTTGCTTCGGGGCACTTTCGGACGCGGGCTCGGTTGCGGCAGGTTCAGACGCAGGCTCAATTGCGGGTTCGACGGCGACGGCCTGCGGTTCCGCTTCGGCAGCGGGGTCGGCGGCTGGCTCCGCGTTCGCTGCGATGTCAGCAGGTTCGACGACCGCCGGCGCTTCTGCAGCGGCCGACATTTCCGCAGCAACAGCAGCTTCTGCTGCTGTCGGCGCTTCGCTCGCCTTCTCCGCAGGCTGCTCGGTTGTTTTTTCAGCTGGCTCTTCGCCCGCTTTTTCGACCTTGTCGCCCTTGTCGTTCTTGTCAGATTTCTTCTTCCGACGCGATTTCCCGTTACGCTTGCTCGCGCGCGCAGCGGATTCTCCGTTCTTTACTTCTTCGGATGCAGCGGTCGGCACTGTCGGCGCGGATTCTCCTGTTACGGAAGAAGCGACCTCGGCGGCACTTTCTGCGCTCTGAACAGCGGTAACGACTTCGGCCGCTTCAGAGCTTTCGCTCGCCTTCGTCTTGGCGGCATCGACCGGCGCGGCAACTGGCGTGCCAACACCAGCAGCACCTTCCGCAGCGGCGCTTCCCGCAGGTGCGGTCTCCACGGCTTCGGCAGCTTCTGCCGGAGCATCAACCGCCGGAGCCTCGGCAGCACCGCGACGGCCCTTCCCCCCGCGACGCGATGACGAACGACGCTTCCCCGCCGTCTCCGCAAGCGGCGTTGGAGGAAGCCCCAGGTCTTCCGCAATACTCGAAACGCGCCTGACCTGGGGCAATCCAAGACGCACGCCCATGCGATCCGCAGCATCGTAGCCGTGATCGTTGCTCACAATCACATGCTCTTCCGTTGCCTGTGGAAGCTCGCTATAGAGCCACGCCACTAAATGGAAGTCCAGCGCATTCGGCGTTCCCACGTCAACGCTGATAAGCTCGATTTTCGCCTGCGCGCGCAACGCCTGCTCGACAAACGCAATGCGCATCGTATCGGCCTTGGGACTATAAAAAATGCGCACAGTATCATTCGCGGTCAGCTTGTCAATACCATCGACGCCCGCGTGCACGTTCTCGTAATCAACATAATAAACAGTCATACATGCCTTCCTTGGTTTATTCCAAACGGATATTTTAACAGACTACGCACGCCCGCACAGCGCTTCACGGCGAAGTTGCGCCCACAATGCGGTACAATCGCCCGCATGAACATGAAACCAATCGCACATATACGCACTGACCTGCCGCAGAA
>CAKTXN010000168.1 GCA_934630905.1 uncultured Eggerthellaceae bacterium
CCCATGGCGGTCGGGGTCATGAAGACGTCCTGAACCACGTTGAATTCCATTTTCTCAAGAGCCTTGAACCAACGCTTGCCTTGGGCATTGGTGGTATTGGCAATGCCGTTGGTTGCGTAGAACCATGCCATCTTCAAAGGATAAGGCTTGCCGGTCTCCAAGGTATCCAGAATGCAGTCAGGATGCGCGATAACGTGAGCAGCCTGGAAACCACGGTAATGCTCAAGGTCGGTAATCTGCTTCTCCATCATGCCTTCAGGGAGCTGCTGTGCGCATTCGTAGCGCCATTTGCCCATGAAGGACGCGGGTACGGCCAGGGTTACACCGCCAGGAACATCCAAATCGCCCAAAATAGCAGCAAGGATCAAGAAGCAGTGGCCAGCCTGAACACCGTTAGAGTTGGTGTCGATTGCAAGGCCCCACATGAAGGACGACGGATGGGCGTTTGCCAGGGCGCGTGTTGCTTCAGCAATAAGGTCGGCAGGCACCCAGGTAATTTCCTCGACTTTATCCAGGGGATACTGGGCAGCGCGCTCTTTGAGTTCGTCGAAGCCATAGCACCAGTTTTCAACGAAGTCGTGGTCGTACAAGTCTTCCTGGATAATAAGGTTGATCATACCCAGACCAAGAGCAGCATCGGTGCCAGGACGAAGCTGGAGGTGATATTCGGCGTGAGCTGCACACCAGGTAACGCGCGGGTCAACAACGATGAGCTTGGAGCCAAGCTTCATGAGGTCGATGATGGTATGACCAAAGAAGCCGTCGGGGTTCGAGAACAAAGGATCTTTGCCCCACAGAACAATGTACTTCGGGCATTCCCAGCGAGGATCATCAAAACGATCGGGGAAATATGCCGCATAGTCAAGTTCAGGATAGCCTGCGCCCAGAATGAAGTCGGCAACCGAACAACGAGGACCATAGCAGGAGTCGCCGGACATCGGGAAGCAGCTGTTCGGCGTGCCGAGCGCTGCGTATGCCAGGGGGGTCTTGTAAAGAGTTGCCTCACGGCCGGTTCCCTGGAAAGCAACGATTGCTTCAGCGCCGTAATTTGCCTTAATGTAGTTGACTCGCTCTTCTATAATATCAAGAGCTTCGTCCCAGGAAATGCTCTCCCACTTATCTTTGCCGCGATCCTTGGGGTCGCGCTTGAGCGGGGTAAGGATACGCTTGTCGTTGTACATGTACTCAGGCAAGGTCAAGCAACGAACGCACAGACGGCCGTGGGTAATGGGATGATCGGGGTCGCCCTCGACATTTACTACTTTGCCGTCCTTGACTGTCAGGTACATACCGCATCCTACGGGGTGGTCACCAGGAGGGGACCACGCGCAGGTACGACACTTAAAGGTACCGTCGCCGCATTCGATTCTTCTTTCCGACATAATCTCTCCTCTCATTTCTCTATCTTTAGAACAATCACAGACGTTTCAATACGCATGCGCTCGTTGTTTTGCGAAGCGCAAAGACGAAACGTAACTGTCAAACGGGAATGATCCAGCACTCTCCATTGCTGAATCATCGCCTTGCCAACCAAAGATTAAGCGGTTGGAGGCTTTGGCGCCGCAGGTGCTGCAGGAGCTGCAGGAGCGGCGGGGGCACCGGGAGCTGCGGGTGCACTGGGGGCAGCAGGCGCAGCGGGTTCTAGATCCTCAAATCCCTCGGTCGAGGATTTGCAGAATGGACACTTGCTGGGCAACTCGCCGTTTACGCGGTTGATGCGTTTTCCGCAATTAGGGCACTGCACGGGGCCGTTGCCGCCTGCTTCTGCCGGTCTAAAGCACATGATGATCCTCCTTCGTGTAAGTCTGAAACAAGAAACTGGTTGAGCGAAACGCAAATGTGCGCGCTGCAGCTTCTAGTTGAAAAGATATGCCCATAAGACCAAAAAGCAAAGTGTATGTACGGTATGAAATTATTGAATTTCTACTACTTTTTATAAATATCGAAAAGTAACAATTTGATTTAGGAAAAAAGCTCATTTATGTACGTTTATCGTCTAAATCTACACATTAATCAACAAACAGTTTACGAATAAATACTTAAAGTAAAGAGTCGAAATAGGAGTTCGTTTAATACTATGTAAGACTAAGAATAATATTGTTTTTCGTTGAAAAAGTACAAGGCTGAATATAGGATGTAAACGTCGTGAGAGAGGGACGCAGCGTTCTTCAAAGCGATTCTTCAGATGATCTTTTTGAGTATGCACTACTAGGAGGAACGATGTGCTTCAGACCAGAAGCAGCAGAAATGGTTAATAAATGTAGGGAGTGCGGCACGGAGTGCGCTCTTGATTTGACAACGTGTCCTGAATGCGGTGCAGAACTGCCGAAGATCCCTGGAATGGGTGTTGGCGCTCCCGGCGCTCCTGGAGTTCCTGGCGCTCCTGCTGCGCCAGGCATGCCAGCAGCTCCTGGCGTTCCTGCGCCGGGTATGCCGTCGGCTCCTGGTGCCCCTAAAGCCTAGTGCCGAATAATCACTTTGTCCTTTCGCGTTGCTTTCAATTGTATTGAAACGACGCTTATGGAAATAAAAGCAGTAAAAATTAGAGAGAAAGATGGAGGAGGAGAAATGGACTACCGCGAGTTCTTGGACTCGATAGACCGCAAGGCCTATCATGAAGGAGAATGGCGCTGGCAGGAAGGCGATCTCACCGTTACCCGTACGAATCACTGGTCACCCCCGGGTTGCCATAATGGATGCGGCGTGCTTTTGTCCGTTGACAAAGACGGCAAGCTTGTTCACATTGAAGGTGATCCGCTGTCTCCGTTTGCGGGCGGTAAGCTTTGCATGCGTTGCTTGGATATGGTTGAGGCCGTTAATCATCCTGACCGCTTGAAGTATCCTTTGCGTCGTGCTGGTGAGCGTGGAGAGAACAAATGGGAGCGCATCAGCTGGGACGAAGCTTACGACGAGATTGTCGAGAAAGTTAACTGGATCAAGGAGAACTACGGTTCCCATACCATTATTTTTGACCATGGTACTGGTCGTAACATTGGTTGGCAGTTGCCTCTGTTTGCATCTACTGCTTTGGAAACCCCTAATGTCTGCAACTTTGGTTTTACTGGTTTTGCTTGCTATTTGCCCCGTATGATCGGTGCTTCAGCAAAGATGGGTGAAATGACCATCATCGACGTTTCTGAAACTCACGAGCTTCGTTATGCCGACCCAACGTTTCGCCGTCCCGATGTAATTATGGTTTGGGGCAACGAGCCGCTGAAGTCCAATGCCGATGGTTTCATTGGTCACTGGATTGTTGAATGCATGCAGTACGGCACCAAGATCATCTCTATTGATCCCCGTCTGACCTGGCTGGGCTCCCGTGCAGAGGTTTGGTTGCAGGTTCGCCCTGGTACGGATGCTTGCATTGGTATGGCAATGCTGAACGTTATTATCAGCGAAGACCTTGTTGATCACGAGTTCATCGATTGCTGGACTTACGGTTATGA
>CAKTXN010000169.1 GCA_934630905.1 uncultured Eggerthellaceae bacterium
GCGCGCAGCCCTACGTTTTGAGCTGCGGTGATGCTTTCGCTTCCAGCAAGACCTACCAAAATAAGCTGATCGTCGAAGTCTTTGACGGCTTGTGCAATCGCTTGCGCCAACGTGGCGTCTTTTGCGGCGGCGTTGTAGAGCGCGCCATGGGGCTTTACATGATGCAGCTGCGCGCCTTCCGCTTTTGCGAAGGCGGCCAGCGCTCCCACCTGGTACAAGATGTTTGCGTATACGTCATCGGGGCTCATTGCCAGCGCACGTCGCCCGAATCCCATCAAGTCGGGGTATCCAGGGTGCGCGCCAATCGCCACACCGGCAGCATGGACGCAGCGCACGGTGGTGCGCATGACGCTCGGATCGCCTGCATGGGCGCCACAAGCAATGTTCGCGCTGGTCACATGGGGGATAACTTGGTCATCCAAGCCAATAGTGTACGCGCCGAAACTTTCGCCTAAATCGCAATTCAAATCTACTTGTGCCATGGTGTTAGCCCTTCAAGTCAACGTTTTTCGTGTCGGTAATCAGCATGTGGCCCGGCGCGTGCGTAATGGCAAACGGCGGCTTGCTGTTCATGACCACGCTCTGGGGTGTTACGCCGCACGCCCAAAATACCGGCACTTCACCAGGTAATATATCAACGGGGTCACCGAAGTCAGGCTTGTTGATGTCCTTGATGCCAAGCGCGGCGGGGTCACCAATATGAAGCGGCGCGCCATGCACTTTCGGAATGGCGCCAGAGATTTGAACGGCTTTCACAACCTGGCCGTGGGGAATGGGGCGCATGCTCATGACCATGTTTCCGCTCATGCTGCCCGCGGGCGTGCAAGCAACGTTTGTCAGATACATGGGAACGTTGCGGCCCATGGTGTTGTGACGCTGCTCAATGCCTGCTTCGATAAGCTCGCTTTCAAAGCTGAAGCTGCATCCGATGATGAAACTTACCAGGTCATCGCGCCAATAGGAAGATACATCCGTTGTTTCTTCCACCAAGTTCCCGTTCTCGTAAATGCGATACCGGGGGAAATCGGTTGCTACATCGCAATCGGTGGCGCAAAGCGTTGTCTCGCGCGCTCCGACTTCGGTTACTTCCAGAAGGGGGCAGGGCTTGGGGTTGCGTTGGGCAAACAACAGGAAATCGTAGGCCTGCTCTTTCGGAAGCACAATAAGGTTTGCCTGCGCGTAGCCCGGGCATAAACCGCTGGTGGGGGCGTCGTAAGTGCCCGAGCGAATGATGCGCCGCGCTTGTTCGGGGGTGGCGGTAAGCATGTTCTGCCACACGGTTTCGTCTACGTTGGCGGGTTTCGCTACAGTGGGAATTGCGGGGTTCATGGTTTGCTCGATTCTTCTTATTTTGCATGACCAGGGGATGTTATAGCATAGCGCTCGACCGATGCGGAGTGCACCGGCCCGCGGTATGAAAGGTGGGCAAGGCCGCGTTGCGCGCATTGCCACTGCAGGTGATCCAGAAGCTGTTGCGGGCTTGCGGTGCTGTTTGCCCAGGTGGCAAAAGCGTGTTCCTTGGCGCGAAGCAGCTCTTGTGCCTGCTGCACGCTCGTTCGCATAAAAAGAATTGCTTGATCTGCGCCGCATTGGGCAAGTCGCGCGATATCGGCGGTTGCGATTGTTGCGATTTTTGCATAACCGCCTGTTGTCTGTCTGTCTGCCATCATGACAATGGGCAGGCCGCTTGCGGGAATCTGCACGGCTCCTAAGGGGATGCCGTCGGAGATGATGTCGCTTCCGTTTATTGATTCAACGGGTGCGCCGCCTAAGCGCAATCCCATGCGATCGCTTTCAGGCGTAACGGCGTACGGCGTGCCGTAAAACGTTTCAATCCCTTTAGCGGTGAACAGTCGTTCTTGCGGGTTGGGGATGGCGTGGATGGTTACGGCGCCATCGCTGCTTGCTTCGGCGTTGTTGTCCCGTGTCACGGTTGCGTCTGTCGCCGCGCCCGTGTTGCATGCAGCGACGCCTTCGCCGCCCTCTTCGGTGCAAGACGTGCCGCCTTCGCCAAGAAACGCATCCGCAGGGGCGCCCAGCACGTTGTTGATGCGCAGCCATTCGGGCAGCACCAAGTCGGGTATGTCTTTCTGGTCATAGTTTCCGCTGGTCAACACATCATCTTTCGCAAGAGCACGTCCAGAAAACCCGCCCAGGTGATATTTCAGGCTGGTGGCTGCGCTGCCAAACGCGCAGGGAACATCAATGCCGCCGCGAACGGCAAGGTATCCGTATTTGCCCGCACGAGCGTTTCCGGCCGCCACGATATCGTCTGTGTGAAGACTCAGTGCAACTCCCAACGGAGCAGGCTCGCCGTTGATGGTGGGCTGGAAGCCGGCACCCGCAAATGCTACCACGAGTTTTTCGCCGGGATTTGTTTCTTCAACGCAAAACGATGGCCCCATCAGGCAGAACTCAAGAGCAGACGCGTTTTCGCCATTTCCTACGAGCACATTTGCGGCGCGCAGTGACCAGGAATCCATGGCGCCTGCAGGGCCGAATCCTTGATCCATGAATCCATGCCGTCCTAAATCTTGGACGGTTGCCAGCATGCCACTTGTTTTGACGATGAGCCTCATAATGCTGCCTGTGAGATTGAGTATCGGGCGTGCGCAAGGGGCTCGCGCTTGGATGAAGCACCCGAAACACCGCGCGCATCGCCGCTTTCGCCGTTGCTTGAATAGTCGCTCCTCGCGTTGGCAAGGTCGCTTATATCGGTGCCTTCTTCTGCTGCAATCCGGTAAAACTCAGCTTCGCTAATGGGAACGAAACGAATTATGTCGCCTGCAGCATAGGGGATTTCGCGGGTACCGGCTGCATCGAAAAGAAGCAGGGGCGTGCGTCCGATAAGGCGCCACCCACCTGGGCTTTCAAGGGGGTAGATACCTGTTTGCTGTCCGCCGATCCCCACGCTGCCGCGCGGAATTGCGGTGCGCGGTGTATCAAGGCGCGGTGTGTGGATGCGCGCGTCCAGCCCGGAAAGATAGGGAAAGCCCGGGAGAAAACCCAGCATTGCTACGGGGTAATCCACGCTGCTGTGGATGCGTATCACTTCATCGGGAGAAATGCCTGCCTGAGCTGCAACATCGTTCAAATCGGGGCCGAAAACACCGCCATACGCAACGGGAATTTCGACAAGCTTCGAAGTGCTCTCGTATGCGGCCCCTTCGCTTTGCGCTAGGCACAGCAGGTTCTGCTCAAGCTCATCAAACGTGAGCGTCAAGGGGTCATAGCACACCATAACAGAGCAGTACGTAGGAACGATATCGGTGATGCCGGGTATCCGTTGCGCGCGAACGGCAGCAGCAAGACGTGCAACATCGGCGCTGGTCTGGCAGGAAATCTCGGAGGAGATCACCAAGTTCACGGCGCTATCGCCTGCTGTTTCCACGGTGAAGTGCATGTTCGTAGAGGCCCTTTCTTTTGGTGCG